>JAYUJM010000093.1:0-24676 GCA_043765175.1 Pseudobdellovibrionaceae bacterium | reverse complement strand
TCCAGGATCTACAATTATTGATACAACTGGAGCTTGCGGAAAACCAGAGCGAAATGTAAAACATGTTTGTGCAGACGGTTTAACAATTGTTGATAGTCCAGATCAATGTCCAGCAAGAATAAATTGTCCTGATGGAACTGTTATATACGGCGGAAGTTGTCCTAGCGATTTAGAAAATTTTCCGAAGGTCAATTCAAAATCAATTAAATAAATTATTTAATTATTTAATTATTTAAAGCAAAAAAAAGCCGATTTTAAATCGGCTTTTTTATTATACTAATGCAAAAAATTACTTCTTTTTATCTTTCATTGTAGCCCCGCCTTTAGCCTCGACTTCAGTGGCAGTCATTGAGTAATAAACAGTGGCTTTATCGCCTTTTTTAATTTCACCAGCAGTTTTTGTCATTGCTGATTTTTCAATTTCAAATTTTTCACCTTTTTTATCGATAGTAATTGTTGTTTCAGTCACATCAACTACTGGACCAGTGACTTGGTATGATTTAGCAGCCATAAGATGAAGGCTAAGTGTTGCAATTGCAAAAATGATCATTGTTTTCATGGAGTCTCCTGTGTGGGGTTTAGTTTAGACAAAGTATAGTTTAATAATTTTTTGATCATTGTCCAGTTTGTTTTCATTTTCAACTGCGTTAAAGTAGTAGCATGTTAGAAAAAAATATCGAAATCACAGAAAATAGCGTTGAAATATCACTGAATCATCGAACGCTGATTCAGCCTAACGAAATTTCGCAACTTGATGCTGTATTTCATCGAGGACCTCGAAAACGTTCAGGCTTGACCTTAACAGGTTGGATTTTATTGTCTGCTGTAGTTGATCATTTAGTTATTATATTTAAATCGATAGTTTTTATTTTATTAGCATCAGTAATTTTCAAATTAATTAATAATAAAGAGATCCTTATTTTTTTTAATGAACTTTTTAATCTGCATAATCGCGTTACTACTTTTTCAGCAATATATTTTTTAATCTCAATGGTTTACTTTATCAGTTTTCGGGTTTTAATGAGTGCCACTATTGGTGAATGGAGCTGTGGACTTCGAATTGGTCAGCCTTCAGAGCGACGTCAAATAAATTATGTTTTTAAAATTCTTTTTCGTGTATTACTTATCACAGTTTCTGGAATTGTTACGTTGCCCGTTTTATCGTTAATCTTTAAAAAAGATCTAGCAGGTCAATTAACAAAAGCTTCAATTTATACTTTGAAGTAAAACCATTGTTTCAAAGTGAAGTGTTCTTTTGAATTGATCTACAATGACAATGTCTTTAATCTTATATTTTGATTGCAAAATTTTTAAATCTTTTTTCAGGCTATCGATATGACAAGATATGTAAATAATCCATTGGCCATCGCTTAAAAGCAATTTTTCAGCAAATTTATTTAATCCTGATCGGGGAGGGTTCACTAAAATAATCGCCTCAGAAAAATTGGCATTCTTTGGATTTATTTGAACATCATTTATTTTATCAGCTGGTAAATTTTGCTGTAAAAGCTGAATGGCTTTTAAGTCTGTTTCAAATACATCAACTTTTTTTTGAGCACTCAATAAAGGAATTGTAAATTGTCCCATACCACATCCGTATTCAATCACACGATTTAAGTTAACTGAACTGATCCAGTCCAAAATTTGCTCTGTAAGTAAGTCTGCAGTTTGCCAACTGGGTTGCGTAAAACTACTAATATAAGATTTTAGTGGTGCGTTTTGTGTAGAAAACCAATTTTCAGCACAAGCTTCAGTCAGCTTAAGTTGCTCAAGTTCAAACGAATTTAAATCTAAGCGTTTACTTTTTTGGCCTATTTCAATGATGAAATGTTTAGATAAAGCTATGAGGAATTTTTTTTCAATCAGCAATTTCTTAATCTCAATATTTGAAAAATCTAGCCAAATGCCCAAAATGTCTGAACTATTTGAAATACGTATCCGCACTGATCCTTTAGAGATTTGAGGTTTGTATTCTTTTAAAAGATTTTTAAAAACTTCATAGGCTTTTTGCAACTCAGGACGCAAAACATAACATTTATTAATAGCTACTAATTTGTGATTTTTAGAGTATAGGCCAGTTACAAATTCACCTTCAGTAAACTGAATTGTAAAGTCAAAACGAGTTCTTAAGTTAAAAGATTCAGGAGCTAATTTAACGCGAATATTATTTATTGTTAAATTTAAGTTGCTTTTAACTGTATCTTTTTTAAACTTAAGTTCAGCGTTATAGTCAATATCCCAGTAAGCACATCCGTTACATGGGTTAGCTTCTAAAAAATGGGGACAAATGGCTTGGTCTAAATTCATAAAGCATAAATTAACTTCGAGTTCATTCGAGGTCAAAACAATACAGGACCAACTGAATGAAAACTGAACAACAAAGTGCATCTTATAAACTGCTTTTGACTTTAACAGCATTAGGAGTTGTTTACGGTGATATTGGGACCAGTCCTTTATACGCCTTTAAGGAAACTTTTTTACATAGTGGCCTAGCAGTCACGACTAATAATATCTATGGAGTACTATCTTTAGTTTTTTGGTCATTAGTGATCGTCATTAGTTTAAAGTATTTAGTTTTTGTTCTTCGAGCAGATTATAAAGGCGAAGGTGGAATTTTAGCATTGACGACTTTGGTAATTAACGACGCCACAAATAATTGCAAAAAAAAACTAGATCCTACTTTAAAAAAAATGCTCATTTTATTTGGAATTGTAGGCGCTGCATTTTTATATGGTGATGGGATTATTACTCCAGCCATTTCAATTCTCAGCGCGGTTGAGGGATTAAACACTATAACGCCAGTTTTTAATCCTTATATTATACCGATCACAATGGCGATTATTTTTGGCCTGTTTGCCATTCAAAAAAATGGAACTGGATCTTTAGGAAAAATATTTGGACCTGTCACATTGATTTGGTTTATCAGCATGGGTGCCATAGGCATTTCTAGTATTGTCAATGCACCAGAAATACTTCAATCCATTAATCCTATTTACGCTATAAATTTTTTCATAGAAAATAAATTCATAGCGTTTGTCGCTTTAGGTTCTGTTTTCTTGGTTGTCACCGGAGGGGAAGCTTTATATTCTGATTTGGGACACTTTGGAATATCTCCTATTCGTAAAGCTTGGTTTTTGATTGTTTTTCCCTGTTTAATGCTTAATTATTTTGGACAAGGTGCTTTTTTAATTCATAATCCCGAAGGAATTACGAATCCATTTTATTTAATGTCACCAGATTGGTTTTTAATTCCGTTAGTCATTATTGCGACTCTTGCAACGACAATTGCATCACAGGCTTTGATCACTGGAGTGTTTTCAATCACTCTGCAAGCTATTCAGCAGGGATATTTGCCACGTCTGCAAATTTCTCATACTTCTGAGCAAGAAATGGGTCAGATCTACATCAAAAATATCAATCGTTTTCTAATGATAGGTTGTTTATTATTAGTTTTACTTTTTAAGTCTTCTTCTAATTTAGCTGCTGCCTACGGTATTGCAGTCACAGGAACGATGTTTATTACGACAATGCTTTTTTATGTCGTTGCCATTTATCGCTGGAATTGGAATCTTTATTTAACGACAGCCCTGTGTTCAGTATTTTTTGTCATTGATATCTTGTTTCTGGGATCAAATTTATTAAAAATAGCTGATGGTGGTTGGTTGCCTTTACTTGTTGGTTTGTTTTTATTTATTTATATGACGACATGGAAGCGTGGTCGAGAAATTTTAAGTAAAAAACTGCGTGAAAAGATTGTTCCATTGACTGAATTTTTTGAACAAATGAAATCAAAACCACACCAAAGATCTCCTGGCGTATGTATTTATATGAATCGAAATTTAGGTTCAGCACCGTATCCGATGGTTCATTCATTTGAACATTATAAATGTTTGCATGAAAATTTAATTTTTATAACAGTGATGACTGAACAAAAACCCAGAGTTCCCGAATCTGATCGGTTTGAAGTTAGTTTTATTGATGGAAAATATCATCAATTGATTCTTAAGTACGGGTATATGGACAATCCTGACGTCGTCGGTTTTTTAAATAAGTATAAAGAAATTGACCCAAAATTTGATCCATTAGCAGCCACATTTATTATTGGTCGCGAAAATATTTTTGCCACTGATAACCCTGGAATGGCTTTATGGCGCGAAAAACTTTTTTCTTTTCAAACTAAAATGGAAATTCCAAGTGCCTATTACTTTAATTTACCAAAAGAGCGGGTACTTGAAGTTGGTGCTCAGATCGAAATTTAGTCATTTTAGCTAGACTATTGTTTGTATTTTTGAACTTATTGTTTTAAGGCAGTCGATATAGCCTTAATATAAATCATGAGCAAAATTAAAATAAATTGTCTTGTTTCATTATTCATATTCTTATCAATTTCAAAAGGTTTTTCCCAAAATACAAAAGGTTGGGATCAAACTTTAAGAAATGAGTTCTATGCGTCACAAAAATATTTTACTACTTCAGATTACAAACTAAATTCAGCTTTTAAAAAAAAATATCTGGACCTGCTTAACTTTCAAATTGAATACACAAATTGTATCAAGTACAAAAAACGATGTTCTCCTTCAGAAAATGCTTCTAAAGATTACTGGAAAAAATATAATGAACCTCCTACTCAAAATCTTTTAGACATAGGTTCAAAAATAAGCCAAGCCGATCAAAAAAAACTTTATGCACAAGTAGAAATGGATTTCGAGTACTATCAATGTCAAAATGACTTCAATGATTGTAAAAGATTTCAAACGCTAAGAAACAATTACAAATTAAAGTATAGCGAAAATCCTGAACTATTTGATTTGGCTCAAGCTCTTAATCAAAAACGAAGTCAAGATAATCCGATTGAAAAAATAAAACCTAAAGAAGTTGCAAAAATAGAGACTCAATTAGATCAAAAAATATCAGAACTTGTTATTAAACCTGTCGATGTTATTAGTGACGCTGAAGAAAAAGATATAAATAATTGTGATTGGGATTCAAAGGCTCTGAAGCCTAGACTTTTGAGTGGTTCAAGTTGTACTGGTGCTAATAAAATTTGTTTTGGTAAAGTTAAGTGTGATCAAGGTCAGTCAGTTTATATTTCATGCTCATCGAAGTATTGTACAGATTCGAATCTTTGCTTTAATAACAGATCTAAAAAATTGAACGGGTGATATTATGAAATTTTTATTTTTTTCAATATTGGTATTTTTAATTAACTTCAGTTCTCAAGCAGAAATCGATAACATGGTTTTTATAGAGGGAACTATAGGGACTGCTTTTACTAAAACTGAAGTTCTTGTTACAGATGAATTTAATCAAAAATATTATTTGCCTAAAAAATCTTTTCCTAAAGATTACAAATTTGTAGCTCATGAAAAATTTAATCTTGAAATAGATAAGTCTGAATTTGATGACATTAAGTTGATTAAGGAATAAATTTATGCCTAAAAAAATTTTAGTTTTATTTTTTTTGATTCAAGGGAGTAATTTGTATGCACAAAATCAAAAAAGATATGTATCTAGCGGAGAAAAATCAGCCCCATTGGATTTACAAAAAGAATTCCCAAACATACTAAAAAGTATTAAGGTTTTAGATAAGGATATTTTTTTACTAGAAGAAAAAAAGGGAAAACTGACTCAATCTTTGAATTCTAAATATACAACAGATGAATTAAAAAAAATGAAAGATGATGTTATTCTTTTATCTAATGTGAATAATTCTTTAACGCAAAAAAATATTGAAAAATTATTGATACTTCAAAATTGATATGTGCAGACTATGCGGCCGAAAAAATTTTAAATCCTAGTTGGATGGACGAAGATCGTGAGCGTCGTGCACAGGGAATGTTTAAAGGACTTGCTGCTCGGCCATTCACAAAATCAGGAATTGAAGATAGATTTGCGAATAACCCTAATGAAGCACGAAAATACTGTGATAATTGGTCGAAAAATTACCCTAAAGACTATCAAAAAGTGGTCGATTTTTTAAATAAAAAAAGTAAACTTGATCAATCAAACGATTCTAAAGTGGATGTGAAAATAGAAAAAAAGCCTTTTCAAATTCAAGAAAAAACCTGCATTTGGAGTGAAAAACTAAAACCTAGACTTTTGCAAGAAGCTGCTTGCGATACCAAAAATCAAGGAATTTGCACCGGCCTAGTTGCTTGTACCGAGAACGGAAAAACCTATAAAGCTTTAGCTACGTGTTCAGTTTCATTTTGTAATGACAATAAAGATTCAGCCTTGAATTGTAAAAATGAAAAAGGGTTTTATTCGAAACTGAGTAATTCTGATTCTAAATCCTTTGGAACTGATCCAAAAGATTCAACAAGAACGACACAATAACGATAGGTAATTTCTCCGATAAGTTATATTATGTTTCATTAAGTAGGTGTTTCAGATTGAGACTCTCATAGGCATAAAAAAACCCCGAATAAACGAGGTTTTTTATCAGAATCAAAATATAACTTATTCTTCGTTATACTGTTCATGTAATGCCACAGTATTGCAATCAGCATTTTTATAAAAACTAATACATTCTTGCTTTTTTTCTTCAGTAGATGATTTATCACAAATACTTAAAGAAACTTTATCACGTTTTTTATCACATATATAAAGTGGTCTAGCATAGGTTTGTACTGAAATTCCAGTCGTTAATAGTAAGCCTAGTATCATCATTTTATTCATCGAACGATCTCCTTGTAGTTGTTGTTTTGGTTGCATGAAACATTAATCGTCATGCGTAAAGCTAGACTTTAGCCGATATAAAAAAATATTTTTAATATTTTGAGTTTTTAGAATAGGTTGTACTAACTGTCGAAGTTGTTCTCATTAAATGACCAAAAAAGCCAATCTGAAAAACGTTTTACAAAGATTGAGCTTATTGCAGAACTTACTTGATCTTAGTATCTCATTTTAAGACGCAAATTGGCCTTCATTATGTATAAAAAAAGATATGAAATCGATATTTAAAAAAGTAACTTTTTTTATGATAATCTACTTTTTTGGTTATTCTTTATTTGCTCTTCAATGTTCTGACTATTTTTCTCAAACGATGACTTCCAAACACGCCTCAAAAAATCAACTATTGATTGATATTAAAAACCTAGACTTGCACCATATCTTTTCACCAAAATTCACACATGAACTTGAGCAGTTTGGAGAATTAAAAATCCAAGCCTCAGAAAAAAAAGAGAAACCTTATGCATTTAATACGTTTGGTATAAGTTCAGAATACAGTTATTCACTTTTTAGTGGAGAAAAATTTATCATGAGCTTTACTTTGATTTTTCCTAAAAAAAATCAATCAACTGTGTATTTAAATGGTCTGCGTTTAGAAAATCCAATGAATTTTAAAAAAAATTTAGAAGTTTCTCAAAATAATAAAGGCCTGCCTATGGCTGAATTTAGATTGTTAAAAAATAAGATGATTTCTATCATTCAAAAAAATAATTTTAAATCTATACAAACCACAGGGGCCTCATCCTATTTAGTGGCTCAATTGTATCGCCGATTTATTGGTATGAAGCCGACTGATCCTGAAGCTCAAAAATATTTTGATCTATTTGATTATTACAGTCGAAATTTAGGAATTGAAAAAGTGAATGAGGCCTTGGGTGACATTTATGTAGTTAATAATTTCTTACCAGTAATTGAACAAAAAATTATTCAACTTAAAAGTGAGTCTCCTGAAAAAATTGGTCTAAGTCCAGAATACATTAATCAACAAGTTGTTGGTTATCATTATTTTGATCTATATAAAAAACAAACTCGGCTGATTCTTTTAGATCCTTATGCTGAAAATCAAATAATTAATTGGTCTACTTTATTTAATTATGGATTCAATCAACTTAAATTGGAATTATAAGTCATTCAAACTTCCTTTAAATAATCCCCCACAGATTCTTTAGGTCTTATTTCTAAATATCGTCCAGTCGTAGAAATAGATTCATGCCCCAGCGAGCGTTGTACAACATGCACAGGGGCTCCGGCTTCTATTGCATGAGTGGCACTTGTGTGTCTTAACCAATGCGGTGAAGGCTTTACACTTAAGCCAGCTTTTAAAGATGCTGACTTTACAATTCTGAAAATTTGACTGTGGTTTAATTTCGATCTAGTGAAATCATTGATTCCGAAATCGACTCGGCGATCGTTAGTAAACAAATAGTCTTCAGTATTTAGGCTGAAACCGTAATCTAAAATATTTGCTTTTAAATGATCAGGAATATGTATAGATCTGACTTTTCGACCTTTTCCTATGACTATCATAATCAGGCCCTGAGTCGAATTCTGAAATGATGAAACTTTTAATTGAGTTAATTCGTCGACGCGTATGCCAGTAAAATAAAGTATTTTTAAAATAAGCTTGTTTCTTATGTTACTCTCTAAAAAGATCATTCTTTCGATTTGTTCACGCGATAAAACCTTCGATGAAATTCGATCAGGTACTTTTATGTTTTCTAATGCTAAAGCTGGATTTTTGTCGAGATAAGCCGTTTTAAAAGCAAATGAAAATAAAGATCTGAGTGCATTTTTGTAAGTATTTCGCGTGGAATCAGCAAATGGTTTATATGTTTTTAAAAATAAAACAAGATGGGTGATCTGAGTCGTTCTTAAATTTAAATAAGGATAAAATTCATAAAATTCTTTAATCACCCGCTTGTAATATATTTGTGTTTTTTGTCCCTTTTGATAGATCCAGGATGCGATAAGAGCCATATCCTGAGGGTTTTTCAGGGTTGATTGAGATAATAATTTAGTCTCGTGATTTTCAATAAAATCTAAGTGAATAATTTCATTTTTTTGATCTTTTTTATCATTATTTTCTTGTTTCATTTTAATATGGTAAATCATACGCATGAATAGTCATATAATATTGCGTTTAATATTGCGCATTATTTATTAAAAATAATTGGAAGTTTTGGCAGATTTTAATGATGATATTTAGATGAAAAAATTTGATCCAAAAACTTTAGATTTCCCAATCGTTATAAAAAAGCTTGTTGATGATATTGTGATCTCAACTCCAGATCTTGGCTTTTTCAAAAGCCTCAAACCACAATACGAAAAAGCATATGATGAATCTTCCAAATCTGCCAAAATACTTATAACGGAAGATTTCAAAAATACACTCATAAAAGAGATCGAAAATATGTGGAGCCAAATTGAAACTCACCGCGAACATAAAAAATGGCAACCTTTGCCATCATCTTTTCGTCAAACACTTAGTGCCGCCGAAGAGGATTACTCACTGCCCGATTTTGTTAAAAAGCTTAACGCTTATATTAGTATTTCAGAAAATACAGTTCGTCGTGAAATTAAACGCGGACAAATTAGATGCTATCAAACTGAAGGCGGTCATCGCCGAATTCCTTCGAGTGAAATTTCTAATTACTTAGAAAAAATTAAAACTGATGCAAAAGAAAATAATCCATGAAAATTGCAATCAGCTTTATAGCCTTAAACTTATTATTAGGATGTCAAAATATGAAATTGTCTGAAAAAGAAAATGCAGTTACTCACTTAAAATATTTTGAAGAAGTTGATTCAGAACAATCACTTCAGTTTGCAGTAAAACAAAATGAAATTGTTAAAAACAGACTTAAAGCTGATCCAAGATTTAAATCAACCTATGAGAAAATATTTAATATTTTATCAGATGAAAAAAATCTGCCTCAGTTTTTCCAACTAGGCCATGAAATATATAATTTTTGGCAAGACAAAAACCACATCAAAGGTATCCTGAGAAAAACTTCAATTTCAAACTTCAATAGCCCACAGCAAAACTGGATAACTATTTTAGATCTTGATTTGTTATCCAAAAATGAAAATGAAAATTGGGTTTTTGGTGATATAAACTGTTTATCAGGAAAAATTGAATACTGTATGATCTCACTTTCTAAATCTGGAAAAGACGCCCACGTGAGTCATGAATTTAACTTAAAAACAGGTCAGTTTGTAAAAAATGGGTTTACTATTTCTGAATCAAAAAGTCATTTAAGCTGGCTTGATGAAAACACTCTCATTATTGCCGATGGAACAATCGAAAAAAACCTCAATAAGTCAGGCTATCCCACTGAAATTAAAATATTAAAACGTGGAGAAATTTTAACTCAAGCAACAACAGTATTTAAAGCCGATAAAACAGATGCAAGCCTTTATCTTTTAGCGACCGGATCCATAGAATTTCAGAAAAAAAATCTATTCATCAATCGTTATATTACTTTTGGAGAAAGTGAAAATTATATTTATGATATTCAGTCCCAAAAAACGACTTTAGTTTCACTTCCTGAAAAATCTCAGTTCATTGATATCCTAGGTCATGAATTCATTTTTCAAATTAGAAAGCCTTTTCTTGATTTTCCTAGCGGAAGCTTAATTTCTTTTAGTCTAAACCAATCAACGACGATTTTAGAAAAAAGGGATTACCACCCGATTTTTATTCCTGATAGTTCTCATTTCTGTGAAGATTCTAGGGCTTCAAAAAACTATCTTTGGGTAGTTACAAATCATGATGTTATTCAAAGTCTTCATAAATATGAATTTCAAAACAATCAATGGATTAAAAACAACATCAATCTTCCAAAAGGAAGCCTTAATCTTCAATCTGTGAGTTCTGAATCAGATCATGTTTATATTGATTACACTGATTTTTTGACTCCTGTTTCGTATTTTTACATGAATGAAAAAGTGCAAACTCAACCAATAAAAATTAAACAAGCCCCAAGTCGATTTGATTCTTCAAAATATACTTATCAACAGTTTAAAACAAAAAGTAAAGATGGAACAATGATTCCTTATTTTATTGTGCATTCAAAAGATAATAAAATATCTGAAAAATCAAATCCAGTTTTGCTTTATGCTTACGGCGGCTTTGAAGTTTCAATTAATCCAAGTTATGTGAATGCCATGGGACCTACTTGGTTAGAAAAAGGTGGTATTTACGTTTTGGCAAATATTCGCGGTGGATCGGAATATGGCACCGAATGGCACACTCAAATTATTAAAGAAAACCGACATAAAGTTTATGAAGACTTTTATGCCGTCGCAGAAGATCTGATCCATCGAAAAATAACAACTCCAAAACAATTAGGTATTAAAGGTGGATCAAACGGTGGGTTATTAACAGCTGTGGCTCTGACACAAAGGCCTGAATTATTTAACGCTGTTATAAGCGTAGTTCCACTAACAAATATGCTGGACTATCATCAATTATTTGCAGGTGCCAGTTGGATGAATGAATACGGAAATCCTGCTGATCCAAAAATGAAAGATTATTTACTCAGCTACTCCCCGCTTCATAATTTAGATTCTCAAAAAAATACCCAGAACCTTTTTTTATTACTAACACCAAAGATGATCGTGTTCATCCGGCTCACGCCAGACAAATGGTGGCTAGGATGATTGAACTTGGATTACCTGTTTTATATAATGAAAACACGAGGGGTGGGCATGGTCGAGCATCCACGGCAGCAGATATGGCAGAAATTCAAGCTCTCGAGTATATTTATTTGTATCAAAAATTGTTTGAGCGAAGCTCATTCTAAGACTGATGCATCCAGTCTTCACAAACACGGACAAAAAACCTAAGCTATATTACTTATATTTTTAATAAATAAGGAGCCCATGAAACCTCAATTACCCTCTCAGAAAATAAAAGCCAATTGTTTTATTAAAGGCGCTTGGATTCAAGGAATCGCAAGTCAATTTGAAGTCAAAAGTCCTTACAATCAACAACAAATTGGAATTGTCTCGGTACCTGATCAGCAACAAATCAATCTTGCAGTTCAGGCTGCTGCCATAGCCCAAAAAGAATGGGCTCTGGTTTCTATGAAAGAACGCGCTAAAGTTCTATTTCAATTTCGTCAAATTTTGATTCGAGATTTAGATAAAATAGCTCATTTGAAAGCTTCAGAATCTGGAAAAACTTTCGAAGAAGGAAAAGCTGGCCTTATGAAAGGCATTGAAGTTCTTGAATATGCCTTGTCGTTACAAAATTTAGATGTTGGCGGACGTATGGAAGTCTCGCGAGGGGTGAGCTGTGAATACCGTCGTGAATCATTAGGTGTCGTTTTAAATATTACTCCTTTTAATTTTCCAGCAATGGTTCCGATGTGGACTATTCCTATAAATCTTGCTTTGGGTAATGCCTATGTCTGGAAACCTTCAGAAAAAACTCCGCTGACGTCAATTGCAATTACAGAGTCTTTGTCAGAAGCAGGGCTTCCAAAAGGTTTATTGACCTTGCTTCATGGGGGATCAGAAGTTGTAAACACTTTAATTGATCATCCACTGATTAAAGCCATTGGATTTGTGGGATCTACAAAAATTGCAAAAATGGTTTACGATCGAGGCACTCGATTAGGAAAAAGAGTTTTAGCTTTAGGCGGTGCAAAAAATCATATTATATTACTTCCAGATGCAACGATGGAATTAAGCGGATCAGGAATTGCTGATTCTTTTACAGGTTGCGCTGGTCAGCGCTGTATGGCGGCCTCTGTTTTATTAGCCGTTGGAAGTGACCCAAAAATAAATCAACATATTGAAAAAATAAAAGACCGTGCAAGCTCTATGGTTCTTGGTGAAAACATGGGTGCCATCATCACAAGAGAACAAGTTCAATTTTTAAAATCTATGATCGATCAAGCCGAAAGAGAGGGAGCTCAAATTATTTTAGATGGCTGTCTTGCAAAAACTCCAACAGGTTTAGAAAATGGCAACTGGATTGGTCCAACAATTTTAGATCATGTTAAACCTGGAAGTATGGCTGCTACCACAGAATTATTTGGTCCGATACTGAGTATCATTCGTGTTAAAGATTTAACAGAAGCACTTCAAATTGAAAACTCAGTGGAGTATGGAAATGCATGTAGTATTTTTACTTCAAGCGGTGCGTTTGCTGAGCGAGTTATTCGCGAAGCAAACACTGGTATGGTCGGAGTCAATATTGGAGTCCCCGTACCACGCGAACCATTTTCATTTGGTGGAATCAATGCCTCAAAATTTGGTCACGGTGATATTACTGGCGCTCATTCATTAGATTTTTGGACGAATATGAAAAAAATAACAATCAAATGGGAAAAGCAAACTGACTCAAGCTGGATGTCGTAATATTGCACGGCTGACCAGCCGTTGTAACAAAAAAGGAAATTATGAAACTTGATCCTAAAAATAGATCCAATCATGTTATTTTAGCTTCGCACACGAATTTGAAATACAAAGAATCACTTCCTATTAATTGGGGAGCAAAAGATCCCTTAGAACGTGGCCCTGTGGTTGCTTCTTTAACGAATATGAAAGCGAGAAATGCTATCGGCACTCACAGCGGAAGCTATTCAGTTTACCGCGCTCTTTCAATTGCAAATGGAAAATTTTCTCCGGCTCATAAGCCTGACTTGCATAATACACAAAGTCCCGTACCACTTGGACCTTATCCACAATGGTCTGATCCAACAAAAATGATCAGTATCGATCCTTGGGGATTAGATCCACAAATTCATTTTAAAAGCTTGTATGACAAAGGTTTAGATATTCGCCCCACGATTGCAGTGACTCAAGCTCATTTACAAATTCCTGAAATTCAACAGGCCATCGATGCTGGACGATTACATGTGGACGGAAAAATCATTACAAAAAATAAAGATATTAAAGTGACCAAAGTGGCCATCGACCCAGTTTGGTATTTGCCAGGAATTGCTAAAAGACTTGGTGTTGATGAAGGTGATCTTCGTCGTATTTTATTTCAAGAAACCGGCGGCATGTTTGCTGAACTCATCACACGTCGTGATTTAAAAACATGGCTTCCACCCATAGGAAGCACCACAGTTTATATTTTTGGTGAAGCTACTGATTTAGCAAAACCCGAAGTGGAACTTACTTGCAGAGTACATGATGAATGTAATGGATCAGATGTTTTCGGTTCTGATATTTGCACCTGTCGTCCTTATTTGATGTATGGAATTGAAGATGCGGCACGAACAGCTCAAAGAAATGGTGTGGGATTAATTGCGTACTATAGAAAAGAAGGTCGAGCCCTGGGTGAAGTGACAAAATTTTTAGTTTACAATGCACGAAAACGTCAAGAAGGCGGAGACACTGCCGCTAATTATTTTCGAAGAACTGAATGTGTAGCTGGCGTAGAAGATGCTCGCTTTCAAGAATTTATGCCAGATATTTTGCAATTTTTTGGAATTCAAAAAATTCATAATCTTCACTCAATGAGTAATATGAAATACGAAGCTATCGTCAAAAGTGGAATTGAAGTGATTAATCGAATATCTATTCCTGAAGGATTAATTCCAGGGGACGCCAGTGTTGAAATGGAAGCCAAAAAAGCGGCTGGATACTTTCATCAAGATGCAGCTATGACACCAGAAGAATTAAAAAATGTGAAGGGAAGAAAAATTGAAGAATAATATCGACTATTTACTTTCGCCACTAGCTATTCGTGAAAGTACAAAAGCTTTAATGAATTACACAGAACTTGGTAAAGGCTTTTTTCAAATACATATGGAAGAATTAAATTCTTGTGTTAATTACGTACTGGAAGTCATAAAAACCAACTACCCTAGCTTAGAAATTCCTTTTCATTCTAGATGGGGTCATTTTCGTGCAGGCGGAATTTTACGAGAAAACCTTTTGAATGAAAAAATAAGCTCACTTGATGCGCTTGAGAAAGCTCGCTGCAAGCTTGATCTCGTCATCACGAGTGTTTTATTGGATGCCGGTTCTGGACCCGACTGGGTTTACAATGAAGGATCTTCAGGAAAAATATTTGCACGTTCGGAAGGTTTAGGTGTTGCCAGTTTTCATATGTTTATGAGCGGAATTTTCAGCTCTCAATCAAATAGGCCATTTCAAGCAGATTATAATGGATTAAAAAATATTTCAAAAACTTCACTTGAAAAACATTTTCAAGTGAATGAAAAAAACCCACTCACTGGAGTTGATGGTCGATTGGCACTTCTTAAAAATTTAGGAAGCAGTGTGGAAAATTCTCAAATTTTTCCACTTCAACGTCCTGGTAGCATAGTCGATTATTTAATAACTCAATACGGAAAATCAATTCCTGCAGAGGGCTTACTTCGTGCTGTGCTCGATGGCTTAGGCAGCATTTGGCCAGGTCGAATAATATTAAACAATACTAATCTTGGCGATGTTTGGAAACACCAAGGCACAGGCGAACTCACTGCGTTTCATAAGCTTTCGCAGTGGATGACTTACTCATTAGTAGAACCACTTATTGAAGCAGGACTGCAAGTAACTGGAGCTGAAAAACTCACTGGTTTAGCTGAATATCGTAATGGTGGATTAATTTTAGATTTTGGTTTAATTACAGCTAAAAATCCAAGTGATTTAGAAAAATCATGGAAGCCAGAAGAAGACTTCATTATTGAATGGCGAGCATTAACTATATGCTTATTGGATCTGATTGGAAATGAAGTTCAAAAAGCACTAGGAAAAACAGCGCAAGAATTTCCATTAGCTAAAGTTCTTGAAGGTGGCACTTGGTGGGCTGGCAGAAAAATAGCAGCTGAAAAAAGACCTGGCGGTGGGCCACCGTTTCAAATTATTAGCGACGGTACTGTATTTTAATTAGCCTTTGGCTAATATATTTTGATTTGCTAAAGGCAAATGTATTTTAAATTTAATTAAGGACTAAAAATGACAACACAAAATAAAATTCATGTTCACGATCACCCACTTTTAAAACATAAACTTGGTTATTTGCGAGATCAAAGAACTTATTCCCATGAATTTCGTGAGCTCACTAAAGAAATTAGTCGGATTTTAGCCTATGAAGTCATGAAAGATTGGACTGACATGGAAAAAGTGACCATTCAAACTCCGATTGCAAAGGCTACAATTGAAAGAATAGTCAATGCTCCAGTTGTTGTTTCTATTATGCGTGCAGGTAATGGCATGCTTGATGCCGTTTTATCAATGATACCTTTTGCCTCAGCGGGCTTTATTGGAATTTATCGTGATAAGTTTGTTCACAATACTGTCGAATATTATTTTAAAATGCCTGTTGATATCAAAGGAAAAACGGCTATTATTTGCGACCCTCTCATTTCAACTGCTGATACGATGATAGCTGCTATTGATCGTTTAAAATCCTATGAAATCAAATCAATAAAAGTTTTAGCTATTCTAATCAGCCAATTTGCAGTTGAAAAAATACATACGCTTCATCCTGATGTTGAACTTCACACAGTCGGAGTTGAACAGGAAATTAATGACCTCGGTTACTTAGTTCCTGGTTTAGGAGACGCTGGTGACAGACTTTACCAAACAAAATAAGCCAATTCTGATTGGGGTCGCTGGAGGATCAGGATCTGGGAAAACTTTTTTTGCTAGCGATCTTATAAAAAGATTAGGGCCTCAACACACATCCCTGGTGTTACAAGATAATTTTTATATTGATCAGTCTTCAAAATTTGATTTTGACGGAGGCTCTGTTAATTTTGATCATCCAGATTCGATTGATTTTTCATTACTAGCCCTTCATTTAAAAATTTTAAAAAGCGGTCAAGCCACTGAAATTCCAACTTATGATTTTACAACTCACAAAAGAAAAAAAGAAACCTTACTAATTAACCCTGCTCCGATCATTTTAGTAGATGGCATTTTAATTTTACACATTTCTGAAGTTCGAGATCTTTTTGACGAAACCATTTTTTTTGACACAGCCGAATCACTTCGCTTTGCGCGACGATTAGAACGAGACGTCGCTGAACGCGGCCGCACAGCTGATGGAGTATTTGAACAGTTTCATCGACAAGTTAAACCCATGCATGATCAATTTGTGCAGCCTTCAATGAAATTTGCTCAGCTTGTGGTTCGGAGTGAAGCTGAGTATTTAATAGCTTTAGATAAGTCTATCAAAATTCTCAATAAACAAGTGATTCCTTAGTTTCAGAGAGTGTCATTTTGCCAAGGTCCCAAATTGGGAATGATTTTTTTACATTTTTGAAATTTCTAATATTTTTTTAAAATAAATAAATTTATAACTAAACTTTATTGAAATAAAAAAAGAAATTAATCTAATAAGCAATTTCAATATCAAAAGGAAAATTTATGAAATCAGTTCTCGTTGCCATAATCATTTCTACTTTTAGCTTTTCAGCCTTTGCTAAAGAAGCAAATTGCCAAGCTAAAGTAGAAAAATCAATATTAAAATTAATTAATAAGCGTATGTCAGGTGATTCTGACGGCACTAGAAGTATTACAGCTGTTAAAGCAATTCAAATCGGTGATTTTTTGGAAACATTTGCTGTTGCAGCTAGTGATGAAGTAGACCCTACTGAATGGGTACTAGTTGTTGAATCAGAAAAGTGTAAAATCAAATTTCTTGATTTAGTTAATGATGGAAGAGTTTCTGAAATTTTTAATTAATTATTAAATCACTTACACATATTCAAAAAAGCCAGACTTGATCTGGCTTTTTCATGTCCAAAATTACTCAATTTATTTTAAAATAGATTTTGTATGATGAAGAAATTGAATAGAATTCTGAATCCAAACTTTAAATTCATTGATATTAGTATATATCCCTGAATCATCGCAATTCCCATTAGGGTTAGTTCCCCGACTAGTTATTCCAATTTGAATCAGTTGATTCTTTTCATTTCTCATAAACATGGGACCACCGGAATCACCATGACAGGTTCCCATAGAATCATTTTTGCTGACTTCAAACTCTTTAGTAGTTGTTAAAACTTTTGAAATAAATAACTCATCGACTTGTCTAAGGCGACCAATAGTAGCATAAGCATTAGCGATAGGTAGTTCTAAAATAGTTCCATTTGGAACATCGATAACTTGAGTAATAAGTTGATTGGCAATACCGAAACCAGTAAACATAACGGGTTTTTTTATATCAAAATTAAAAGTGGGATCATCATAAACAAGACGACTAGATTTAAAGTTTAATGGAGCTTTGGATTTTAATCGAATCAGCCCAATGTCATAATTTAAGTTATTTGTTAAATAGCGCTCATCGAACACAAAATGTGAAGCTTCGACAAAATCAGTTTTTTTAAGAGAAGGCATATTTAAACTAAAATAAACCTTAATTTTACTGATCTGAGTTTTATTATTTTCTGTGGCTAAACAATGCGCTGCTGTTAAGATTATACTTTCTGTAATCAAAGTTCCTGTGCAAAATTCAGTGTCGTTCAAAGCTGAATTCAATCTAAAAATTTCAATTCCAACAAGACCGTTTTGCTGCTGAAATTCAGTCGTTGAATCGACGCCTCCGTAAATTAAAAAGGCATGGACTGGTTGTACTGCAAAATAAAATAATAAAATAGCTAAGCGTCTCATATTGAGAGTAGTGAATTTTGAGTGCAATATAAACGCAATTATTGCTATACATATGCTTGAAAATTTATGATCAGTTGAAATATTAACGAGATGACTTTTATTTAATTTCATTAATTCTATTTAAAGCTATTTTTAAGCCATTTCTAAATAGAGCTTTATAAAATAAGTTGCTGATTTTTAAATGAAATCATTATGTCTGTAAAATACCCTCGATACCAATCCGCTTGTCTATCCAAACTAAGACCCATTTGCAATCTGTCGTACTGCGCAGACACGGTAAATTTCTTGGGATCAGTGATGTAAAGTCTAACATTTTTTTGCGGGCCCATTTTAAAATGAATCTCAGCCCACTTTGAAAGCTCCATTGGATGACCATAATTTGAGTCAAGATTATACCACTTCATATCAGAACCTCGTACGATAGTAGCAACATGAAACTGCCAAGTTATACCAAATGCATTCATTGGACCTACTACAAAGGCTTTTCGTATGGCTGATTTATCGATCTTATTTTTTAATAAAGTAACATGATAATATGTAGCACGACCAAAACAATAACCAATAGATACACCGGGCTGTGAATAAATAGAATCACTTGAGGCCACTGAATTTTGATAAATAGATTGATGAATTTTTGACATTTCTGCATTTGTTAAATATTCTCGACGTTGACTCGAATTTAGTCCTGATGGCTTCGTCTTTTCTAAGTTAACTATTGCGTCTTGATTAAGACTTCTTACTTGCGATTCAGTTTTACCTAGGACATCTTTTTTTTGAAGTAAAACTAAATCGGTATTAAGTAAATAATTACTAGAATTTTTTTTTCAGCTTCTATTATTTGTGCATGACTTAGAATTGGAAATAAAATAAAAACAATCAATTTGAATGCATTATGTATCATAGGTTTTCCTTTATTATTTTTGGACATATTACCAGAATATTTAGTTTTTTAAAATTAAACTCTAAAATATTTTGATAATACGCAAGAAAACCCATTTTTTTACACGACTGTATAAAATGATGACAGTTGATTATTTTGATTATAGCTTTTGATTCACATTAGATACTTTTAATTAAAGACTGCCGCTTATGCTTTCGATGTCAGACATTCAAATTATTCGAGAAAAACTAATTAAAGCCATCAAAGACTCTACTGAAATCGCAAGAGATTCTCAATCAGAAGAGCTTTTTTGTTTAAATATTGATTGGCTTAAAATTGAAAATTGAAATTCTTAATTGATATTATTTTTTTCAATCCGTTTATCACTGTCGATCGACCATGATACTTTATTCGATTGAATGGTTGTTACGAATTCACCTTCGCCGACTTCAGTTTTAAAAGTCATCCCTTTACAATTTGGTGAGTTTTCAAAATTCAACTGTGACTGATCATCAGTGAAAACACCATTCACCTGTTGATAAGAAACTTGTGCAGAATAAATATAAGATAAGCATGATTTAATACGCGACTCATTTGAGCTATTTAATTGATTAAGAGCTTTTCTAGGCTGATCTTTTTTAATTTTAAAAGGCACAAGTTTAATTTCTAAATCAGCTTTTACCACTAAAGATATTAATCCTATTAATAATACTAAAATCACTTTTTTCATAAATAACTCCTTGTTGAAAATAATAATTTTATCAAAACAATAACTTACAACAAGACTGTAACCATCATTTCTAGGCTTTATGAAGGTCTAGTTGTATGATTAAATTTTAACTCGCTAGTGAAAGTGAAACAATTTTAGCAATCAAATCCTCGTACTGCAACCCTGCACGACTAGCAGATAAAGCATAATCTTCTTTTTTTGCAATAGATGGGTTTAGATTGGCCTCAATAAAATAAACGTCTTCACCGCGAAGCCTAAGATCAATTCGACCAAATCCCTGCATTCCTAAAATTCGATAGATGCTTTTGCAAATTTGAAATATTTTTTTGTTGAACATCGCTCATTTCAGAAACCCAACCTGAATCGATTCCCCATTTTTTTCGATAAGCTTGATTCCATTTACTGTTGTAAGTTGCAAACTTAGGTTCTGAACTTGATTTTTCTTTAAAGAAAAGTTCTCGCGGAGGAAATGCGATCAACTTGTCATTTCCTAAAATACTGACATAAACTTCTCGTCCATCGATAAATTCTTCGATGATCACATCACACTGATGTTTATTTTGTATGTACTGAATACGCTCTAAAGCTAGTTGTGTGTTTTCCACATATGATCCTAAAGTGATACCCTCTGATGATTCAAGCTGTAAGGGTTTAACAAATCCAGGGTATTTAAATTCTGACAATGATTTTAATGAAATAGATTTATTTTTTTTAAAAACCAAAAATTCTGGAGTTTTAATTTCATGATAATTTATAATAACTTTCGTTAGCCCCTTATCTTTACATAACTGCAAACTCATTGGTCCAGTTCCAGTGAAAGGGACTCCGACTAATTGCATAAGGGCTGCAATATTAGATTCTTGCAAACGATCGCCACTGAAAGCCTCACTCATGTTAAAAACCAGATCAGGCTGATGTGTTTTTACAATTTGAATAAAAGCTTCGATATCATCACAAATTCCAAAGGGAATAACTTCATGACCTAACTTCAGTAATGCTGATTTAACATCTTTTTCTGTTCTCCAGTCTTTAGTGTTCCAGTATTTTTCATACTCATCAGGTTTTAACTGCACCGAGACATCAAATAACAAAACAATTTTTAATGTTTTCGTCTAAGTTGTCCTTTTAAATTTTCCGGTGAATAAATAATTTTTAACCAAACTAGTTAAAAAACTTGAGACTTCCATCGTTGTTTGTAAGTCTGATTTTCCAAGTTTTAATTCTAATTGAACTGCACGAGGAATCATTCGGCGAACAAGGCTATCAATAATAAATTTTTTTTCGTTTGTAGCCCAAGCCACCGTGTTCACAATTTGCTTTTTATGTTTCGTCATAAATCGAACAGCAGAAAATTCTTTTTTAGTGTTTTTCAAATCTCCATTAAAAATAAGCTTTAAATCACTATCGTAGAAATCTGGATATTCATCCGCATTTTCTCTTTTTTTTCGTTGATAATATTTATCTAAAGTTGAATTTAAATTTGAAATATCACTAGGTAAACGTCCTTTTTCAGCTTGAATTTTGAGTTTACGACTTTCTAGACTTAATTCTTCGATATAATTTAATTTTGCCATTGCTACAGGCCAATTGGTGTAATTAATTTTCCAATCTGAATCAGAACTTAACCAAACCGCAAATGTTTCTGCAAAATCTTCATCGGGATGAGCTTGTGCATACCAACGATCTAAGTGCTTAACGTAACTTTTACTAAACGGCTGAGGGCGATACATATCAGGTTTATATTCCAAATCAGGCGAACCAAAAATGGCTTGCCACTTTTTTCGTTTAGAAAAACGATAACAATGATCAAAGCAGTGACCAGCTTCGTGACGTAGAAGTTTCATAAACCATTCAGTCTCGCCGCCTTCTACTTCAAGCATCATCGATTTTTCTAAACTTTTTAATCGTGAATTGACTAAATAAAATGGAATTGAAATCGCATTCATCCCTTCAGGACTAAACTACTCATCGCCTAAAAACATTTGCGGCTTGTAAATTAAATTTTTAATTGTCATTTCGGCGTAAAGCCTTTCAATGCAGTACTCTGCAACACTGCCTGCAATAGAAAGTGAAATATTTTTAAATCTTAATTGTAGCAAATCAGAATCAGACAAATCTGCCAATTCATCGGCATTGATTTTTCTGGATGATTTTTTTGAAGAATTCATATTAACTTTCTGCATCAAGTCACGTATCAGCTGACTCAAATTGATATCAATGGATATTTGTCCAGTCTGACTAAAAAACTTGACTAAAGTGACGTATAAATAACAATAGTAAGATGACAAACAATGATATTTTTAAAAAACTCCGAGTAGCCCTTTCTTTTCGCGATACTGACATAATAGAGTGTTTAAAATTAGTTGATTATGAAATTTCAAAATCTGAATTATCAGCCATCTTCAGAGCCGAAGAACATCCCAATTATCAAGAGTGTGGCGATCAATTGCTGCGAAATTTTTTGAATGGATTAATCGTCAAAAATCGTGGTGTCATGGAAAAAAAGCCTGATAAAAAAGACTGGTGATTCTAAAATGCTGACTTATCGTGTTACTAATCTTATAACAACAATTTCTAATTAAATATTTCAGGTTTTACAAAGTAAACTACGCCATTAAAACCTGAAAGCACTATACTTTTTTTATCTGGTGTAAAAGTCGGCGAACTCCATAGCTTAGTGCCAAAATAAACTTTCTTATCTAAATCTTTTGTAATTCCGACTTTGTAAGCATTTCCATCAAAAGAACCAAACAAAAGACTACCATCATCCAACTTTAATGGAGTCGTCACAACACGTCCTTTGGTTTGAATTCGTCTTATAATTTCATTTAAATGATTAAAAATAATTATTTCGCCAAAAGCAGTACCAATAGCATATAAGTCTTCAGATAGAATTCCTGCAGATCCATGAACCCAGCCATTCACATTTAATTTACTGACTACATCAAGTTTTGAATTTAGGACATAGACATTCTTATCATATGATCCAAACAATAAGTTTCCGTTTTCGAACTCAATAGCTTCTGAGTGAATATTAGATCCCAAAGTTTTAAATTGATAAAGTAATTGTCCATTTTTATCAACTCGACTAACTGTGTGATCCACTGAGCTTATTAAATAATCACCGTTCTTAAGCTCAATAGGTTTTGTATGAATCATTCCGTTTGTTTTAAAAAAAACACTTGGTGTATAATGAAAGCTATCGATACCAGTTCGTCGAAAACAGCTTACATTTCCAGATTCATCAGCAATTAATAAATCTCCATTTTTCATTTCAACAGGCGTTGAAAATAAATGTCCGCCAGTTTGAAGTTTTTGTATAATATAACCTTGATCATTAATAATATAAATATATCGATCGTAGGACCCAATAACAAATAATCCATTTCTTAAGATTGTAGGAGTTGCATGAACCCAAAATCCTGTGTTGATTCGTTTTATTAATTCACCATTTTGCTTCATTAAATAAAAACCGCCATCGTGAGATCCTGTTAGACCGATTCCGTCTTGTCTCCAAATCGGGGTCGTGAATACGCCCGCCTGAGTTTTGAATTCGTTTTGTACAAATGTATAAGAGTTTGTTTTTATTTCTATTTTGTTTTTTAATCGATTAAAAATATATTCTGGCAATTGAATTTGATTCGTGTAGTTTTCTTGATTGCTGCAATTATATATTTCACTTAAAATGGACTGATTGATATCGATAATATTTTTTTCAAATTTTTTATCTGAGATATTAGATGCTAAATTATTTAATTCACCGACTGCTTTAAAAAATGGTTTCATAATTAATGAACTTGCACGCAGCCAATCATTTTCAAGCTGCTCTCCCGCCATCGTCATCCAGTATGAATAATAACTGAGATCCGTTTTTAAAATTTTACGACCTAATTCACCCTGTTTGTATTCTTGAGTTGCTTGAATTAATATGTCTTTAAGTTCTTGATATTCACCTCTATAAAGAGTCACACCATTTTGAGTTGACGAAGTCTGAACAACATCAGATCGACACAAAACATTAATTTTTTGCGTGTCGCTTTTATTTTTGACTATTAACTCAGCTTGAGTATTCATATAAAAAAACAGACACAAATAAAAAGTATTTAGTTTCATATTCAGTTTAAAAGCAAAGATTGAACCATCCATTCAGACTTTAAAAAAGTATAAAATAACTCAAACTCATTTAAATCGAATACAAAATTTTTAACAAATAAAACAATTGAGGGCTTTTTATGGCCTTTAAATGTCTATAAGATAGAGAATCAATTTGAGACACTAAAAAACAAACAATCATTTAATATTGTTTGCTAATTTCACTAAATTAGGTCAATTTTATATTTGAGGTAATTATGAAAATTCTAGTTTTACTTTCTATGATTTCGTTTTCTTTTTTAGCCCATGCAGAAAGTGCTAAAATCACAGTTGCAGGTATGCACTGCGGTGGTTGTAAAAAAATAGTCACTAAAAAAGTATGTGAAAATCCACAAATCACCTTTATCTCTTGTGATGTCACTGTTGATGTCGCCACACAGACTGGTACTGTTACAATCACTTCTAAAAAAGGTGTTCCACTGAACATGAGTGCCATACAAAGTTCGATAACAACAGCTGGCGAAGATTATAAAATTACTCATACAGTAGTCACTAAATAACCTATGACAGATAAATTACTATGGCTAGATATGGAAATGTCAGGCCTTGATGTCCAAAAAGAAGTAATCATTGAAGTTGCTTGTATAGTTACTGAT
>JAYUJM010000092.1:0-2202 GCA_043765175.1 Pseudobdellovibrionaceae bacterium | reverse complement strand
ACTCGAACACCACCGCACATTTCGGGTACCGAGCATTGTCCCAAACGATGGATATCGGGATTCCTAAGTTCAGCTCTGATCGCTTTCGCAGCAGTGGGCAGACACTCTCCGCATTAGTGTAAGCCTCATTCATCACCGTCACAATCTCTAAAGTGACCACGTTCAGCGCACCCAAGACGTTAAACCGCTTTCGACCCGAGGGGGATTTAATAAATAACCGAACAAAACTCCACAAATATCCTAAAAAGTGGTGTGTATAAAATGGGCTGTATCGACAAAGAAACAGCTTGGTTACCGTTCTGGGCTTTGACGAGCAACAGTTCTAGAGTGTCCTCGCGGAAGGTCTCTTGCTCATCCATTTTCTCTGGTGTATCACTCTTGCCAGGGACAAATCTCACTTTCCGGCGTTTCAACCCCAGCCGTTTCAGAAACGCACTAATTTGATTCGGACTGCGATGAAGACCTCTCATCTCGTTTATTTCTGCTTGCGCCTCCCCGATCGTCCCGAAGAACGATTGCAATCAACCTTGCTTGAATAGTAATGAACCCATCATCCCGTTCCAATCCCCGATCGTCCCGAAGAATGATTGCAATCAGCGGACCCTCACCGCAAAATGTTCCGCAAAGTAGAGTTCCAATCCTCGATCGCCCCGAAGAACGATCGCAATAACTACGACAACGACTGAAGTAGCCCCTGCAACGACTGATGCAGCTGCTACAACTACAACGACTGAAGTAGCTCCAGCGACTACAGAAACGGCTACAACAACTACAACTGAAGAAACTAAGAAAAAAGCAACTCACTAATCTGAAATATTTTCTGTTATAAATAAAAAAAGAGACTCAATCGAGAGTCTCTTTTTTTATGCGTAAATTGAAATTTTTATGATTAAAGCGGAATAACTTTCTTCGTTGCGGTCAGAATAGAATCATATTCATCCACAAAAAGCTTCATCAGCTTGGGCGCAATGATTTTTGGATCAAGACCTAAATCGTTTAAGCAGGCCGTCGGCACCGGCGTTCCGAAATTTACGATATTCACGGCAAAATGGATTTGCGAACTGACCGCCGAACGCGAAGCAATCGAAATAGATAACTTCTTTTTACCGTCGTTCGAAAGATAAATGTCATCGCCCTCGCGAACTAATAAAAATGTGGCTTTCACTTCCTGCTGCAAAAATTCCTTTACCATCGAGGCGAACAATCTTTGAAGCGAAACCGCCGCGGTTAAATCCGAACCGAATATTTCGATGATAAAGTGAAGCATTTCATCGCCGCAGATTTTAGCGTCTTCAATTTTATCTTCTAAGTCCACCATAAAATCGCGCGAGATATCGCACGAGCCAATCCATGACACGATCGAGTCGCCAAGGACCTTATGGTTTTCGTAGGCAAACAACGGGCGCAATTGGGATCCGTCGTATCTAAAGTTTTTCTCGATAAATAATGATTTCATTTATTTGTCCTTCGCAAAGTGTTCTTGGGCATTTAAATTATTTTGAATCATGGCTCTTTTGGTTCTTAAGCACGATTCACATTCGCCGCACCACTGATCAAAACTAAAATAACAAGGCCAAATCATTTTCAAAGGGATCTTTTCATCGATGGCAAGCTTCATGATTTCAGTTTTATGCATCTTGACCGTGTGGCAAATAACTTTCACCGCATTAGCCGTAGAAAACTTAAACGCTTTCGTCGTCGCATCTATATAGGCTTCACTATTGTCGGGAAAGGTTGCCGCTTCTTCTAAATTAAATCCAGGAATAACCTGATCGGCCCCGGCCGCTTCGGCCAAACAGGCCGCAATATTGAGAAAAACACCGTTCCGATTGGGCACCCAGACGGATTTAGCCGTTTGGGCCGATACGGCATGATCCGCAATTGAAACGTCTTTACCCGTCGGTACGGTGAACTGATTGTTATTTAACGACGATTTCCCGATATTCTTTAACCAAGGAAGATCGATCACAACGTGTGGAATGTGTAAATAATCTGATAGTTTTTTTGAATGCTCGACTTCTTTAGCTAAGGCACGCTGACCGTAGTTGAAAGTAATGGTTTGCACCACCTGAGACTTTTTGTGCGCTAAGAATAAATTTACGGTCGAATCTAAGCCCGCAGAAAGAAGCACAATGGATTTACTTTGATTCATGGAAAATAAAATCTTTCATTAAAATTTGCGTGGTTTCTGTATTATTAAAA
>JAYUJM010000091.1:0-2202 GCA_043765175.1 Pseudobdellovibrionaceae bacterium | reverse complement strand
AAATTTAGAAATTGACTGCATTTTTTGCTTTCTTTAAAAAATATCCCATTTTAACTGAATATGAAAAAAAGTCTAAAAATACATGCTCCGTTTCTGCTGATTTTTCAGCAAATTTTAGCATCGCTGTACTTGCTCCTAAATTTACAAATTCAATTTGCGGGTACATGACGGACAGTTTTTTTATAGCCTTTGACCAAAGTACAGCATCTATAATGTTAGTGTTTATTTCGTCTCTAAAACTTTGTTTTTCATCTATGAATTTTAATGATAATGCTGAAAAAACTTTAATCGGCGAAGAATTTATATTTTTAGAATTCAAAAAAATTTTTAATTGATCAGAACAACTTTTCATTAAAATACAGTGCAAAGGAAAAGGATATAGTGGAAATATTCTATAATTTGACTGAAGTTCACTAGTTGCCCAGTCATTGATATTTTCTAATTTTCCACAAAGCATAAGTTGTTTTTTAGTCTGTTCGATACCTAAATGTACTGAATATTTTTTTAAACTTTCAAACTTATTACTTTGAAATTCTACATTCGATTTGACTATATAAGATTCACCAGATTTTATCTTAACCACATTCTGCGCAAACAAATGCATACCCAAAACAGAATCCTCAAAACTGCAAATTTCAAAAATAGCATTTCTAGAAATATCTCCTAATGAACAACTCAGAATAATATCTGGATGTCCTTGAGTTTGTTTGTATATTTCATAGATAGCTTTATGAAGCGGTACTGTTACAATCGCTAATTTAATGAACCATTCATTGGTATTCTGATTAGGCTCAGTAAGAAACGATTCTAATTCTAAATTTATCCCATGTTCAAAAAGTATTTTTTCAGCCTTTTTTACAAAAAATAACGCTAAATCAAACTGTGCTAGATGCAGTCGATCTTCGTGACATTCAAAAGAATCAGCTCCTGGAATAATTAAACATTTCATGATATGAATCATTGCGAATCACATTCCAATTTTAAAAGCGGTTTAACTTGATTTGATAAAAATTAACTGTCGAAAATCTTTCAAATTAAGACATAATTTGTCATATCACTTGCCAATGAGAAGATTCACAAGTTAATTGAATTGCTTTTTTCCAACCCTCTTTAAGAGTTTGGTCAATAAAAAGTGTTTTAATACTTTGAAATAAATCATTATCTAAAGCAGCTTTATTCAAATAAAATAAAGAAACTATTTTTGAAATATTTTCTAGACTTGGCTGTGGGTATTGTATTTCAATATTTGGAAATGCTTGTTTCATTGCAAAATTGAAGGTCGTTACATTTTTTGTTAGTTGCATGCAGGCCTCGGTCAGTAGCGCTTGTTGAATAATATTTCCTGAGGGCTGAATAGCTGCGCCAAGATCAGAAGTAGCATCACTGTTTACACAGTTATCCGCTTCAGGATCTATTGCATAGTTCAGCGCCATAGATTTGTATTTTTCATAAATGGAACAAGGTCCACCTAATGAAGCTCGGTCAAATTTTATTTTTTTCACTGCTGATAGTGAATCAGCTTCTGACCCAAAAATATTTTTAAATAAAGAATAAATAGTCAATCTATCCATTAATGGGTTTGAGAACTGTATCGGGCCCAATACGTTTTCACTGCCATTGCTGCTAAAATTATTTTTTTTATTGTTTAATATTTGAGAACTCATTGGAATACAGTTTTGAAATGAAACAAGTAGACAAAACATAATCAAAAAAATAGTCATTTGTGAAATGGCTCTAGACATTACGAACTTCGCCTTTACTGT
This sequence comes from Pseudobdellovibrionaceae bacterium, assembly GCA_043765175.1. GTDB lineage: Bacteria > Bdellovibrionota > Bdellovibrionia > Bdellovibrionales > Bdellovibrionaceae > Pseudobdellovibrio. Next base: position 439 of record JAYUJM010000091.1, on the reverse strand, counting down.
CAGAAAATTTGTCCCAAAGCTGATTTTGAGCACTACCACTATTAAAAAGAATAGATCTGCCATTTGTAGCCACGTTGTTTAGACCAAGCATAGAACAAACAGTTTTGACTATGTCATTATTACGAATAGGAAATTCATTTTTAGAAATAGGATGATTTGCTGCCAAGCCCCAAGTTCCTTGGTACTCACCTTGATTATCCCGAGTAATATTTCCAACAACTAATGTTTTTTTTATCATACCTGAAATGAGCAGCGTAGAACTTCCATTGAAGCCATGGTCAGAACCAGAACCATCTGTACGAGGGTTACGATTAAATTCAGATCCAATATGAATAAGAGTATCTTTAAATTGGCCTTTGGTTTTTAAAGCAATAATTAATTCTTCTAAACAATTTAGAAAACATCTATAAAAAAAAGTTGTGCCAATTGTTGAAACAAG
>JAYUJM010000090.1:0-6007 GCA_043765175.1 Pseudobdellovibrionaceae bacterium | reverse complement strand
TCTTTAAATTGGCCTTTGGTTTTTAAAGCAATAATTAATTCTTCTAAACAATTTAGAAAACATCTATAAAAAAAAGTTGTGCCAATTGTTGAAACAAGGCTACCAGTAAAGTGCTGGTCAAAAAGCAATTGAAAAAGTGAGCCTTTTGAATCAGAAATTAAATTTGCAATTGTTTCTATGTCTAAAGTAATGACTTGAGTTAGGTTAGAACAAATTAATATTTCAATAGTTGCGAATGCAGAAGCCAGATTTGTAACGTCAGTTGAGTCATTAATAATGCTTTTTAAATTACGCACGCCAGATATAGATTTGTTCTGATCAATTCGCAGCCTTATATCAGTGTCCAAATTCATAGACATAATCAGATCCTTTGAATCAAAAAGTAATTCTGTTTTATTGTAACTTAAAGACTCTTTTACTTTTAGCCTATATTTTTCAAAGACTGATTCCCATTGATTAACGAAAAGGCTAACTCCTTGATTTATAAGAAAGTCTGATTTTTCTTTTGCAGAACTAATCTTTTTTTGCATAAACATGTTCTTTTTTGCAAAATCATTAAAAGCCTGAAGTACTTTTTTATCGTTTGAACTTTTTTCATCTATCTTAAAATTAAAATTTTTAAATAAATCATTTATAGGGTTGCTTGATCCCCGGACATCTAGATTTAAATTGACTGGAGAAATATTTGCAGATGATTTAAAGCCTGAGGCAATAAGTCCAGAAATTGCTGCAGAAAAAACAGCTTGAGTATTTTCCGCGAGCGCACCAGAAATTGAATACCCACCAAAAACAGGACTTAAATTTCTAAGAAAACCAAACTCATGTGCATTAATCTCTAAATCAATTCCACGAATAAAAGCCGCATTAGTAAGACAATTTGTAAAACTACCTCCTTGAGGATGACTTCCCCAAACAGGCGGCAGCCAATATTGACTGTTCGTATCATACCAGGGTTTATAAATAACCTGTGGATCGCTTTGTCCTTGCATACCTATAAATGTTCCTAATCCCGAATGTGAAAAATAATCTGTGTATGAATTTTGATTTCCATTCGGAGTCAAAGGCAAATCAAATAACCAGCGGGGCGGGGCTCCATACAAACCAAGAAAAATATATTTTTTAAGACTTCCGTTCAATAATTGTGATTGCTCAGCAAAAGAGTTACTTGCTATCAAAGTCATAAAAAGTTTAACAGCCGTTGGACTTACACCAACCATGAAAAGTTTTTTTATAGACTGATCAATAAATTGTCGTCTTGAAAATTTATTCACTTTATTTCTCTTTTTTCAGTTTCAATATTATTTGCTCTTGTTGAAAAAGCAGGACTGTTGATAATTTCATCTATCATTTTAACTAGGCTCTGATGCTTTTTCAAATGTTCTGCGATTTGGTAAACTTTTTCGCGGTGAACTTTTGCTAAGTTTGTATCATTGAAAGAATATATTTTCTGAGAAAGCTCAACATTATAGCCTGTTAAAAATTGATAATAACGTTTAGCTACACAGCGATAAAAATCTGGACTTTCTGCTAAAAGCAATCCCATTTCATGAATATTATTAACATTCTTTTTGATTAAATTATTTTGGTGATCGCGATAATTCAAATACCCGCTTGGTTGTTGTATTGGCACCGGCTCATTTAAATTTTTTGACGGTGTAAAAGCAGTTAATCCATTAATAGAAGTACCTTTTTTTTGCAGACTTACATCATTTGAAAAAATATTTGTCGAAGTCAAATAAGGAACTAAATTTCTATAGACTGAAGCAAATGTATCTAAGCTTGAGTGACACTGCATACATGAGACACTTCTACGAAACATTAATTTTGAATCTGGAATAATATCATTACTGACATCATCAGGCATTAGGGTCGGAATTTGTTGGCACAATAAATTTTCAAATACTCGACTTGAAATTCGCCTTGGCATGACACTTTCAATACTGTTCTCAATACCACCGGATAATTGATAAAGGGATAAGTTTGTGTTTTTCATAATAAATACTTGTGAACCTAAAATTCCACCACCAAAATTTTCAAATAAATTTATATTTTTCTTTTTTAGGTCTAATTCATCATTAATCTTATTTTTAAATTCCAAAGACACATTTTGTGGCTTGTAAACATAGACCTCAGGAACAATGAACGAGGGCACATTCTCAGTGCCTTTAAGACGCCCGAAAGGAACAAGCTGAGCATCTGGTATCGGAAGAGTAAAAACAGACTCATCTACTCCGTAAGACAGTAAAAAACCTAGATCGCTTCCATAAACATTTTGAAAATGGGCATCAAATGGCTTATCTTTCCACCGAGCAGATTTTGATTCAAAAGAAGTTTCACGAAAACCACGAAGTGTTTCTTGCGAAGTAAAAACTGAACTTAAATCAACATTATTGGCAAATAATGCTTTTGTAAAATAAAGCGAAGGTTCGTCATTGTCTCGTAATATTAAATTAGAATCATTTCCAAACTTGAATGATTTTTGCGTGAACCAGCTATTATGAAAATTATGAAAAGTTGAAATAATTTGCTTTTGCTCTGCATCTGTCAGGGCAGGTAAAGGTAAATTTAATTCAGAAGTTTTTTTTCCGTTGACAAAAAAATCGACTTGCTTGATCAGCAAAATACAGGCCTCAGAACCTGTTATTTGTTTATTCTTAATTTTATCCAATAAGTTTTGACCAAGACTTGAAGTTTTAGGAACGACTGATTTGATGAACATCAAATGGCATTTTGTAAAAAGGGCTTCATCACTGATTTTTAACTGAGCGTGTAAAATATTTTTACCACTAAAAAATAAAGAAAATAAAAATAGAAAGCTGACTTTTTTTAAAGACATCCTTTTATTTTGCCCTGTAAATCGGAAATAAAAAATATTTAATAAAAATTTAGACTAACGTCTGAATAGAGTTTATCTAAAAATTAGGAGCATAAAAAAAGAATTTTTTGAATATGCATATAAATATTAAACACTTAGTGTAAAAATAAACGCGAGTCTTGATTTAGAGTTAATTCCTGTTCAAAGCACAATCAACTGACATTTAACAAAAATAGAATGTAATATTTAAATAATATCTTTTTTCAGAAATTTTGATGCTATTTTGCTGAATTCATGGATTTTTCTATTTTGTCCAAACGCTGCTTTAATTCTTGATTCATTTTTCGAAGTTCATTACTTTCCGATCTTAATTTTTCTAATTCACTTTGATCTGCTTTTTGATCAACAACTTTTTCTAAAGAAGAAATAGAACGGTGAATATTTTGACTATCAGTAAACCATTTTTGATAAAGTTCTTTCACTGAATTAATAATCACATAAGTAAAAGCTCCGTAATCAACAACTTTGATCTCAGTCAGTTCTTTATCATCTTTTTGCAACTGCACCATTTGCTTTTTAACTAATGCAGGAGCCACTTTTTCAATATCCTGGGCAATAACACCAAGCTGTTCTTTGCCATCAACCTTGAAGCCTGCAAGACCATTGTATTTAAACTGAACTGGATTAATTCCTAATAAGGCCTCAAGCCCAAGATCAAAAGTATGCACTTCTTTTTTAATTCTTTCATCCGAAGCACATGTTCCCAACGAAGAACTGGCGTAGTATAAACAGCCGCTGGTTTGAATGTTTCCAACGACATCTAATTTTTGCGCGGGGGCTGTAGTTCCAATCCCTACTTTGCCTGCGAAATAATTTAATGAGTTCGGGTCTGACGAATAAATACTATAAGGTGTATTTGTTTGAGTTCCACTTGAAATATCACCAATATACATTCCGTAAGTATTAGTGATTGATCCCGATGAATTTGTTAAATTATCTATTTTTATTCCCGTTGCATCTATAACTGTACCACCACCTGAATTTGCGATTCCAGCACTAACTCCAACTAATGAATCAATAGAACCTGATGATAAATTTTGACTATTTGAAGCTACACCATGCAATGCCGTAACGTTGCCTGAACCTCTATGATTAGCATTCGCTCGAATTGCAGGTGTATAAGCAAAGTTATAGTTATTTCCAGATTTAATATTAATATTAGCTAATAATGCAGTATTAACTTCAATTGTATTTGCTGCAGAATCTAAAGTTAAATCTGATACAACCTCTGCATAATCATCGTCAATGATTGGAACAATTTTCTCTTTTACAAAAAGTGCACCAAAATTATTCCACCACAGTTCGCCTTGAATACTGCCTGTACCAACTTGTAAGGGTGCCACTGGACTCGCAGTTCCAATCCCTACGTTTCCGTTACTAGTAATCCGCATTCGCTCATTAGCACCACCTATACTTGAAATACCACCTGTTTGAAAAACTAATGGTGCTGATGCATTTTGTGAAACTAAAGCTACGCCTCCAGGTGCGTCTGCTCTTACATAAAAAGAATCTGCTGTAAAAAATGGATTAGTTGACGTTGCATTTATATAGCCAACCACACCAAACCCACCACTTCCAGTTCCTTCAAGAATTGATAATCCAGCAGCTGAATTCGTACCACTAGAATTATTTTGGATTGAAATTCCATTTCCAGAATTAACGTTTGCAACTATATCTAATTTGTTATTAGGAGCTGTAGTCCCAATCCCTACGTTGCCATTGTGGTCTATTGATAATCGAGCAGTGCCCCCGACTTGTCCGTTGGCAGTTGTTACAAAATCAACTCTATTTCCCTGGGCAACTGCTGAATGATTTTCTGTTGCCATTACTTGCATTCCACCCCAAGAGTTATCTGCAACTCCATCACGTGCAAGGAATGAAGCCATCTGGTCGCCGTTTAATACAAAACTTGGTGAAGCTGCTGTTCCTCTTGCCCTGTAAGCCAAGACACCACCGCCACCAAGTGTTCCAGCACTAGAAAAAGCTCGAGTAGAAATTAAACTATACTGAGTATTAGTTGCAATATCTAAAGGCCATTGCGGATTAACAGTCCCAATCCCTACATTTCCACCATTTGGATTTAAAGCAATTGGAAAAACTGCAGAATCACTACTTCTCATTGCTTGCAGCATTATTGGAAAATTACCAACTGTACCATCTTCGGCTCCGCCATAAAGAAAAACATCTCCACCACCAAATTTAAATATTGCATTATTTGTAGAAATATTGGGGTATCTTAAACCAAATATATCTAACTTAGAAACTGGATTAGCAGTCCCAACACCCACATTACCCCCAGCATAATTAATCCCACCAGTTGCAGCACTCCAGTACGAAGCACTTGCTGGTAATCTAGCAGCAGCAATAGTCCCCGTAGTAATCACACTCGCGTCCAGGCCTGCAATGGACGAGCAGGCCCATGTTCCTGTGGGACTTGAGAATGTCAGCGTCTGACTTACGGCACAGCTGGCTGGCATGTTTGATTGATCTAATTTATTTGAAAGTTGAGTCACTAAACCTGTAATGTCTGCAATCACTGGAGTTGAATTTATCCAGGCTGTTCCATTGTATTTCAAAAAATTTCCTGATGCTAAACTTGTAATTGTAACAGCTGTTCCCTTAATGCGATCAACACTTGTTGTTGAACTTGTGCCAGTGACGTCTCCGGCAAATACTGAAGCTGCTCCTAATTTATTATTAAAAGTATTCCAATCAGTTGATGACAACAATCCTGTTGTTGAAGTTGTTGCGCTTGGCACTGCTGTTATTTTTGAAAATGCCACATCATTAATTTTAGCATCAGTGACTGCTAGATTATTTATTTTAGTTGTTGTTACTGCGTTACTTGCTAGTGTTGGATTAGGATATGTTCCCGTTAAATCTCCACCAGCAGATCCATTTGGTGTACGTGCATCAGTAAATCGCACATCATCTCCAGAAGCTAAAGTGTTTGCAACTGCACCTACGTTAACTGTTAACGAAGGTGTTGTTGACCCAGTTGCCACAGTTAAATAAGAATTAGTGCTTGTTACATTTGTGACTGTTCCACCCGATGATGTGGTTGGCTTAACAACACAGGTCCAAGTTGTTCCATTCCATTCTAAGATTTGTCCAGCAGCGCAAGTCGCACTT
>JAYUJM010000089.1:0-25423 GCA_043765175.1 Pseudobdellovibrionaceae bacterium | reverse complement strand
TTTTTTTTATGGCTTCGTACCCATCCATTTCTGGCATCATTATATCCATTAAAACTAATCTTATATCAGGATTTTGATTTAATTTTTCTAATGCTTCTTGACCATTTCTGCTGACTAACACTATAGCTCCTTTTTCTTCCAAGGCACTTGTCATAGCAAAAATATTTCGAATATCATCATCAACTAAAAGAATTTTTAAACCTTCAAATAGTGGTTCATAATTTCTAATTTTTTTTATAATTTGCTTATGATTGTACGACATTTTAGATTCTTCAAGATGTATAGCAAAAGCAATTTCATCAAAAAACTTTTCAGGAGTTTGAGCAGTTCTAACAATTAAAGATTCTAAATTTTTAGTTATAAGAGCATTTTCTTCGATCGAAATAGGCAAGTTTAAATGCAATATAAATGGTGGAAAAAAGCTATTTTTCATTTGAGACATTTTTTTAAAAAGTTCTAAAATATAATTTTTTTCTGTACTAAATTCAGCGATAATACAATCATATTTATTTGCATTAATTTCAAAAGCTATATCTTCTAAAAATGTTAAACGATCAACTTGTATGTTCTGATAAACTTTGAGTTCATCTAGTACATTTGAAAAATATTTGCTTAAATTTTCAAAATTTGAGATGATTAAAATCCGTTTACTTAAACCTGAAAACTTTTCTTGAAGTTTTTCAAATGAATTTTCAATCTCAAAACTTGTCACTGGCTTTAATGCAAATCCGATTGCTCCCATATGTAGAGAGCGCTTTTTATAATCTTCTAAAGAAATAACAAATACAGGAATATGACGAGTTTTAGAGTTCCTTTTAAAACGATTAAGAACTGAAAGCCCTATGTGATCAGGAAGTCTCATATCTAATATAATTCCCTTAGGGTTATATTCAATTGCCAATTTAAAACCTTCATCGGCACTTAAGCCAACAAGACATTTAAACTTTAATTTATGAGCTGTATCATATAAAATTTTAGCGAATTTTCTATCATCTTCAATAACAAGTATAACCTCGTCTTGTATGGTTATATGGACTCGATCATCTTCAAATTGCAACATTGAAAATTGATTAGAGACATTATGTTTATAAGATTTTGAATTGAGTAAAGTCTCATTTTGAAAATTTTCTTCTGTATCAAATTCAGACAAATTCTCTGGCAATGTTAAACAAAAACTGCTTCCTCGACCAACGCTACTTTCGACAGCTATACTTCCACCAAGCAGTTTAGCAAGATCTCTGGAAATAGAAAGCCCTAGTCCTGTGCCACCATACTTTCGATTATTTGTTCCATCAACTTGGCGAAAAGCTTCAAAAATAATTTCTTGTTGTTCTTTAGGAATACCTATACCCGTATCTACAACTTCTACTGATATTGATCCTTCAAATGAACTAAAAAGTTTAACTTTTACTGAACCTTCATCTGTAAATTTAAGCGCATTTGAAATTAGATTTTTTAAAATTTGATCAATGCGCTGGCGATCAGTAAAAAATGTTGACGGCATATTATTTTCTACAAAAACTTCAAAAAAAATATTTTTTTCTTGTGCCAAATTTTGAAATGTTTGCTTAAGCCCTTCGACTACATCAATGATTGAAATTTTTTCCAATCTAATCTGAAGTTTTCCAGCTTCTACCTTTGACAAATCTAAAATATCGTTTATTAAATATAGTAAATCTTTACTGGATGAATAAATGGACTCTGCATATTGGATTTGTTCCTCGCTTAAATTGTTTTTAGTATTGTCCATCAATAATTTAGCTAAAATTAACGAACTATTTAGAGGTGTTCGTAATTCATGGGACATATTAGCTAAAAATTCAGTTTTATACTGACTTGCACGCTGCACTTCATTTGCTTTTTCTTCTAATAAAATTTGTGCTTTATTTAAAGCTTCATTCTGCTTTTGAACTTTTTTTCGAACTTCAGATGTATTAATAGCAATGCCAATATTTTCAGAAGCATGACTTAAAAAAATTCTTTGATGTTCTGTGAATGGATAAATTGATCCTAACTCAATCACACCAGTAACTTCGTTCTCATACATAATAGGACATATTAAAAGGGATTTTGGAATCATTTCACCCAAACCACTTCGGATTTTTTTAAAATATTGACTTGGAATATCATCAATCAGAATTGATTTCTTGTTTAAAGCAACTTGACCTATTATGCCCTCACCAAAATCAATAAGTTTTTCTTTCAAAATAGATTTAGAAAGTGCATATCCACTAACCATTTGTAATTTTTTATCTGTTACAAGGTAAAAAGCTCCTACTTGAGAATTTGTAAAAGGAACTAAATGATTAAGAATACTTTGGCCAAGTCGAAAAATGACTTGTTCACCGCGCATACTTTCAGAAAGTGCAATTTGACCTTCTCGTAAATATTCTAACTCACGAAACTTTTCCCTAAGCTTTACTTCTGATTGTTTTCTTTCAGATATGTCACGTTCAGTTGTTGCTATGCCAGTTAGCGTTCCTTTATTGTCTGTCAACTTAGTATTTGTCAGCCATACATCAACTATTCGTCCATCTTTTGTTTTACGTTTAGTTTCAAGTGTAGATACTAATTCCCCCCGCTTAAGCGAAGACAAAAGCTCTCTAGCTTCTTTTTGGTATTCTGTCGGAACCGTGTCAACAATATTCATTTTTAAAGCTTCAGCTTCTGAATAACCATAAATTTGTTCAGCACCCCTGTTCCATGCTAAAATATTTCCGTCTAAATCTTGAAATGTAATTGCATCATTTGAGTCTTGAATAACTGTTGCCATTCGACGAAATTTTTCTAGAGATCCCATTCGGTTTGCTTTTGTTTTAGAAGACTTTATTTTTCTTCTAGTGATGACTTTTTTCATTTTTTACTTTATACCTATTTGAGTCAAAAGAATAATTTTTGATAAGCTTTGTCTTAAAAAGTGCTTAATGATATCAAGATATCATTACTACAATACTCGATTTTAACTTAAACCCCTAATCTTTTAACTTTATATCTTTTTATATTTTTGAAGGTAAATATTGACAAAAAACATTAGCAAAAAAAATTTTATATTATTTTGTTAATTTTTGCTTTAAGTCTTTCAAATAAATTTTTATATCGTCTGACAAATGTGTCCCAGATGAACCACTATAACTGAGTACTACTGATTCTGAAAGTTTATCAAAACAAATTTTGGCCCATTTTGTTTCAGGTGCTTTAATAATGCATGATTCATAGTAATTTTCATTTAAATTCATACTCGAAATTTTATTAAGTGACTCATAACTTTGTCCTGTTAATAGCAAAGCTTCGCCGAGCTGATCCTGATTTAAATCAGTTGTTAGCAGTGCTAATAATGATGATAATGCACGCATATCTTCAATCTCACTTATTCGTTGTTTTACTAAAGTACGTATTTCTAACAAAGATTTTATGTTTTTACTCGTATTCCAAATTTGAATTGATTTCTGCCATAGCAGATTTGATTGCTTCAAGTAAGTAGGAAGCTTTGGATTACTCTTAATTGCAAAAGTAATATTTTTAGCCTTTTTTTGATCTTTCATATATTGAACTGATACTAATAAGCCCAAGCGAGCAATCTGATCAATTTTATCATCAATGAAATAACTTTTTTTAGAATCCAAGAGCATTTGCAATACTAAATCATAAGCTGAATCAAACTGACGAAAAGCTATTTTAAATTCAATTTGATCGATAGCAGGTAGTGTTTTGATGAATGGCGGCTCAACTTCGTCTGGTTTAAATGATCGACCGTCCTGAAGTCTAATATGGCATTCTAAACAATAACTACTCATTTTTTTTAATTGTGACCGCGAATAATCAGTCAATCCCCTTTTAAAATTAATATCTGCTCGCTGTAATTCATCAGCAAATTGACTTGCAATAAATTTAACGGTCGGATCTTTATTTAATATTGAAGGATCATGCTTAACTTCGACTGATTCTGTTGCTAACTTATGAATTTCTTTGGATAAAAATTCAAAATTATCAACATTGTTAAATAGCACTTTGTTGAAAATATAAGGCTGTAATTTGACAATATTTTCTTTCAAATTTTGCATTGAAGATTGCAATCTAGGTGCTTGGTAAAAAACATCAGTTATTTCTAAATTTTTTATTGTTTTTTGTTGGCATGCAATGATTGCAAATAAATAAACTATTAGCAAAAGTAAACTTTTCACAGTAACCACCTTATTAAAAAATTAATTGCTTTAGGTTAATCAATTTTTTAGAAAAAAAATAAAACTTATTATTAACTAAAATTGAAAATTTTTAAGACTCTTCTTTAGCTTAAGAATTATAATAGAGTGTCCAGCTTTACTTGGATACTGTAATTCATTAGCTGTTGTCGGTAATCCAGCATTGATCAGTGAGCTTTTTAGTTTTGCATCAGTTGTATTAAACCATTGTGAAATTAAATCTGGTCGCTCAGCTAAATTGTACTTTCTGACGTTCAAAAAGCGAAGACTTCCAATATATTTTGCAACTGCTTTGTTTCGGTCTTCAGCTAATTTTATTTGATTTATGGATAACTTTTTAATTTCTTTTGATGGATATTCTTCATCAGCCCAAGATAAAACTAATATTTCATCAACATTTCCTATCGTATCAGGCTGATTAATTAATAATTTTATAGCTTTTTTAGAAGCTTTATTTAAATCATAATTACCAGGCTTGAATTCAATTTCGATAAAACTGTCAGCTTTTATATCATCGGCCACTTCTGCTGTTATAGATTGCCCTGCTAGGATCTCAGCATTTGGCTTATGAAATTCAATCTTTTTTGAACTTACACAGCCGATAGAAGTGAAACTACAAATAGTTATTAAAATATTTTTAAATTGATTTATTTTCATACTCGCTCCTTATTTTGTTTATATTGATTATTTTCAGTAGTTTCTTGACAGCTCTTTTTTGAACCTTCAGAAAAACCCTCAAAAAACTTATTCATAATATGTCCTAAATTACTATTTGATGACACATTCTTCGCCGGTATTTCGTTAAAATTTGCTTTTTCTTCGAACAGAGTATGTAATTTATAAACACAAGATATAATCACTAATAAAAATACAAAGATAATTACAAATGGACCCTCTTCATATCTCATCAAAACTATTTCAATTTGTTTTATCAAAGGAGATAATGATAAAATAATTACTGTACTCAAAATAAGTCCATAAAAAATTTTAGAGCTCAAATTTAAAATTTCCTTACGAATTATATTATTCCAAGCAGCTATAACATCTGTTGTTACACTCCTTGAATTTGTGAATACTTTAAAAAACTCTGAAGCCAATGGGATTAATATTTTTAGATTAAACATAATTCTTTCATTAAAAATTGTTCATTAAGAAGAAATGACTTACAATTTTTTTTTGTTTACTAATGAGCCTAAGAAGCTAATAATTGCAAAAATCAAAAAAACAGCCAGTAATATTTTTCCGATTTCAATTGAAATACCCGCCAAACCTATTGCACCAAAAATAATTGAAAGCAAAGCTAAGACAAAAAAACCGAATGCTGCACGTAACATAGAAACTCCATTTCATTTATATTCATCATTAATTTGAAATTAATTTTTTTCCAGATTTTTTAAGGATCAAAAGCACTAAAACTGTTTGGATCTACACGTAATTGATTTCTAGCAAGACCAGCAATTTTTCCATACTTACGACGAATTATTTCAATTTCTTCATCTTCTAGTTCTTCAAGATCGATAAGTGAATTCTGTGCTTTATCAACTGCGCGCAATAGCTCATCAAGTTTAATTTGAATAGCCACTGAATCACGATTTTGAGCATTCTGAATTAAAAAAACCATTAAAAAAGTTATTATTGTTGTGCTTGTGTTGATAACTAATTGCCAAGTATCATTAAAGTTAAACATTGGACCAGTGCAGCCCCAAACTATAATTATTGAAAATGCAAAGAAAAATGCAGATGGAAGCCCTGTAAAACGTGAAGCTTTTTTAGCAAATTTATTAAACCAACTGCGTTTACCATTCATACTAATACTTATCCTAAACTGTATTTTAATTTAAACTAGATTATCTGAAACTCTGACTGAAATACTTCGAAGCATCCAAGCATTTTTTTCGTGAACATCTACACTTTTAGCAAGCAAATCACTTTTCGAAAGGTCATGAACTTCACTAACATGCATATTTATTTTTCGTGCTAAACAAACAAGTGCTTCATGACCTTGACATAGTTCTTCAACCATAGAATTTGAACTTAGAATCTGGTGAACTTGATTTTTAATTTCACTGAGTTCTTCAAATTCTGAAAATGTAGCAGGAGCATAATAGCCAAGGGCTCGAATTCTTTCAGCTATTAAATCAATAGAAACTGCTAATTCCTTATATTGTTGCTCAAAAAGAATATGAAGTGATTGAAAAAAAGGACCAGTTACATTCCAATGAAATTTTGTGTCCGAAGATATAACGTATAACTACTTGCCAAGAACTTAGAAAGACCATCAGTAATTTTTTTCCGATCTGCTTGCTTGATCCCAATTTTTATTGAATTTATTTCACTAAATACTTGTTGCTCTGGGCTTTTTATTTCAATTATATTTTTTTCTTTTTTACTTTTTTTCATAAATATTCTTTCTCTATAAAGCTGCTACTTAAATTGTTTTTTCAGGGATAATCTTAAAGTTCTAACGGAAATGAAACACTGAAAATCCAAGATTTATTATTTAAATCAATATTATTGAATGTTGATGATCCAGTAAATGGACCAATTTGTTCCAATTCTGCTTGGTTATATCTGAGTTGTTGATATTCTAGATTAAGGCTAATCATTTCTAGCCTTAAACCACTACCGACTCGAAAACCTGTAGCTTGTTTAAACTTTATATCAATGTTTCCACTAGAGTCTGGATTAAGATCACCATCAATTATATAAGATCCCCAAATTCGCAAACCAAATGAGGGCATTTGCATTCCAATAATGGGACCTAAGTTAGTTGATGTCGCTTTAGCATTATAGCTTAGTGCCGAATCTTTAAATTGAGGCATTGCATATCTAGCATCAATTCCAAAAAATAGGCTTTCGAAAGCATGAAATCCAATACGAGCTCCAATTCCTAATCCATCTGATGTTCCTGTTGCATCAGAAAAAGGTGCAGGGTAGGTTGTCGAAGTTTGTCCAGATTCGAATGTCACTGAAGGTTCTACAAAAAGACCATACTTCGACGTTGTCGTAACTGGTGCAGTTTCAGCTAGAGCAGAACTACATAAAATGAACACAATTGAATATAATGATAAGTAACTAAATTTTTTCATATAATTTCCTGCCTAATTAGTTTTATTCTTAATTTCTTTTAATTTTGTTGCAGCTTCATCTGATATATTTTCTGCTTTATGTTTTATTTTTTTGCCTAAACAATTAATTTTTCCATCCACAGTTTCACACCCAGAATCTTTTGCACTTCGGTATGCTTTTTTTACCGCATTTGATGCTTTTTCAACAACTATTTCAGTTTTTTCAGATACTGTTTCTACAGCCATTAAAGTTTGGCTGTATTGAGTTGATATTAACAAAACAGCAGCTATCGTTATTCTATTTAATTTTTTCATGATTTTTCATTGATGTAAAAATTTTCTTTAAGTCTTACGTGAAATGATTCTATAGAGACTACCAAAAATTAAACCAGCTGTTGCTGCAATAGCAACGCTTTGTAATGGGTTTTTGGCTATGTATCCACGAGTTGATTTAACACAATCGTTAGATTTTTCTGAAATATTAACCGTCATTTTTCCTATGTCAGAACCTAAATTCTGAGCCACAGTTTCTAACGAGTTTGATACACTTTGAGCTTTATCACTCAAGGCTTGAGTCATACCACTAGCAAAGGATTCTATATTGTTATTTAGATTTGACATAGGATTCCTACTTTCAATTAGTTTTTTAAAGCCGTCTTTACATTTTCAATGACTGTATCTTTAGCAGCCATAAACTTTTGAGTAATTTCAGAGAATTTTTTTTCAAATTGCTCATTACTTTCTCCACATTTTTGTTGAACAAGCCCTGAAATAGATTTTAAATCACCTTTAGTTTGTTCAATCTCATCAGAAGTTAACTTACCCCATGCCTTTTGAACTTCACCTTTAATTTCAAGCCATTTACCATTTACGATATCTTGATTAATTGTCATTATATTCTCCTTGTTTAGTTTTTACGTTCAGTTTCTTAGTGGTGCTATTTGCAACATACTGACCATCATAAAATGCTCTAAGATCGATTCAGATGATTTTGAGGAAAGTGCAACGGGGCATATCAGTACAAATAGATTAAAACGGGGCATATTTACTATATGCTATTTACTTGAATATTTTAACAAATTGTACGATTTTTAATAATCAACATTATAAAGCAAACAAGGATTAACTCATGACAGACGAAAAAATCCCCGCAGAAATTATTTTAAAATATATAGAACGTCGAAAAAAAGATTTGGTATTATGTAAGATAGCCTTGAAAGAAAAAAATTTTTTGAAAATCTCTGAAATCGGTCATCAAATTAAGGGGAATGCATCAAGCTTTGGATTTAAAGAACTAGAAATCATAGCCATAGAGCTGGAAGATTCTGCATTACACGAGAATATATCGAAAACAATAATTGCTTTAGAGTTATTTGCAAAAACAGTTGATCGCTTATAATATTATAGACCACTTTCACGCAGTCGTCTGTATAAAGTTTTACGATCAATTTGCAAGTCTTTTGCTGTTTTCTCTTTAGCGCCAAGATTTAAGTCTAAAACGTAAAGTATGTATTTATGAGTCAACTCTTCTAATGTTAATATACCGCTCTTATTTATTGAAGAAAACTTAAAGCTAACTTCGCTATTTATCTTTTCATGCATTTCAGAAAAAATTTCTACATCTTTTAGACCTATAAAATCTGATTGGGATAAGACAACAGCACGCTCAATTGTATTTTCAAGCTCTCTGACGTTACCCGTCCAATAATTTTTCATTAAATAATCTAAAGCTTCTTTTGTAAGTTGCTTAAACTTTGTATTATTAAGCACAGAAAATTTTTGTAGAAAAAATTCAGCCAATGGAAAGATGTCATCTTTTCTTTCACGTAATGGTGGAATTCGAATAGGAATAACATTTAATCTAAAAAACAGGTCTTCTCTGAAATTCTTAGCAAGAATTTCTTGTCTTAAATTTTTATGTGTCGCTGATAATATTCGAACATTAACTGTGCGGAATTGATTTTCACCAATGCGTTTAATCTTTTTTTCTTGAATGACACGCAATAATTTAGCTTGCAGTGGCAAACTCAGATCACCGATCTCATCTAAAAACAGAGTTCCACCTTCAGCTTCTTCAAAAAGACCGATTTTTTTTTCTGATGCACCTGTAAATGCACCTTTAGCATGACCGAAAAGTTCAGACTCTAACAGATTTTCAGGAATAGCCGAACAGTTAATAGCTATAAAAGGTGATTTTTTTCGATTTCCCATTTTGTGTATTGCTTTTGCAATAACTTCTTTTCCAGTCCCACTTTCACCAGTGATAAGAATATTTGCAATGGACTTAGATACACGTCGAGCTAAATCAATAACATTTTTCAACTCCTGGCTTTTTCCAATAATACCTTCAATGCTGTTTGGACCACCTTGTAATTGCACTGCAGTTTTTAATGTATTGTTTTCTTTTTTTACTTGATTAAGATAAAGTGCACGCTCAACAGATACTAACAGCTGTGGAAAATGCAAAGGTTTAACCACAAAGTCATAAGCGCCTGCAGCAATTGCTTGTACAGCAATTTCAACTTTTTTATTGGCTGTGATTAAAATAATGGGAATTTTACTCCCTATAACTTTTAAACTTTCTGTGAACTCGATCCCCGAAATGCCCGGCAACATAAGATCTGTGATAATGACATCAAAATCGATTTGATGATGAGTTATGTCTTCAAGTGCTTTTTGAGCATCGTTGTATGAAAAAACCTCATAATTTCGAACTTTAAAAAAACTGGTCACTAGGTATTGAATATCTTGGTCATCATCAATAACCATTATTTTTATTTTTTTGATCATTTGTATGCCTATAATCATTTGATTGGTTTAAATAATGGGGCATAATTCCACATTTTTAAAGAAACTGTCAACTACTTGTTACAGTATATGACTATGCTTAGTAAAATTTTTAGCGATCTAATTATTCCACTTACGAATAATCAAACTAAAGGACTAAAACAATAAAATAGCTTTTGAGTTTTGGCTCTGGGCTACATCAAAAATTGATAGACCTTTTTTGTATAAATGGGCTATAGTTTTAATGTTATGAACAGATATTTTCCAAAAAAAATCACTGAAATCAAGGGGTGGTCCTTTGTTGCCTATTGAAGAAATTGGATGCTTAAATTTTTTTATTATTAGAAATTGAAATATAAATGTCAGACTTTAATTCAGACCGTAAACTACCAAAAAAACGTATTAATAAATATCCTCCAGCTAGAGTGACTCTTGAAATGATGGTTCGTGCTCTTGTTGAAGAATATGGTTGGTCTGATTTGGGGCAAAAAATTTTTATTCGCTGTTTCAATGAAAACCCTAGCTTAAAATCAAGCATGATTTTTTTAAAAAAAACTGACTGGGCAAGGCTCACAGTCGAAGATTTATATTACTGGCGCTTCGGCGGTAGACCTGCAGATTGGGTTGGACCTCCGCCAAGACCTAGTGATAATTGAAATTCTTGCAGATAGTATAGGCTCTAAATGCTTTACTCCTGCACTTGAGCTATTAATTATTACTTTTATCCTGCTATTGTGGCTGTACGTATTAAGTAAATCATATAGCCAATATATGAGAATAAAAAGATTGCACCTTCAAAACGGGAAACTTTTCGGCCTGTCCAAAATATTAAAAAACATAATACAGCAACTGCAATCATAACCGGAATATCAAAGTACAACAAAGTATTATTGACAGTTAATCCACTCCCACCCGGCACAACAAATGCTGAAGCCCCTAAAATAATAAGTATATTGTATATATTGCTGCCTATAACATTACCTATTGCTATATCTCTCTCACCTTTAATTGTAGCAATAATCGAAGCTACGACTTCAGGCAAAGACGTTCCCACGGCTATTATTGTTAAACCGATGACGGTATCACTTACTCCCATTAATTTTGCAACAGTGACAGAACCCTGAATGAGCCAATCAGCTCCTATCATAATAATACCAAGTCCAACTATTATTAACACAATTGAAACCCAAACTGATTGCTTCGCTTTAACTTCTTCAACCTCATTAAGTTGAGTGTCTTTTTGCAAATATATTTTTTTATCTTTAATGGCCTCCCATATTAAAAAGTATGTATATACAATTGCGATAACAAATAATATAGCTCCTTCAACTCTTCCAATAACACCACCTAAAGAAAATAAAAATATTAAAACTGAGATTCCAATCAACAAGGGAAGATCTCTTTTAATAATATTTCTGTTTACAATAAGGGGGCAAATCAGTGCAGAGACTCCAAGTATAAACAAAATATTAAAAATGTTGCTTCCAACAATATTAGCAACGGCTATATCAGATCGGCCAATGAGCGCTGCTTCAATACTTACAGCAAGCTCAGGTGCACTGGTTCCTAAAGCTACAATTGTTAAACCTATAACAATCGAAGGAATACCAAAAGCCTTGGCTAAGTTAGAAGCACCACGAACAAGCAAATCACCACCAAATACTAAAAATAGCAAACCACCTAAAATTTTCCCGATGACAATAATATCCATATAAACTCCTTACTATTAAAATTGTTTATAACTTATTTTGTTGAGTTGCACGATACAAAATAAAAATTCCAATAAGCCCAGAAAAAATCGAACCTAAAAATATTGCAGTTTTTGCATACATTTGAAATTGATTTTCTAGCGCTAATGATGAAATAAATAATGACATAGTAAAGCCAATCCCAGCAAGAAAGGCAACTGCCAAAACTTGAATCCAAGTTACTCCCGTCGGAAGACTGACTAGTTTAAGTTTGCAAGCTATATAACAACTCAAAAATACACCTATTGATTTACCAATCGTTAAACCAAAGAATATACCAGAAAATACACTTGTTTGAATCACATCGAAAAAGTTTGCACCAATAAGACTAACTCCGGCATTAGCAAAAGCAAATATAGGCATTATTCCAAACGCTACATAAGGATGCAATTTATGAATCAAATCTTTAACGGGTTCTATAACTGAATTATCTTTTGATTTAAAAGTTAAAGGTGTTAATAATCCAATAATAACACCCGCCAAAGTAGCATGTACGCCTGAATATAAAAGTCCCCCCCAGACTCCGCAACCAAGGATAAAATAATAACGATACTTTGAAATACCAAAGAAGCGCATCAACAAGATGAACAAAACAGAAGCTAAAGCTATGATCAAACCGAGTGCTCGAATTTCAGAAGTATAAAAAAATGCAATAACTAAAATAGCGCCTAGATCATCAACAATAGCTAGCGCTAACAGCAAAATTTTTAAAGCAATTGGAACCCGTTTGCTAAACAATGTTAAAATACCTACAGCAAATGCTATATCAGTGGCCATCGGTATTCCCCAACCATTTACACTGGGCTTCCCTTGATTAAAGAACAAATAAATTAAGGCAGGAAAAATCATTCCACCAAGGGCAGCTATAATAGGTAGTGCCGCTTTTTGTAATGTACTCAGTTCACCAATAACTATTTCTCGTTTTATTTCAAGACCAATAACAAAGAAAAAAATGGCCATCAAAGCATCATTAATCCAAAGATGAATCGAAAAATTAAAAACTTTAAAATTAAGTAACTCAGTGTAAATTGAGTTAAAAGAAGAGTTTGCTATTATAAAGGCAAGAACTGCCGAGATTCCTAAAAGAATCGTTGAAGAGGATTCAAAATGAGCAAGCTCAACAATTTTTCTTTTAGTTGCACTTAACATTTAAACCTCATTTAAGTTTTGCTACATATTATTAACTTTCGAACTACAGTAGGCGTACACTTAAATAAATTAAAAGTATATGCTATAAAATTATTAAATGCCGTTAAGTTAATTGACTCCTACCGATAACTAATAATTTTCTGTTCTATAAGGATTTTTTCCACAGCATAGCAAATCGTGTGATACAAAATTTCGTGAACTTCTTGAATACGAGCTGTATTTGGCCCCGGAGCAACTAAATTATAATCAGCTTTTTTTTCTTTAACTGCAACCCCACCATCTTTACCCGATAACAAAATAGATTTTGCACCAATTTTTTTACACATATCAAAACAATTTAAAATATTTTTTGAATTGCCAGACGTCGTAAAGCCAACGAACAAATCATTTTTTGTCATCAAAGCCTCAACTTGTCTTGAAAAAATATGATCGTAGGAATAATCATTGCCTGCGGCTGTTAAAATTGAGGTGTCTACTGTCAATGCAAAAGCTTTCAGTGGATCGCGATCTTTATTTAATTTCACAACTAGTTCTGCTACAAAATGCTGGGCATCAGCAGCAGATCCACCATTACCAGCTACAAAAAGACCACCACCATTTTTATAACAATTCACTATGGCATTAATTACATTTTCAAACTCTTGATGTAATTTTTGATCCTGATAAAATATTTGCAAATTTGTTTGGGCTTCTAGTATTGAGTCTTTAAGAATTTGTTGAATCATTTGATGATCCTTTATTTTTGAAGTGTTTGAATGCGATTTAATAAATAATTTTTTAATTCACTTTGTAGTTCTTTTGATTTTAAACCCATTTCAATATTAGCAATAATGTAACCCAATTTATCGCCAGCATCAAAACGCTCAGCTTCAACAGAATAAGCATAAAGTTTTTCTTTTTGAGCCATTAAATTCATAGCATCACTTAATTGAATTTCTCCGTTGAAGCCTGGCTTAGTTTGTTCGATATAGTTAAAAATTGAAGAATTAAAAACGTATCGCCCGGGCAAAGCCCAAAATGACGGCGCATTAACAGAATCAGGCTTTTCAATGACTCCTTTAATTATTTTTCCTTTTGATAATTTTTCAACAGTCAATTCAGCGCTAGTTTTTTCAACAAAATCGACAATGCCATACTTTTGAGTTTGACTAGGATCCACAGGCAAAACCCAAACTGAGCTAGATAGGTGATTTTTATATTCTTCGCATAACACACGAGTTGGATTTAAATGAACTTCTTTTGAAACTGTAATCTCATCACCCAATAAAACTGCAAACGGATCAGACCCAATCACAGACTTTGCGCAATGGATAGCATGTCCTAAACCCATCGCTGTTTTTTGTCGAACTGAAATGATATTAATATTATTACGAATATGATTTAAATCCTTCAAAAGATAACTCTTACCATCTGTAATTAGTTTATTTTCAAGTTCTACTGAGATATCAAAAAAATCTTCTATCGCAGTTTTACCACGACCTTGGATTAAAATAATATCTTCTATTCCTGCAGCTAAAGCTTCCTCGATAACATACAAAATTGTTGGCTTATCAACGATAGGTAACATTTCCTTAGGCACTGTTTTAGTTGCTGGAAAAAAACGTGTCCCTAAGCCCGCGGCAGGTATAACTGCTTTTTTTACTTTTGTGCTCATCATACTCCATAAATTTAATACCCTATAAAATAAACACGATTAAGGATATTTGACACTAACCTTTTTTGGCCTTGTGTTTGCTTTATTAACCTTTTAATAAGATTGGACTGAATTGACTTAAAATTCGAGGACAAAATTACACCATTTTTTATTTTATAAATTGTATTATACAAAACTTAAGAAATATCGTAACAATTTTAATAATGGAGGCTCGATGGAACTCAAAACAAAATTAATAGTGATCGCTTTTTCAGCAGTATTTTCTAGTGCAGCAGTAGCTCAGATGAGCAACCAAGCACGAATTCTTGGTGTTCGACTTTCTGGCTCAGGTTGTAGTTCAGCCACAGCAAGCGCTGCACTGACTGCAGATGGCCAAACACTTTCATTACTTTTTGATAATTATGTTGCCGAAATTGGAGTTGGCTCTAAGAATCCACAATCAACACAAATTAGAATGAACTGTAATGTCTTAGTTGATATGAGTGTTCCTTTTGGCTATCAATACGCTATTAGCGAAACGAATTACCAAGGTTTTGCCGCTATGCCAAAATCAGCCTTTGGACTTCACCGTTTTACACAAATTATACCGAACCAAGCTGTTCCTACGTTAAAGGAAGCTCAGCTTCGTGGACCGCTTAATAGCAATTACAATGTCTCTGTGAGACAAAAACCGGGACGTGAAATTTACTCACAATGTAATAGTACGAATCAAACTGTTGAGTTACTTTCTGAATTACAATTAGCTTATTTGCCTGGAACGACTGATCGATCAATAGCAATGATCAATTTAGATTCTATTGATACCGGAGTGAATTCTCGCTTTAAATTAATTTGGAGAAAATGTCCTTAATTAAAAAGTTGCTTTAATTGGCGAATTTCTGAAATGATTTGCGCCAATTGCAGTTGAATGTTCTCATTTTTTTTGTCATTTTTTTGCACTTGTGTATTCAATGATTTTTCTTTCTTTAAAGCAAATTTCACATCTTTCAAAGCAAGCCTAGCACCTTCAATTGAAAACAAATCACGATAAAGCAGTTTTTTAATCAAAAAAGCATTCTCAACATCTTTACGAGTATACATTCTTTGATTATTAGACGCTTTTTTAGGTTTCAAAACTTCAAATTCTTGTTCCCAATATCTTAAAATATATTGTTTTATCCCCAATAAATCTGCCACATCCCCTATTTTAAAACCAAAACGATCTGGAATTTGATTTATTTCATCAATGAGCTGTTGATCAACCAAAACTGCTGGCATCGAATCAGACTCAGCTATCAATTCTGTTTTTTGGTGTCCACTTTTAACTGCATACTGATCTGCCATTGCAAGCTCGACTGGATGAATCACTTCAACATCTGTATTACTCATCATCTTCATCCTCTTGATCAATTAAATGAGCATACTCTTCACCATTTAACATTGCTTTTAAGACATGACTCGGTCTGAAAGTTAATACTCTTCTTGCTGAAATTTTAATTTGATCGCCAGTCTGAGGATTTCGCCCAATGCGCTCTTTTTTTCCACGCACTAAAAAATTTCCAAAACCTGAGATTTTGACTTTTTCACCATTTTGTAAAGTTGTTTTTAATGAGTTAAAAACTAATTCCACAAGCTCGCTGGCTTCTTTTTTTGAAAAGCCTATTTTGTCATAAACTTTTTCTACAAGGTCAGCTTTAGTTACTGTTGAATTTCCAACATTTTGTCCTGCCATTATAAATCCTTTAATTTCTTTAAGTCAGGCTACCAAGTTATTGATACGAATCAAGTTTTCAATATTACAAAAATTATTACTGCTCTGCGTAGCTAAATCTTACTTTGGTCTAGATTTTAAATTCAGTTACAGCTCATGGTCGAGTTTACCTTTATTCTGTGTCATAATTTTATTGAAGTCTAGACTGATTCAGGAGGAAGCATGTCAACTGAACATAGAGATTACTTAAACTCGATAGAGCAAATAGAAACATCAAATATTAATTTAAATAGTCATTTCAAACTAAACCACTTAGATATTGAACTTAGCTCCGAGCAAGATACAAATCATTCTTCTCATGTTTTAAATGAATTGTCAAAAGAGGTTTTGGAACTACAGAACAAGCTTAAGTTAAGTTATCGTCGTTTATTTATTTTTGAAACTGAAAATCAAAAACTTTTGAAAGATAAAAATTTTTATTTTTACGAAATGACTCATTTTCAAGAAAAACTAAAATTAAACCAAGAACTTATTGAAAAACAAAAAAATGAAATCAATCTTCTGAGTTTCGAATTTAAAAAAGCCACAGAACGAATTCACATTTCTGAAAAAATCATCGAAACTCAGTCTTCAGATCTCAGAAGAATGAATAAATTCTACGATAAAATCAAGACCGTTATAAAGCCTTTTGTTCATCATTTAAAACTTGAGCTCTCATCAACAAAATCTGAGCTTCAAAAATTAACTCAAATTCGAATTCAACATTTAGAAGTCATCTCAGCACTTGAGAAAAAAAACTCATCACTGGATGAGGAAAATAAAATCGATTCACAAAGACACAGTTTTGAAAAAAACAAAATTATTCAAACTTACGAAGAACAAATCCATTTTTTGTCAAAAAACACCCTTGAATCCGAACAAATTATTATTGAAATAAGAAATGAAAACTTAAGACTTAAAAAACTCGCAGAAAATAAGAACAGTTTAGAAAATGATGTTATACGTTTCAAAAGAATTCACTCCGAAGATCAAAATAAAATTGAAAAACTTTCTTTGCAACTTAACGATTTATCAACCCAGCTTACTAAGTCTGAATTTGATCAAAATTCATTAACTGAAAAAATAAACGGCACACAAAATGAACTTGAACAAACCGTGCTTCGATTACAGATGACTCAAAAGCAACTCTTGAGTAAAATTGAAGATAATCAAAAACTTGAAATGCGTTTGAATATGCTCGAAAAATTAAATATCAACTTAAGTCAAAATAAATAATGCTTAGAAATCAAAATTTCTAAGAGCATCAGACAACGTCGGGTATGAATCCATGACTTGTCCTTTTAAATCTAAAAGTCTGCTAAAATCATTATTTAAACCTACGACTTTTGCTTCATTAATCAATTGAATAGATTCAAAAAAAGTAGATATGTTTGCAGAGGCTGTAAAAGATAATTCTTCTAAACAAAAAATAACTTTTCTGTTTTTTAAAGTTTTTTCGCAAATATCACGAAAGGGTTTGTTTTGATCCGGAGAAATTCTGCCTGTAACTTGAATGATCATGAGATCACCTACTTCGTAGTAACTTGCTTTAAACATATAATTCCCCTTTTAAAATTGATGATATATTCTTATCGGAAATTTATAAAATACCTAAACAAAGCTTAAGACCTGAATTTAACAATTAATCCTAGATAATTTTATTCTGCAGATCTTAAGTCTAGTCGTGACAATATAGATTAGATTCTTTACCATTTTAAGAGTGCGTTTATTTATAATTATTTTTCTATCATTTTTTTTATCTCTGTTTCTCACTGGCCAAGATCTTTTTGCTAACAGCAAGCTTGAGAATAAAGAGCCTACCAATTTACAAAAACAGACTATGGCTAAAATTGATGATTTTTTGATTACATGTAACGAAATTGATCGTAATTTATCTACTGGTCAGTCTATTTTGACAGGTGATGTTCAAATTATATATCAAAATCAGCATCTTTCTGCTGAAAAAATTATAATTAATCAAAAAGAAAAAACGGCTGTACTTATTGGCAATGTTAAAATTAAAAATCAGTTATTTGAAATGGGTGGTCAACAAATTGAAATCAATTATCTCGAAAACAATTCAGTCATCATTGAAGGCTATGTCAAATCAAACAATATTTTCTTTACCGGGGAAAAAATATTACAAAAAAATAGCAACGAATTTTTCGTTGAAAACGCTAACTACACGACATGTTCAAATTGTCCAGCTACTTGGAGTTTTGATGGAAATGAAATCAATGCGACAATTGGTGGGTATGCTTTCTTAAAAAATAGTTTTTTAAGAATTTCTGGTGTACCTGTTTTTTGGCTTCCTTACTTAATTGTTCCACTCAAAAACCAAAGACAAACTGGATTACTCACTCCAGAGCTAGGATACATCAGAGATCGGCGACTTGTTTACAGTCAAAGTCTATTTTTAGCTTTAAATCGTTCGAATGATTTGACACTCAATTTTAAAAACTATGAAATAGGCGGTTTAAAAAAAATCCTTGATTACCGTTATGCTTTCACTAACAAAACGTTCGGACAAGTTAGTGTATCGCATATTCATGATTCACTTTTTTCTGAAAGTAAAAAGTACCAGCATTCTACTTCGACAGAGGACATTAAGAATCGATTTAACCGCTGGAGTCTTCGAGGCCACCAAGAAACTCAATGGACTGATTACGATCGAATGACTTTAGATATTAATTATGTCAGTGATTTAGAATACCCGAAGGACTTCTCTGACGAGTTTCCAAATTACGCCAATAGCGGACTTGAAAATCGTCTTAACTACACAGCACGCTCTGATATCTCTACGACTAGCCTTTCGACGACTTACTACCAGCATCTATTGTCCGCTAACCCTTTAGGAGCAAATGAAAGCGCTGTTCACCAATTGCCAGAAATCAAATTTGACACAAGCCTTAACCAAATAAAACAATGGCCATTATTTTATAAATTTGGTCTTAACTATGTTAATTTTTATCGTCAAAAAAAATATGATAATATAAGTTATTTTAATGATCAACGCTACGTCAGCAATAATGCTTCTAGTGTGCCTGATCCAAAAAACAATTCATTAAGTATACACCCTATTCGCTGCGAAAACCAATTATCAAGCGACTGCTCTTTTAGCGACGATGGCGAATATAATTCAAACGACATTTTACGAACGGGGCAAAGACTTAACTATAGCTTAAGCCTCTTGACTCAGTCTTTTTCACCAAGTGATTTTGTGAGTATTTCACCGGAAATTTCATTGAATCAAACTCACTACTTATTCCCTATCGGTGAAAACAGATATCGAAGTCAAAATTATTTAGAGTTTGATTTGCTCTCCCGAAGTAAACTTTATAAAGTTTATGAAACAGAAGACAATAAGTACAAACATGAATTTATTCCAGAAGTTTCATATCGATGGATTCCTTGGATTCAACATGACCAACACCCATTTTTTGGATCTAATTCAGAAGGTGAAATTCCAGTAGTTTCAAAAAACATTATTTCTGATAGCGATTTAGCTAACGACAACAAAGTGCAATTCGACTATAGCGATCGCATTTATGATCGAAGCCTGATCACACTTAATTTAATTAATCGAGTTGTTCAAAAAAATAATGAGACTCAAAGTTATAAAAATATTTTTGATATTCTTATTCGACAATCTTTTGATTTACATCAAGCTCTGTATGGTAAAAACCGAAACGAACCGCTGTCTGATTTATCAAGTACAATGAATCTTTACTTAAGTGATTTTACTTTAACAAATCAAATCAATTATTATCCTTATTTATCGTCTACAAATTCAACCACAACCATGACCTATTTAAATGCCTTGCAACAGTACTTCAAAATTGGATATCTTTCAAAACAAACTGGCAAACCTAAACAATATGACGTTTCGCTAGCAGTAGGCTTTGTCACTAATTATTTAAATTTACTCACTGGAGTTGTTATTGACACTTCAGAAAATCGCCAGAGTGACAGTCGAATAAAAAAAGTTTCATTAATTACACAAATCAAACCACCAGGCGAATGCTGGGCTCTTAATTTTTATCGAGACCAAAAAATTGGATCAGAAGCAGAATGGAAATTTGGTTTTGATTTCTCTTGGGATGGTAAACCCACAAAAGTTATTCCGCCACAAGAACTCAATATTAATTAACTTTATATGAGTTATTCTTCATTTAAATCAATCATTTCAATCTGGCTGTCTCGAGACACCCAGCACAACATGGGTTTAAACTGAAGTTGCCGATTCTGAATTTGATAATACAGACAATTCATTTTTAAATTATGGATTTGTTTTTTTGTTATACGTTCAAATGACATCCAAGAGTTATGTAACGATTTAACTTCGATAAAAAAAACTATTAAACCTTTTTGAAAAATCAAGTCAACTTCACCGTGCTTTAATTTTTTTCGTTCAGAAATAAACTTGTAACCTAATTGAGTAAAATATTTTTTAGTAGCTTGTTCTGCAGCATACCCAATTGATTGACTTGATCTAGAGCCATTCTTTGACGCCACCGAATGTTTTTCGGTGAATCTTTGTAATTCCTTTTTTTGCAATGGCATTTCGATGCTCCTCTGTTCCGTAACCTTTATGCTTTTCAAAGCCATAACCTGGATATTTCTTCGCTTCTGCTTTCATGAATTGATCACGAGCAACTTTTGCAACAATTGAGGCTGCAGAAATTTGTTTAACTTTCTGGTCACCTTTAATCACACTCTGTTGCGGGCAAAGCACAAAATTCGGAAGATTATCTCGTCCATCGATAAGAATTATTTTATCTTGTTTTATAATCTGAATTTTATCTTGAAATAAAAGTGTATCCACAGCGCGCTTCATGGCTAATAAAGACGCTTGACGAATATTTAACTGATCAACTTCTTCTGCTGATGCCCATCCAAGCGCCCAGAGGTGATTTTTTTTAATTTCTTCAGAAATTAATTCACGATTTGATTCTGATATTTTTTTTGAGTCTTGATATAATTTTGTATTTGATTTTATTTCTAGATTAAAAATAACAGCGCCGGCGCATACTGGACCGGCAATACATCCTCGACCAACTTCATCCACACCTAAAATGCAATGTTGTGTTGATCTAATAATTTTTTGAAGTCTGGTTTGACTAAGTAGCACTTTCTGATTTTGTAGCTGCTAATTCAGATTCGATACGCGCAGCTTTTCCATCTAATCCACGTAGGTAATACAACTTAGCGCGACGTACTTTACCATGACTGACGATTTCAACTGATTCAACATTTGGAGAGCTGTATGGAAATGTTCTTTCAACACCAATACCTGAAGAAATCTTTCGAACTGTAAATGTACGGTGAGCATGACCTTGAATTTTTGTGACTACACCTTTGTAAAGCTGTATACGTTCTTTTTCGCCCTCGATAACTTTAACATACACGTTAACTGTATCACCTGGAGAGAAATCAGATATTTTAGTATTAACCTGAGGTAATAATTTTTTAGAAGCTCTTTTAACGAAGTTAGTTTCAGCGACTTGAGTCTTAACTGCCTTTATTTTTTTTGTCGATTTTACTGCTGATTTTGAAGATGCTTTTGCTGCTGTTGCTTTTGCCATATAAATATCCTTTAGTGCTTTTAAAATTCAAAGACTATAATAGCTAGCATGTCCTCTTTATCGCGTCAAGCAGGTCTTATTGACCTAGCAATCGATCTAAGCAAATACTGACTGCTGATCTGACGCTTAAATGTCGATAATCATCACTAGAATCTCCACGTAGAGGATCTAAAACAGCGGAACAGTTTTTCATAAAGTCAGTTGTTAATCCAAATCCTGTTCCAAAAATAAGCACATATCCTTGACTGTCAATATCCTCTGTTGTTAAAAGAGTTCTGAATTGATCAAAGCCGAATTGTGCTTGCCCGGGTAATGCACGAGCATGAGTTGCAACCACCTGGGCTTGCGGATACCCCCAAGCACTAAGCCCCTTATTTAAATTATCTGCTACATAGACATCTGTAAGCGCTGTCTTTCGCATAGGATTAAATTTAGACCCATCACCTGTTCGCCAATGATCCAAGACTCTTTCAACAAACATTTGCTGAGGTACTGCTGGATGAACAATTATATAACGATCTACTCCATAAACACGGCAGGCCCTAGCAATATCATGAATATCGAAATGAGTAATATTTGTAGCGACTAGGTCTCCATGACGATCAATAGTAGGATAATGCATGAGTGCCACAGCTAATGGAATTTTACGCTTCATCATTTATTATACTCTCTAGTAATTTATTTAAATCGTCATTTAAATTTTCTATTTGTAATAATTGAATATCTGCATCTGTTGTTGACTCATAAAAATGAATCACTTGTTTTATAAATTTGCTAGTCCATTTTTCTATTTTATGTGAAATTAAATCAGGTCTTTTTTTTAACGTCACAAGAAACGAGACATACTTTTGCCAAACTAGAATTTGCGAATGATCTCCTGAAGTTAAAACCTGTGGAACATGCAAATCATCAATCATTTGGGGCCTTGTAAATTGCGGCGCTTCAAGTAAACCACCCACCTCTGAAGCAAAAGAATCAGCTTTTATTGAGGCTGCATTCCCTAAAACACCTGGCAAAAATCTCGTTAAACTTTCAATTAAAACCAAACTAGGCAATTCACCACCATTTAAAACATAGTCTCCGATCGAAATTTCTATATCTACATATTTTTTTATAAAACGCTGATCTATTCCAGCGTATCGACCAGAAACCAGAATAAGGTGCTTCTGGTTTTTAAGCTCATTTAAAATATTTGTATTCAAGCTTTTTCCCTGAGGAGATAAGTAAATGACTTGAGCTTCAGTATTTATTTGTCGTATTTCTAATAATGCTTTTTTTAAAATTTCATATTGAAAGAGGGTGCCGTCGCCGCCGCCGTAAACTCTATCATCAATTGTTTTATATGATTTTAAACTATACTCGCGTAAATTGATAACATTAATTTCCATAATGCTTTTATCAATGGCCTTCTTTAAAAATCCACTTTCAAGATAATTTTGAATCAACTCTGGAAATAAAGTGAGACAACTAATTTTCATCTGAATTATTTATCTCGATTAAACCTTCAGGTAAATTCATTTTTACAATTTTCTGTTTGTAATCAATACTTTCCACAAAGTCAGAAACAAACGGAATCTCAATTGGCTTTAATTGAAGTTTATTGTTTTTTATGTGATCAACTAATAAAATATCCTGAGAACCATTTGTAGAAAATCCTGTAATAATTCCTATAAATTGATTTGAATTAAAAACCTGAAACTGCTCAATTTCAGTTAAATAAATTGAATCTCCATTTTTTGAAGTAAAAATTTCTTTTGAAACATGCACTTCCAAACCCACTAAATCTTCTGATTCATTACGATTATTTACAGATTCAAAACTTGCTATAATTCCATCCTTATGAATTTTAAATTTTTCAATTTTATAATTTTTGAATTGTCCTTGTATTCGTTCAAGTTGAATAACAATGTTTTTTTCAACCCAACTTGTATCTCCAGAAAAAATAAGAATATAAACTTCTCCTTTGAGACCATGAGCTGATTTAATCTTTCCAATTTTACGAAAATCCATATTTAAAAAATCTCCGACTTTTATTTATCGTATTAAATAAAAAAGGAGTCGTCAGACTCCTTTTAAACATTACAAATTTGTAATAAATAAAAACTACTCTACAATATCCAAGTGATATCTTTTATTTAATTTCGTACCAGCTGCACGAATGATAGTTCTCATTGCAGCAGCAGTTTTACCCTGCTTACCAATAACTTTTCCAAGATCTTCTTTATCAACCTTTAAAGCCAATAATGTTGTTTGTTGTCCAGGAATTTCATCGACAGTTACGTTGTCGGGTTTATCAACTAACGACTTTGCCATGTGTTCAATTAACTGTTTCAAGCTGTCCATAGTTTAACATCTCCTAAACTATAATTCGCATAAATGCTACTGATTTCGTATACTTGCCAGATTTAATTGTGGCAAACATAAGTCAATAACTCAAGCAAAAAATAGATTAAGCCTTTTTTGATTTAACTTTTGTCTTAGAAGGAGATTCGGCACGTGGCTTCAACTCAACTCCGCCAAGCTTCAATACATGACGAACTGTTTCAGATGGTTGAGCACCTTGAGACAACCAAGTTTTAGCTTTTTCAACATTTAGAGACACTTTTTGATCTTTACCACGCGGTGAAGGAATATATGTACCTAATACTTCAATAAACTTACCTGTAACATATTTACGTGAATCGGCTACAGTGATTCTGTACTTAGGATCATGTTTTGAACCAACTCGAGCTAATCTGATAACGACCATGGGAAACCCTTCCTTTTTAATCTTTAATATTTCAAAGAGATCATTTTTATAACGATAACATTCAGAGATCAATCAAATTATTTTAAAAAGGAAACTTTCCTTTGCCACCCAAACCTGGAAAACCTTTTTTTCCACCCGTTCCCATTTTCATCATTCCTGACATCATTTTTTTTGCTTCTTCGAATTGTTTAACTAATTTATTTATATCTTGCACTTGAGTCCCACTTCCCAAGGCTATTCTTTGACGCCTTGAGCCATTTAAAAGTTTTGGATGGGATCTTTCTTGTATTGTCATTGATCTTATAATGGCCTCAATTTTTTTAATTTCTTGATCTGGAGGAGTCATGTTTTTCATTTGTTTTGAAATTTCACCCATACCTGGCAAAAACTTTAACATAGATTCAAAACCACCTAATTTTTTCAGCTGTTGAATTTGAGATAAAAAGTCTTCAAAACTAAATTCATTATTCATCATTCTCTTGGCAGATCTTTCAGCCTCTTTATGATCAATAACTTCCTGAGCTTTTTCGACTAATGTAAGAACATCCCCCATATCTAAAATACGCCCAGCTAATCGATCGGGATGAAAAACTTCTAAAGCGGATACTTTTTCGCCAAGTCCTAAAAATTTAATAGGAATTCCTGTAACCTCACGAATTGAAAGCGCAGCTCCACCACGTGCATCTCCGTCAACTTTTGTTAACACTAAACCCGTCAAATTCATTTGTGCATGGAAAGTCTCAGCAACAGTAACA
>JAYUJM010000088.1:0-26545 GCA_043765175.1 Pseudobdellovibrionaceae bacterium | reverse complement strand
TCTCGGAATACTTAATTAAACCATTCACCGCAGCCTCGCTTAAAAGCAAAGTTGAGCGAGTTTACGCAAAAAATTTAGCTGCTGGTCTTGTTAAAGCGGCTTAATTTTGTCGGCAATAGTAAAAAAAATTTCTTTCGAAAACAATAATTTTTTTCTAAGCGAAGAAATCATTTCAATTTTTACAAAAGAAGTTGCAAGTGTGGTTAAATCTATTTCAGGGTTTGAAGTTATCAATAAAGAGCCCTATCAAACACAACAAAGTAATGAAGTTATTTTGGATTACAGTGTTCTTTTGAATGTTAATTCTAACTTATTCAAGGGTGAAATTTATTTTCACTTTGATCAACAGTTGGCAACATATTTAATTAAAGTTCTAACGAACGAACAAGTTGTAGCAGATTCAAAGGAATGTTTAGACGGTATAGGTGAATTATCAAATATGTTTTACGGTGCAATTAAAACTAAACTGAGCATGAAAGGTTTTTCAATGAATCTTTCGATCCCAAAAGCTTCAAAATCATGTGATCGATTAATTTCGATTTCATTAACAAAGTCTTTATTTATTCCAGTAGAAATTCAAAATAATAATCTTATAATTGAAATTGTTAAGTTTTTAAATTGATCCCTATCAAAGTTCCAGATCTCACCAAAAAAAGCTCTAAATAATTGTTTCTATATTGTTTTTTTGAATTGTTTTGTACTATTTATTTCTAATGCTTGTATCGCAGCATCTGCAATATGACCAAGGGCTTTAATTTCCTTAGCGGCTCCGATTTTAATGGCCTCTTTGGGCATTCCAAAAACTACAGAACTGGCTTCGTCTTGTGCGATTGTATGAACTCCTGCGTTGTACAACTTTTTGAGTGAAGCTGCACCGTCGGTACCCATGCCAGTTAATAAAACTGCAACAATATTTTTTGGATTTATAAAACGAGTATGTGTTAAAATTGAATTAAACATAAAATCGACCGAAGGTTTATGATGATTTATTGAAGATTCAGAATTTATTTCGATATAAAGAGATTTGTTTTTTTCAATAAATTTTAATTGTTTTCCACCCGGCGCAATATACACATAATTAGCCTGAACTTCTTCATTATTTTCAGCCTCTTTAACTTGAAAGGGAACGAGCTCATTTAAATGTTGAGCAAGACTTGCTGAGAAAAACTCTGGAATATGTTGAGCAATAATTATTGGTGGGATTTGAGCGGGTAGTCGAAGCAATATATTTTTAATAGCTTCAGTTCCACCCGTTGATGCTCCGATTAAAATAATTTTTTCGTGAATATTAAAATTATTAATTTTTGCTACCGGAAAATGATGCTGCTGTGTCAATTCAACATTTTTAGATACTGAAGCTGCAAATATTCTTTCGATAATCGCTTCTTTAGACTCTTTGGTAAATTGATTTGTTGGTTTTTGAATAAAATCACAGGCCCCATTTTCTAAGCATTGGAAAACAATATTTGATTCTTCTTTGTTCATAGCACTTATCATAACTGTCGGAATTTGATATTTTTTTTGAATCATTTTCAAAGCTGTTAAACCGTCGATATGTGGCATATTAATATCTAGTGTTATGACATCGGGTCGTGATTTTATAATTTCGTTTTCTAAGTTTCTAGGGTCAGAAATTTTTGCTTGAATACTTAATCGACTATCTGCTTTTAAAATATTTTCTAAAATGTTAAGAATAGTCATGGAATCATCAACAAGTAAAACTTTTTTTATTTGTTGACTTGAATTTAGTATTTCTACATTTTGGCTTTTTATATTTTCTGTTTTAGTAACTGTGTTAGTAATAGATATTTTGTTAGAAATTGATTTTAGTTTACTAATAATTTGATCTTTAGAATGTTCGATGTTAGTTAATGATGGCTTTTCAACATAATCTTTTGCTCCCAGACTTAATGCCACTTGAGCCATTTTTAAATCGTCTCTGCTGACTGCTGAAATAATTAAAACAGGAGTAGTTCCTTTGTAGTTTTTCATGAACCCAACGCCATCAAGAATAGGCATATTCAGATCAAGAGTAATAACATCAAAATTTTTATTTCTTAAAATGTCAAGTGCTTCTTGGCCATTTTTTGCAACAGCTGATACGCTGAATCCCGTGTTTTCAGAAATAACATTTTTAAGTAAACTTAATATAGTCGGCGAGTCGTCAATACACAAAACTGATTTTGGTTGAGATATCTCAATTTTATTATTTAAAGTATGTGTTGATTCTAATAATTTAGAATAAATTGTTGTATCAATGGCTTTATACGAAAATTTAAATTTTTCCAAGGATTCAGTTACGCCAGTTACAAGATACCCCGTAGAATGTAGTCTATTAAATAAAGCAGTGGAAATAACTTTTATATCAGGTTCCTTAAAATAGATAAATACATTACGGCAAAAAATTAAATCAAATGTAAGATCTGGCTTATAATCTTTAATATTAAACAAATTAGCTGTCGAAAATATGCATTTATTTCTAATTGAATCTTTAATTTTTGAAAAACCTGTGGCAGAGCCTTTGCCAATTTGTACTTGTTGATTTATGTAAAGTGCCGGAGATTCTGCTAATGATTCATTTCTAAATACTCCATTAGATGCTTTTTCTACAGAAACTGGATCAATATCAGTTCCGTAGATCTTAAAATTAATTTCTGGAGCAAGTATATTTAAATGATAATTAAAAAAAAGTGCTAAAGAGTAAGCTTCCTCGCCTGAACTGCAAGCAGAACTCCATATTTGAATAGTTTTGTCTGATCGTTTACGAGCAACGCTTATAAGCTGATTCAATCCAGATTTAATTAAAAAATCAAAGTGAATAAATTCACGAAAAAAATAAGTGTAATGAGTTGTGACTAAAGAAATAAGTTGTGGTTTTTCAGTTTCAATATTTTTTAGATAATAGGAATAGTATTCTGTAAGGCTTTTAGCGTTAATTTTCATCATACGAGTACTTAAGCGTGAACTCAGCATGCTTAAATCATTTTCTGAAAAAAGAATTCCTGTAAGTTCTGTTGCTATTTGGCATATTTGTTCAAACGCAATCTGATCATCTGAGTTTTTTAAAAATGAGCTCATTTAATCTTTGAATCCATCATCTTCAGATGAAGGAAATTCATCACCAGAAACTTTTTTATAGCTTGCAGTATTAAAGTTTTCAAAATTTTTATCTGCTTTTAGAAAAGTTCTAGAAGTTTTATTATTTTTGAAATTAATAATTTTCGATTTACTTGAAGTGCTCATTTTTAAATTAAATCCTGAAGCCTCAATTTCATTTTTTCCTTTGATAATACTATTTAAACTTGTGACAATTTGACTTAATTCTGCTGATTGCAGGCGCAGCTGCTCTGCAGCTGCAGCTGAACTTTCAGAAAGTATTGAGTTCTGTTGATTGACTTGTTCAATTTCGTTGATTGCAGAGGTTATTTGTTGAATACCACTAGCTTGTTCTTGACAAGAAGTATGAATCTCAGAAACCATTTGGTCGACAGTGTTAACATTTGACAAAATTTGATTAATTGATTGTGTGCAAAGATTCGCATTAGTAATACCTGCATTAATTTTTTCTTTTGATACTGAAATATTTAATTCAATTTTTCCTTGTGAAGCTTTGACAATATCAGCCACTTGTTGAATAGAGTTCTCAAGCATGATAGCTATTTCTTTAGAAGCTTCACCGGACATTTTTGCTAAGTTTCCAACTTCTTCTGCAACAACAGCAAAACCTTTTCCGTATTCTCCAGCGCGTGCAGCTTCAACAGATGCATTGAAAGATAAAAGTTTAGTTTGAAATACGATTTCATTAATGACTTTTGTTTTATTACTAATTTGATTAAATAATTTATTGATTTCTGATAGCTGTGAATTGGCTTCAAGCATTTGACTAGAAGATTTTTGATTCACTTCAGAAATATCGTAAATTGATTGCAACATAGTTTCAACTACTTTTTTACCTTCATCACAACTGAGTTTGCTTTCTAATGATAATTCTCTAGATCGACTTGCATTTGTAGAGTTAAGCCTAACCATAGCGTTAATTTCATCAGCAGCGACAACAGTTTGCTGCAAGCTAGCAGTCTGTTCTCGACTTGCCACCGACAGTTGTGTGGCAGCTGTAGCGATTTGGTTTGCAGCGTCGCCCACTTCTGTTGAATTTTTCGTGAGCGGCTCACTTGTTTCAGAAAATACATTACTTATTTTTTGACTAGTAAAAAATAGCACTACAAGGGCAAATAAAAATGATAAACTAAAGAAAATGAAAAATAATTTTAAAGATGCTGAGGCACTTTTAAAAGCGTCACTAGTTGAATCTTCAATATAAATTTTCCATCCTAGATTTTCTATCGATTTTGAATTGTTTATTATTTGTGATCCAATAAGAGTCTTTTCTGAATTTATTAGTTTTGATTGAATCTGAAAATTTTCATTTTTTTCCACAGCATTAATTTCTTTAAATTTTTTAGTGTAGTCTTGATTTAAAATAATTTCAGCATTGCTTTCTAGCAGTAAAGAATGATTAACTTCATCATGACTTGCTTGAAGGATAATTTTATTTTCTTTATTTACTAAGCTTATTTGGATTTTGTCTAAGCCTCCTTCATGTAAGCTTTTCCATTTTCCTGCGATTTCATTTTCAATCCATCTTTTTCCTGCATGATTTGTGATTACTCCGACAATTTCATCTTTGTCATTTTTGATAGCTGCTGAAAAAGTCGTTGAATAGCTTTTTAAGCCAGTGGCTTTTTCATAAATTTGATCGTTTATAAAATCCTGAATATATGTACCGCTATAATTATTTTTTTTATCCTCAGTAGACTTACCATTCATTACTTCTTTAAACCAAATTTCATTTTTAAAATTATGTTCTGCTAATTTTGAAAAATTTATGCTTTTATCAGCAAAATCTTTTGTATTGGCAGATACTAGTTGGCCATTTTTATCTACAACAGTAATTAAATCGTATATACTGTAAAGTTTGACGTATTGGTCAAGTATTTTTGGAATTGTATTAAAATTAGCTTTGTAGTTTTTGATTGATGGATTCAATGCAAAGGCTTGAATGTCTCCGTAACGTTCATACAGCTGTGCTGTAATTTGTTCTCCTAAGTTTGCAGCTTCGATCACAATTTGCTTACTTATGGATTCTTTATAGTTGTTTGCAAAGCTGTTAATATTAAAAAATGATGTTATCGTTTGTGATAAAAGCACAAACAAACTGAGATATATTATTTTCTTAGAAAGTGATAAATGTCGAATTTTTTGTATCATATAATTCATCCTATGCTGCTTGTTTATTATGGTTTAAATTATCTAATGCTAAAGCTTTAAAGACATCTAGCAATAAAATGAGTTCATCATTTTTTTTATAGACACCTAATATTGAATTTTCGATGAGCTTGTTTTTTGAAAATGAATTTTCTTGAATTTCTTTTTCACTGATGCTAATGACTTCATCGATACCATCTACAAGAACGCCAAAAGCACCTTCGTTTAAGTTAATTATCATTATTGTTTTTTCTTCTGACATCAAATCAGTAAGTCCTAGTTTTCTTCGCAAATCTAAAGCTGTTATAACTTGACCCCGAAGATTAAAAACACCCAAATAGTAATTAGGCAATTGTGGAACCGGAGTAATTATTTGCATTTTAACAACTTCTTTAATTAATAATAAAGGAACGCAGTATTTTTCTTTTGCTAAACTAAAACTAATGTATTTTTCGCTCATGCTGCGTCCTTTGTAGTTATTTTATCAATGAGAGTATTTTTATGAACTGAGTGTGAAATTCCCTGAGGATTGTACTTTCGCTTTAAAACGTCATTTGGTTCTAATATTAAGGCTGCTTGTCCATCACCAAGAATAGTGCTTCCACTAATTCCTTTAAGGCCTTGAAGTTCTGGACCTAGCTGCTTTGTGACCACTTGAGTATTTTGAATAATGTCATCAACCATCAGACAAAAATTTTCCTGTGGAGTTCGAAAAATAAGACCAATTAAATCTTCAGTTTCTTTTGAGTTTTTTAATCCAAAAAAATCACCCAATCGATACATTGAAATGGATTCATCTCGTATCATTAAAGTTTCACCAAAGTTCTTATTTTTTTGTATTTGATGAGATTTCGGTTTCAAGGTTTCATGAACTTGATTTAAAGGTATTGCAAATTTTTGATCACTATAAGAAACGACAAGTGAATCAATTATTGCCATAGTTAGTGGTAAAGTGATCGTAAAAGTAGTTCCTTTATTGAGTTCAGATTTTATTTTCACTGAACCTGAAAGTTGAGTTATATTTGTTTTAACAACATCCATTCCAACGCCACGACCAGAAACATCCGTGACTACTTCTTTAGTTGAAAATCCTGCTGCAAAAATTAAATTATAGCACTCTTCATCTGATAACTGAGCATCTACTTTTATAATATTTTTTTCGATAGCTTTATTTTTTAATTTAATAGGACTAAGTCCGCCTCCATCATCTGTAATTTCTATAACTAGCATTCCTGATTGGTGAAAAGCTGATAAAAGGACTGTTCCTGTTTCATTTTTTTGATTAATTAATCTTTGTTCTTTATTTTCAATGCCGTGATCGACTGAGTTTCTTATAATGTGAACAAGTGGGTCGCTAATTTTTTCTAAAACAGATTTGTCGATTTCAGTATTTTCACCAGATAAAACCAAATTGACATTTTTATCTAAGGCCATAGAAGTATCGCGAACTATACGCTGCATTTTTTGAAAAATGGGCTTAATTGGAGTCATTCGAAGACTCATAGAATTATCTTGTATTTGTTTTGAAATTTTTGAGATTAATTGTACAGTTTTTTTTAATTCTTCATCTTTAGTTAAAGAAACTTGACGACTTAAAACACTTTGTAGAATGACCATTTCGCCCACGTTGTTAAGTAGTGATTCAATTTTAGATGTCGAAACGCGAAGTGATTCTTCAACTGTGACAGATTTATTATCATTAGATTTAGTAGATTTTTGAGGCGAAGTCACATACGAAGCTGGTACCGAATTAAGTGTAGAATTATTTTTGTGGTTTTCTCGATCTGAAACAAGTGCTTCCTCTTTGGCAAGTTCTGCAGCTAGAATTTCTTCGATAGAAGGCTCATAAGTAGCAGGTTGAACTAGTGCTAGTTTTTCTTCTGAAGCTGTCTTAGTAGTTTCATTGACTCTCTGTTTGTAGTTAATAAGTTGTTGAAGAAGTGCAGATGAATTGAAGGTAGCATTAATATTAATTTTAAGTTCATCAACCATCATTTTAACGTGATCGTTTGTTTGTAATAAAATGTTCATGACTTCTGCATTACAGATTAATTCGCCTTTTTTAATTTTTAGAATAAACGATTCAAATTCATGGGTAAAGGCTCCGAACTCATCAAAACCAACTGCTTTAGATGAACCTTTTAAGTTATGAGCCAAACGAAATATTTTATTTAAAGTATCGCTATCAGAGGGATTGTTTTCTAAGTCTAAAAAACACTGCTCGACATCAGTCAAGGATTGACTGGCTTCATCTAAAAAACTTAATTTCAGTTCTGTTTCAAAATCCATTTAAGACTCCATTATGGAGTCCATTTCGGCAGTTTAAGAAGTTTTAAACAGTCTAGTTTGAATATTTAATCATTACAAAACTATTATTTTTTTCCATAGGATCTAAATCGTTTGGTTTTTTCTAGACGTTTAGCTGACGGTGCAGCTTTTGGTTTATGATTCAATTCAAACTCGACTAATGACTTAGGCTTTGGCTTGGCTACGAATTTTAGTTTTTGAGATTTAAAGACAGGTTTAGTTGTAGGTTTTGGTTTTTTAAATGGTGTTTCATTTTCTTTTGATTTTGGTTTCATCAGCCTTTTTTGTTCAGCAGTAAATAGAGGTTTGCCTAATCTTGGACCTACTTTTTTAACAAACTTACGCCCCTCAAGATCTGCGATTAGTTTTTCGTCTCGCTCAGTGACTAAATTTATGACGACACCAGATCTGCCTGCACGTGCAGTGCGACCTGCGCGATGAAGGTAGTTATCTTTTTGCTTTGGCAGATGGTAATTAATGACATAATCCACATGATCGATATCTAATCCCCGAGCTGCAAGGTCAGTAGAAACTAAAAATTTAATTTCGCCGTTTCTGAATTTTTTTAGATTCGAGCGACGTTCGTTTTTATCCATTTCGCCGCGGTAAATAGCGCATTCAAAACCATTTTCTAAAAGTTCTAATGCTAAAGCATCACATTGTTCGCGCGTATTTGTAAAAAGCAATGCTCCAGTGGATTCTTTTTTAATTAAATCTTTTAATATTTTTTCTAAAATAGGCCATCGTTTTCCATCGATGACTGTTTTGTTTTGAGTGATTAATTTATTGACTGTTTTTCCACTTCCTGAGCTTCGAAATATTTCAGCTTTGACAAATAATTTATTCATCAGTTCTTGAACTGATTTGGAAACCGTCGCTGAAAATAATGAAAGTTGAACATCGCGTGGACACTGACTAACTATAAGATCGGAATCAGGTAAAAAACCTTGATCCAACATTTGATCTGCTTCATCAAAAACTATTGTTCGAATGTCTGACAGATCAATAAGATCTTTATCAATTAATTGAACTAATCTGCCAGGTGTTGCCAGAAGTATTTCAAACGGAGAGGCAATATTTCTTCGAGCGTGTTCGAAAGTCATTCCACCAAGAGCAGGGCGAACACGAAGTCGAGTTAAATGAGTAAACTGTTTAAAAACTTTAGAAACCTGTTCTCCAAGCTCTCGAGTTGGCACCATGATCAAAGCACGAGGCTGAGCATTCTCTGTGACTGGATTTTTTTCTTCCTCTAAGGTTCTTAAAGCATGCAGTAAAGGTAAAGCATAAGCTAAAGTTTTACCGCTGCCAGTTTCAGCAACACCAACAACAGACTGTCCAGATAGTAAAAGCGGAATTGTATTTTTTTGAACCTCTGTCGGCTTAATTATTTTTAAATCTTTAAGTGTTTTTAAAATTGATGGTAGAAGTCCAAAATCAGAAAAATTATTCATTTGTAGTCGTCCTTAAGCCTTTGGGCTTTTTGCATAATCTTAGTGTAAATAAGATTCATATCCTACCTACCTTGATATTGCACTTTATGCTAATAGTTTCTATTATTTTTGCTGAATTAATGAAGCAAGTAGAATTTTTCGGACTAAGATGTCAAAAAGTTCGTCACTAATCAGTATCAGTAATCAGTGTCACCATGTCTAGAGCTGAGACAGCTTAATTAAGTTTGTATTCAATGTGAAAGATTTGAACTTGGTTTGAAAAGTGTATTGGACAAAGTGTTATTAATTAAAAAAACTAAGGAGTCTTTATGAATTTCAAAAATATTTTAGTGATCACTCTATTTTCAACATCTGCATTAGTCCATGCGAAAAAAGATGTCTTGAATAATGTGCTTTCTAATAAAGTGGCTGCATGCAAAAGCGATTTCGCCCTTAATTCTTACGTTCGTTTAGCGGCAGGCAGTGAAGAAGAACTTTCTACAGATTTAGTTTTAAAAAAACGTATTGAAGCTTTTTCTCAAACAGGAGAGTTAATTTCTAGGAATGGATTATCACTTCAAAAAAGGGAATGCGTCGTGTTTGCTGAGGGACTTTTGGCAGGAAGTTTGATGAAAACAATGACTTCAGAGATCTCAAAATCCTTAGAAAACGCATTAGGGAAAGCGGTTGAATCTATTTATAATAAATAACTTTAAATTGATTGCTGATTTGACTTAGTGGCATAAGCCGAATCGCATTATATTGCCAATTGGACTTGAGTCTTTTTTTAGAATTAGCTACTTTGTTTTCTGTTGTAAAATTTAATGCTTCAGAAACACAAGGAATCATCAAT
Source organism: Pseudobdellovibrionaceae bacterium (assembly GCA_043765175.1). GTDB lineage: Bacteria > Bdellovibrionota > Bdellovibrionia > Bdellovibrionales > Bdellovibrionaceae > Pseudobdellovibrio. The sequence continues at coordinate 16,690 of JAYUJM010000088.1, read as the reverse complement.
GCAAAAAAATAAAGCCTTATCACTTTCAATTCTTTTAATACTTTCTTCATGCGCTTCTGTTCAAGAAAACAAAGGCACTACTGCAGGAGCTGGAATCGGGGCTGCTGCTGGAGCGCTCGTTGGTGCAGTTATTGGGCATCAATCGGGCCAGCGCGACAAAGGAGCTCTTATTGGCGCCGTTTTAGGTGGTGGAGCCGGTGGAGTAATTGGAAATCGTTTAGACAAACAGAAAAAAGAATTGGAAAAAATTGCGGAAACAAAAAGAACTGAGCAAGGTCTTGTGACTCAACTCAAAAGTGATATTTTATTCGATACAGGAAAATCTAATTTAAAACCTCAAGCAAAAGCAAATATTAGCGAGCTGGCAGCAATAATTAAAAAATACCCTGAAAATGTGTTAACGATCAAAGGGCACACTGATTCAGTGGGAACTGAAAAAATTAATATGCCTTTATCAGAAGCTCGTGCAAAAGCTGTACAAACACAACTTGTTATTGCTGGTGTCCCTGCGAACACGGTGACTGCCATTGGTATGGGTTCTAATCAATTGATTGAAACTGCTAAAACTCCTTCATTGCAAGCAAAAAATCGTCGAGTTGAAATCGAAATTGCTGTTGATGAATCAAAAATCCCAAAAAAGTAATTTTTACAAAATAACTACGATTAAGTGGTTATTTTAATTTAAAGGAAATATTATGAATGAATTAGTTAAATTAGTCGTATCTCAATTAGGTATTAATGAACAACAAGCTACTGGTGGACTGGGTTCAATCATGAAATTAGCGCAAGAACATTTAGGAGCTGATTTTTCACATATCGAAAATATTTTACCTGAAGTTCAAAAATTAATTTCTCATGCGCCAACTGTAACTGATGGAGCTGCCGGTGGAGTAGCAGGACTTGCTGGAGTGGTTGGTTCTGCGTTGTCAGCTTTTGGAATGGGAGATTCTAAACTTGCAGGACTTGCAGCATTGGCCGGACAGTTTAAATCTCTTAATTTAGATGCAGATATGATTGCAAAATTTGCCCCAATTGTGACTGGCTTTTTACAGCAACAAAGTGGTGCAGCTGGTACGACAGGTTCAAATGTAGCAGCAGATTTAATTCAGAAATTTTTAAAAGGATAATTTATTTTATTTTCTGAATTAGAAATTTCTAATTATTTTTACGAGAGTTTCCAGAAAAATGGGAACTCTTTTTTTTCGTCTATTTTACCGCGTCATGTTTCAAATCCATTATTGATTGGGTGGTCTAAAAATTTAGCCCAAGATTTCAATTTAAGCGACCCCTTCAGTTATTCTAAAAGTAAAAACGAAATCGAAAAAATAGTCAGCGGTAACGCACTTTTTCCATCAATGAAGCCATTTGCTTCTAGATACGGTGGGCATCAATTTGGTCACTGGGCAGGACAACTTGGTGATGGACGTGCGATTACTCTTTGTGAAATAAAATCTAATACTACGAAATATGAATTTCAGTTAAAAGGATCTGGGAAAACTCCTTATTCAAGACAAGGTGACGGGCGAGCTGTTCTAAGATCATCGTTACGTGAATTTATATGTAGCGAATTTATGGATGCATTAGGAGTGCCTACAACCAGATCCTTGAGTTTAGTATTGACTGGTGATCAAGTCATGCGTGATTTATTGTATGATGGAAATCCAAAATTAGAACCTGGAGCCATTGCTTCACGATTAAGTCCGTCATTTATTCGCTTTGGAAATTTTGAAATTTTAGCTGCACAAAATGAAATTAATAATCTAAAAATACTGACGGATTATGTGATTGAAAATTTTTATCCAGAATGTTTTTCTTCAAATGAAAAGCAAAAGTACATTTTATTTTTAGAAAGTGTTGTTCGTAAAACTGCTTATTTGATTGCTAAATGGATGAGTTTTGGTTTTGTTCATGGAGTAATGAATACGGACAATATGTCTATATTAGGTCTAACAATTGATTACGGTCCCTATGGATGGCTTGAAGAATTTGATTCAAATTTTACCCCTAATACGACTGACTATGGACAAAGAAGATATAGCTACAACAATCAACCTGAAATAGGACTATGGAATTTAAATGCTTTAGCGCAAGCCCTTTATCCACTGATACAAGATAAAGATTTAATTATTTCGACTCTTGAAGTCTATCAAGGTGAATTTCAAAAAGAATTTAAATCAAATTTTGAAAAAAAATTAGGAATTGATTTTAATTTGAATTTAGTGAATCGATTGTTTGAATTAATGAATCAGTCAAAAATTGATTTTACTCGATTTTTTAGAAAAATTTGTTATCCACAAAAAATAAATACGACACAAGAAATTTATGAATTTTTAAGTGACTTAAGTTATTTAAAAGAAATTCCTCAGAATCATTTAGATCAATGGCTTGAGTGGTGGCTTGAATATAACAAACTACTCAAAATAGAAAAAATAAATGAAATGAAGAAAACTAATCCTAGTATAATTTTTAGAAATTATATGGCTTTTGAAATGACTGATAGGATACAGAAAAGTACCATGTTAAATATTCAAGATGAACTACAAGAGCTACTTCAACCATTTAAAGAGCGTGATTTAAAAACTGATTCATTAACCTTCATTCGTCCCGATTGGGCGATGAATAAGCCTGGGTGTTCTTTTTTATCATGTTCATCTTAACGCACTTATTCATTATGAGCTTGCGCTTGCGTAATGTTGAATACAATAATTCCAATATCTTTTTATTAATGAAATTAAAATAAATGGCATAATTAATGTCCAAGCTAAATAAACATAATTTAATGGTTCAAATAAAAAGCGCGCTGGAATTGATGAAACCATGGCAAAGGGTAAAATATAAATTAAAACAGTTCTTAATGCTCCATTACCGACTGAATTGTAAATTCCATCTGGTCGCATGCCTAAGCGAAAAAGTGAAAACCATACATATTGTAAAAAATCAGCTCGTTCGAATAAAATCATTGTCGTGTTCAAGGCCATTCTTCCACAAAAAATAACTGTTAAGCCTGCAGGCACACAAATAATTAACCATAAGAGTGAAAAATAATTAAAACCTATAATTTGAGAACTAGCCCAGAATAATCCAGCTAATGTAATGAAAAAACAGGGGATATGAGTTATCGAAATTTTTTTCGTTGTTAACATAAATAAAGCATTAACTGGCTTTGTCAGTAATAAATCCAGTTGTCCTTTACGAATATCTTCAGAGAATTGTGAAAAATTATCGTTCCACAAAATCATATATATTGAATCAACAAACAGACCTAAAAAAACAAAGACACGCATTTGTTCAATGGACCATCCGGCTAAATTATTTGAGTGTCTGTACAAAATTTCAAAAATAAGAAGATTTGAAGCATACCAAATAAATTCATTAATAATTAAAACCACAAAATTAAATCTAAATTCTAAATCTGCAATAAAACTGATTCTAAAAAATGTCATTAATAGTTTTAAATATTTTGATAGTAATTTAATGTTTTGATTAAGTGATTGAATCATCAAGCACCAGTTCCAGTATATTCAAGAAGCCCTTTTTTCCAAAGTGCTCTACAAATAACACTTGTTACGCCTAGGCTTATAAAGACGGAAGCAAAGCCTTGCCATACTAAATTTATATCGCATCGGCCAGAAATAAAACCGGCAGGAATGTAAACACTTGATGCAAATGGCAGCCATAAAATGATTTTTGAAAGTTCTTTTGGGAATAAATCGATTGGTATTAAATCTCCTGCTAAAAACATTAAAGTTAAATTTTTTGCAATCGTTAGTGATCCCACTTTCGTCAGAAAAAAACCAAGCGAGCTAATGATAAAACTTAAATTATGAACTAAAAATAAGTAGCAAAAAATCAAAAGTAAAGCCAATGGAATTCGATCGTATTGAATAGGAAGGTTGAAAAAATAACTAAATCCTAAGGGAATAATAAGTGAAGCTGAAGTTGTTAGGATTTTATAACCCATAAATTGTGATAGATAGTATTCATAAAAACTTATCGGTCTGCTTAGAACAATGTTCAAATTTCCAGAACTGACTTCGTTGATCATTATAAATTCATACATCCAGCTTATGCCAATTCGACTTAAAAATGGAGCCCATGTGACATAGGCTAAATACATATTTTTATCAAATCCACCAATAGTTGTATTATTTGATAATTTAAATAAAGCCAGCCACAGCATAGATTCTATGGCGATTTGTATTGTCGGTTGTAAATAAGCATCGATAAAAAAATTAAATCGATATTGCAAGTTGGTTACAATAGCTAATTTACTAAATGTTAGATTCCTTCGCCAAAAAGCGGCGAATAACTTCTTCAAAGTCGACCTCATTTAATTTAATATCTGTAATTTCACCATTTTTAATAATTTCGCTAATTTGCGAGTTTAGATTATGGTTTTCATAGATAAGTTCTTTTTCTTCAATATCGTGCTTGTAGCGATAAATAATTTTTTTAGTTGTTTTGGCTGAAGATGTAAAATTTTTAACAGTTCCGTCGTAAACAATTTGTCCTTTAGACATCAGCAATAATCGATCAGCTAATTCTGAAATATCATCCATATAGTGAGAAGTTAATATAATCACAGGCTTAAAATCTTTCACATAATTTTCTAAAAAACGCCTGATGGCAGATTGAGAAACAATATCTAAACCAATTGTAGGTTCATCCAAAAATAAAATTTCTGGCTGGTGCAGTAAGGATCCAATGATTTCCATTTTCATGCGCTCGCCAAGGCTCAGACGGCGAAGTTGAGTATCTAACACATGACTACAATCAAGCATGTGTGCTAAATCAGTCACTCTTTTTTTTGAAGTGACGACATCGATATCATAAATATCTGCTAGTAAACCATAGCTATCGCGTGCAGAAATATCCCACCACAGTTGATTTTTTTGACCTAATAGTAAACTCATTTTTTTTAAATAATTTGAATCGCGTTTCCAGGGTTGATATCCAAGAACTTGAACTTCGCCAGCACTGGGAAAAATTAATCCCGATAAAACTTTTAAAAGTGTTGTTTTTCCAGCGCCATTGGCGCCAATTAATCCAACAATTTGCCCAGGCGTAATGCTTAAGTTAATATTTTTTAAAGCTACTTTTTGAGTGTATTCGCGGTTCCATAGACCTTTGACCGATTCAACTAGTCCTTCTTTTTTAGAATAAGTTTTATAATAACGACTTAGGTTTTTGACTTCGATAACTGATTTCATGGAGATAGTTTGGCTGTATAGGATTGATCAGGCAAGGGAATAGATACAATTAATGGCTTCACAAATAATAAAAGGTCATTCATCAGATTTGACAAATGACCTTCAATATAAATTTAACTTTTTTAATTATTTAGAGCAATTGAACTGAGGCGAGTATGATCCATCTTTGCGAAGAAACTGACCAGTTCCAATTTTTTTACCTGATTTAAATTCAATAATAATCGAACGACCATCTTCAAGGTTATAAACATCCTGAAAAATTACAGGAAAAGTTTCTATTTCGCTAGATTGTACACTGACTACTTTTTTAATTTCGTTTAAACCACTTGTCATTGTTAAGTTACTTTCAGCTCTTGTTAAAACTAATTTAGATCCTGTGTGAGTCGTACATTGAACTGCATTTTTTGTTGCAGGCTTTACGGCTTGAGAAGATGGAAGTATCACACTGACATTAGAATTGTCCCCAGTAATTGTTAATTTAGCATTTTTATAGTACTCGTCAGATAGACCTGATTTTTCAATATTTATAACAGCAGTTCGATATAACATAGCTTCGCAGAAATCATTTGTTGTGTGAACTAATTTAGCTTCGCATTGAACAGGCATAGATTCAAGGCACTTTACAATTTTTAAAGAATACGAATGTTCGCCGCAGCCTCCACCATGAGAAACATCAATTAAAATGTTCTTTTTTTGGGAATCAATTTTAGCAGATATTACTTGTGCTGCCATTGAAAATGAACTTGTTAATAAGATCGTTGTTATTACTGTTGCAGACATTTTTTTCATAATACACTCCTTCAAGTAGTTTGTTTTTTGTTCTAAAATTAACTTTTTAGTGTTTTTTAATTTAACAAAATTATTTTTAAAACAAAACTGTAGTTTTTTGAACATGCAAAAGCTACCTGTCAAAAACTTTGACATGTTAAAAATATTTTATAGTTTGAAAAATTATTACTGAACAAACATCTTCAACAGGAGTTAACGCTGATGGAACTTGTACAAGTGATACTATCAGTACAATAAAAGCTGTCTAGGTCAAAATACAAAAACAGGCGCCATTGTTAGTTTTTCTTACATCGAAGATGCGAAGCCAGTTTGTGACGAAGCTAAATCAAAATAATTTTTAGTTATTTTTTAAAGCTTTCGCCATCTGTTGTTTCACAGCAGTTGGTGAAGTGCCACCTTCACTGTTTCTTGCTTTCATAACTGATAAATGCGGTAAACGTTCAATACTTTTTGCATCAAATAAGGGACTGAATTTATTCAGTTCTGTTAAAGTCATGTCTTCTAAAATCACTTTATTTTTTAAACAATGATTCACAATTTGGCCTATGACTTCATGAGCTTGTCTGAACGGTAAACCTTTTTTTACTAAATCATCAGCCAAATCTGTGGCATTTGATAAATCACCACGTAGTGAACGCAGCATGTTTTCAGGCTTCCATTTTGTATTTTCTAGCATAATTAAAGTCAATCTCACGCTTGATCGAACAGTGTCTAAGCCTTCAAATAAATAATATTTATCCTCTTGTAGATCTCGATTGTATGAAAGTGGTAAGCCTTTAAGTAAAGTGAGTGATCCCATCAAAGCTCCGTAAAGCCGTCCTACTTTGCCGCGTATCAGTTCGGCCACGTCAGGATTTTTTTTCTGTGGCATGATAGAACTTCCAGTTGTGACGGAATCGCCCATTTGTACAAATCCAAATTCAGGTGTGCTCCAGATAATAAGTTCTTCACACAGTCGTGAAAGGTGCATCATGATGAGCGATCCGTTTGTTAAAAATTCAACAATAAAATCACGATCTGAAACGGCATCTAATGAATTCTCAGTGACCTTGTTGAATTGAAGTTCGTTAGCAACTTGTTGTCTGTTTAAGGGAAATCCAGTTCCTGCAAGGGCCGCAGAACCTAATGGTAGGGTATTTATGCGGTCAAAACTTTGAGTGAGTCTTTCGAAATCGCGCTGAAACATCCAGTAGTAGGCCATCAAGTGATGTGCGAGCGACACGGGTTGAGCGTGCTGTAAGTGAGTAAACCCTGGAAGTATTGTTTCTAAATTATTTTCAGCAGTTTTAAAAAAATAATTTTGCAGAGCATTGAGTTCTTCTTTTAGATGAATCACTTCGCCCCGTAAATACAATCGAGTGTCTGTGGCTACTTGATCATTTCGACTTCTTGCTGTGTGAAGTTTTCCGGCTAAGGGTCCAATTTTTTTTGTCAAGTTCAATTCAATTTCAGAATGAATATCTTCAGCAAGCGGATTTAAAATTATTTTTTCAGTTTTAATATCTTCAAAAACAGATTGAAGACCTTGAATTATTTGAGAAGCTTCTGCTGTTGTAATAACGCTGACATCACCAAGCATGCGTGCATGCGCAATTGAGGCCGTGATGTCCACTTGCCATAAACGATAATCTATAGCCATCGAGGCAGAGAATTTTTCAACTTCTTTATTTGTTTCTTCGTCGAAAGCTCCGCCCCATAGTTTCATTTTTTATCCTTATAATTCTTTTTGATTTTTTTCTTGGATATGAAAAAACATACGTGGTTGTAAACCAAAATTTTTCACAGATCCTGTACTTTCGCGCTGATCGAACGTGGTCGAATCAAAACTAGCTAAATCTTCAGAATATAAAGCCCAGTTTGAACTGCGTCCCATAACAATGGGTTGGCCCTTGAATAATTTTAATTTCACGCTTCCAGTGACTCGCTTTTGCGTGTTTTGAATAAAACTTTCAAGATCAGTTTTGAATGGATCCCACCAAAGCCCTTCATAGGCTAACTTACTCCATTCTAAATCTACAGTTTGTTTAAATCTGATTTCATCACGAGTTAAAACAAGATTTTCTAGGGCTTTGTGCGCTTTCAATAAAACAACTGAAGCTGGGCATTCGTAATTCTCGCGAACTTTAAGTCCCATCATTCGATCTTCCATAATATCAATACGTCCGATACCCTGATCACCTGCTAATTGATTAAGTTTTAAAACTAAATTTGCAGGAGTTAAATTTTCATTATTAATCGAAACAGGAATTCCTTGTTTAAAATCAATAGTGATTTCAGTCGGAGTATTCGTCGTTTTTTCAATAGCTTTTGTCCAAACAAAAATTTCTTCAGGCGGAGCGTAGTCGGGTTCTTCTAGTCTACCGCCTTCGATGGATCGACCCCATAGATTTTCATCGATACTCCATATTTTTTCTAATGATTGCTGAATAGGAACGTTATTCTTTTTGGCATATTCAATTTCCCAGGATCGTGTCATGTTTCGCTCGCGAACGGGGGCATGTATAATTGCATTTGGCATAAGTGATCGAATTCCAAATTCAATTCTGTATTGATCATTTCCTTTTCCAGTGCAGCCGTGAGCAAAGCAAGTGATTCCTAATTTTTTAGCTACCTCAACGGCCTTAGCTGCTATTAACGGCCGAGCAATTGAAGTTGACATGGGGTACCCCTGATAGTCGCCATTTGCCTGTAGGGCAGTGAAACAAAAATCCTTTGCAAATTCTTCTTTAGCGTCAACAGTGTAGTGCTCAGTTCCCATGATTTTAGCTTTTTCTTCAGCTTGATCAATATCAGCTTGGGGTTGGCCAACATCCACAGTGACTGTAACAACATGATTGTAACCATATTCTTGGCGCATGAGTGGAATACAAATTGAGGTATCTAAGCCCCCAGAGTAAACTAATAAAACTGATTTTTTTTCACCATTTTTTTCAATATTTTTTGTCATAATACTCCTTAGGAAATAGGCTGAAAGCCTAGGATCATAATATTTTTTATGCAAAGTATACTTGGATAATTATGCAGTCAAATACATTTTATGATAAAATAGTATTGACACGGGGGATTTTTGGCATAATTATGCGCATATATGCATAATAAAGTGACACGCTCAAAAAACTTAAAAACAGCCTCAATTGTGGGGGCACGTGGATACTCTGGATTAGAGATCGTCCGTTTACTATTAAACCATCCAGAAGTTGAAATTAAATATTGTTTCGCAACTGAGGCTTTTGATTTAAAAAAATATTTTTCTTCATCTAAAATTGAAAATATTAAATGTTTTAATCAAACTGAAATTTTAAATTATAAAACCGACATTGTGTTTTTAGCGACCCCTGCGGAGATTTCATTAAAATTAGCTCCAGCATTAATAAAGAATGGTTCATTAGTTATTGATATAAGTGGGGCTTTTCGTTTAAAAAATAATTCTTATTCACAGTGGTATGGTTTTGAACATGATCAATTAAATTTGTTAGCCAGTGCTCATTATGGTTTGCACCCTTGGGTGAAACCTGCAAAACAAAAAATGATTGCAAATCCTGGATGTTATGCGACGGCTATTAACATGGCGCTTATTCCATTAATTAAAGAAAATTTAGTTCAATTGAATTCTATAGTCGTAGATGCAAAATCAGGAACAACAGGGGCTGGCAAAAAAGCAACTGAGAACTTAATTTATTCTGAAGTTGAAGGCGAATGTTTGCCTTATAAAATTGGAACACATCAACATTATCCTGAAATGGTCGAAACTATAGAGAAATTCACAAGTCAAAAAATTGATTTTCATTTTTCAACTTCGCTTTTACCTATCAGACGGGGAATCATTGCAAACATTTTTGCTAAAGTGAATTCAAATATAACAGAAAAAGATATTCAAAATTGTTTTGATAAATATTATGAAAATTATTCTATGATTAGAGCTGGATCACTTAAAGAATATCCAGAATTAGTTTCACTAAAAAAAGTTGTAGGCACAAATAAAACTCACATTTCCTATACAATTGAAAAGTATAATGACCAATACTCAAAACTTTATGTGTTTTCAACAATCGATAACCTTTTAAAAGGAGCAGCAGGACAAGCCGTGGAAAATATGAATACTTTTTTTGATTACCCTATAGATCTTGGGTTAGCAGATCTTGAGGCTTTGCAATGATGACACCTGGACCGGGGCTTAATAGAACTTTATTACCAAAAGGATTTTTGGCAAGTGGTGTGAACAGCGGAGTTCGACGTTATCGCCCTGATTTAGGAATTATTATTTCAGAAAATCTAGCAGTAGCAGCTGGAGTATTTACACTGAATCAATGTCAAGCAGCGCCAGTTTTATTTTCAAAAAAATTGTTACCAGCAGATAATATCAAAGCGATTTTGACGAACTCTGGTCAAGCCAATGCGGCTACTGGAAACGAAGGCATCGAAAAAAATTTCATGATGGTTTCGGCCACTGCAAAATCATTAGGTTGTGATATCCATCAAATTTTAGTAGCCAGCACTGGAGTGATTGGTCATCAATTAGATACAGATAAAATTATACCTGCAATTCCTGAACTTATTGAACGCACTCACGAAACTGCCGAAGGATTTGCGTGTGCAATTTTAACAACTGATTTAGTTCCCAAAACAGTCACTAATGAGATTATGCTTTCAAGTGGAATGATTCGTATTACAGGTATCAGTAAAGGTTCAGGAATGATTCATCCAAATATGGCCACAATGCTTGGTTATATTTTAACTGATGTTAAAATGACAAAAGATTTTGCACAAAAGTGTTTAGTGACGGCTGTGAATTTAAGTTTTAATATGATCAGTGTCGATGGCGATTCTTCAACAAATGATTGCTGTTTTTTAATGGCGAATGGTTCCACTGGAATTGAATTAAAAACAGAAAATGATTTTCAACTATTCCAAACTGCAGTGAATGAAATTTCTATTTTTCTAGCTAAATCCATAGTGGCTGATGGAGAAGGTGCGACTAAATTAGTTGAAGTCGAAATCACTGGATCTAATGATCAAAATATTGCAAAACAAGCAGCTCGAGGAATTACTTTATCACCACTCATTAAAACCGCTTTGCACGGCGAGGACCCTAATTGGGGTCGAATATTAGCACGCCTCGGTGCAGAGCAAGTTCCTGGAGATCAATTAGAAAAAATGGATTTAAGTCTTCAAGGTGTCACTATTTTTGAAAACGGGCAGCCACTTTTATTTGATCGTGCAGCAGTTAAGGTTTTACTGAAACAGCAAAATATTTTTATAAAAGTGAATTTGAAATCGGGAACTGTTAAACAAACAGCATGGGGCTGTGATCTTTCTAAAAAATATGTCGAAATAAATACGGAGTACACATAATGATTGAAAATAATTTAGATCGTGTTGTTTTGAAATTGGGTGGATCATCTTTGCAAGATCCAAATGCACTCAAAGAAGTTATAGAATCTGTGCGTGGTTATTTACGTTATGAATACCAAGTTATTTTAGTTCATGGTGGAGGTCCTGCTATTAATGAAGAATTAACGAAGCAAAATATTTCTTGGAAATTCATAAATGGACAAAGACAAACAACTTCAGAAATGATTTCTATCATTGAAGATGTTTTAGTCAATAAAGTTAATTATGACTTAGTGACTCAATTAAAACGCGCTGACGTAAAGGCTGTTGGAATTTCTGGTTCATCTCAGCAAACTCTATTATGTTCACAGTTAAGTAAAGAATTACAATTTGTAGGGACTGTTAAAAAAGTAAATACTGAAATCATAGAAGCTGTGCTTGCAGAAAACAAAAAAAATATTCCAGTCATTGCTCCGATTGGAGTGGATGAAAATGGACAAAAATATAATATTAATGCTGACTGGGCCGCTGCAAAAATTGCAGTGGCTTTGAATGCAAAAAAACTTATATTTTTAACAGATCAAAATGGAATTTTAAATCAAAAAGGTGAACTTATTGAGGATTTAAGTTTAAATCATTTAAATTTATTGATTGAAAATAAAGTTGTAACCGGTGGAATGTATACAAAAGTATTAACAATTCAAGATGCTTTAATGCATGGAGTTCCTCAAGTTCGTGTGCTTAATGGAAAAAGCGCTGTTGATGGGCTTTGGAGTGATTACATAGGCACAATGACGCATGTTTAGACTGAAGACGAAACATTTTTTAACTGGAGAAGAGCTTTCAATTGATGAATTGAATAATCTTATTGATTTAGCCATCGTTTTAAAATCAGAAAAAAGAAACGAAGCTTTAAAAGATAAAACAGTTGGCTTGTTATTCGAAAAACCTTCACTACGAACTCGCGTTAGTTTTACAGTAGGTATTCAAGAATTGTCTGGTAATTTAATAGAAATGAATTCAAGCCTAAGAAAAAAAGAAACTCCTGAACATACAATTAAAGTTTTGCAAGGTTATATTAATGCTTTAATGATTCGTACTTTTGAACATAACATTCTTGAAGATATGGCTAAATTTTCGAAGATTCCAATTATAAATGGGTTGTCGGATTTACATCATCCTTGTCAGGTCTTAGCAGATATTATGACATTAAAAGAAAATTTCACGACATTAAAAGGCTTGAAAGTATGTTACGTGGGCGATGGAAATAATATGCTTCATTCTTTAATGCTTTTAATGCCATTTTTAGGAATTGATTTGCATTATTCTTGTCCGAAAGATTTCCAGCCATTTCCTGGAATTTTAAAACGGGCAGAAACACGTGCTGAAGACTCTGGAGCATTAATAATGAATTTTAAAAATCCTCAGGATGCTGTTAAAGAAGTTCATGCAATTTATACCGATGTATGGTCAAGTATGGGTTTTGAAAAAACTGATGATGATGAAAAACAGCATTTAAAAAAATTTGAAGGCTTTCAATTGAATTCAAATTTGTTTCTCCTAGCTAATCCTAATGCAGTAATTATGCATTGTATGCCTGTAAACATTGATCAAGAAATCACTTCAGAGATGATTAATCATCCACAGGCTGTGTTGTTTCAACAAAGTGAAAACCGTTTACATGCTCAAAAAGCATTGATGATGGGTTTAATTTAATATGGAAGCTGAATTGTCTACAATGAAATTAAATTCAAAAACGCGCCTACAAGAAATAAAAAAATTATTACTCGAAGGTTTAGTCAGCACGCAAGAAGAAATTTGTGGTGAACTTCGAAAGCTTCATTATGATATTACTCAAAGCACGATCTCTCGAGACTTAAGACGAATCGGTGCGATTAGAACTGTGAATTCAAATGGTGAAACCATTTATAAACTTACTGAATCAGTGCCCCGTGCGAAAGAAAATCAAAGCGTTGTTGATTCAGTATCATCGGGTCTTGCGGGACTAATAAAAGATATTAAACATAATGGGTATATTATTGTTATTCATACGACACCCGGCTCAGCCAGCCTTATAGCTAAACATATCGATGATGTTCAGCCTAATGGGATATTGGGGACAATTGCTGGAGATGATACAATATTTGTGATCCCCTCATCTAAAGATCAAGCCCAAATAACTATAGACGCTATCTATGCTGAATTTGAATAGTTAATTAAGTGCCAGAAGCACTAGTCTAAAATATTTTTAGTTTCCGCTTGTGTCGGAATTCGACAGGTTTCACGATGTCCAAAAAAACTATATCTGTTTCGCGCCACAACTTCATATAACAAATCACGTAATTGATGAGGAATAATATAAAATATTTTTAATAAATTAAATAATATAAATGCATCACTTAATGATTCAATAACAGCATTACTTTTAGTATAAAATTTATTCGATTTATAATAAATTAAAGTACTAAGTTCTTCACGATTTGACTTATCAACTAAATTTTCTGCAGTTTTTCCTTGAAGAGAAGCAAAATAAATATTTTTAGAAAAATTAATTGTAGCTAAAAAATCAATGTAACCATTGCAAAGGTGACAGTAGCCATCGAAGAAAATAATTTTTTTATCCACTTGAACCATGTTAATATATTAGAATCAAACTGAGTCTAAAGCAACAGTCTTAAAGCATTTCTGCAGACTCAGGTAAGCTTGCTAGTTTGTTAGAATTTAATTGAATTGTTCCATACTGCAATGTGATTTTTTTATTTTCAATATTATTAATGCGGTGAACATGAAAAATTTGATTATTTTTAATGGTGGTTAATAAAAGTTGGTCGTCATCAGACTGTGTAACAGCAATTTGTATATTTTTATTGTTGTCATTAAAAACAGAACTTACTAATTTTAAATTTTTAGACTTTAGATTTTTTGTTAATTCCTGACTTAACTCGACATCATTTTTTTTAAGCTTGTAACGTTGAAAAGATTTATTTAAAGTTAATTCTGTGATACCAGGAAAATCAATTCTTTTGGCCTTCATTAACAAGCTTTCGTTGTTATATATCACTTGAAAAGTAAATATGACTAAGCCAAGTCCAAAAAAAAGTTGGGTAGAAGATTTCTTAACAAATAGTATAATTTGACTTAAGTTCATTGAGTTATAAGATTGCAATTCAAAAGCCTGTTCATAATTACTGAGTTTGATTTGAAGCTATTTAACTGTTTATAGTTTTGACAGAGATTTAAACAACTTAGAAATTTCTTCAATTACAAAATAATTATACTTTATAAGTTTAATATGTGCTAAACTGCGCTTAATTGTTAAGCACGGAGTTATTTTATGAGTATTTTTATAAATCGATTTAAAAAAGTTTTACCTCGACATTTAGTTCAACAAGATGAGCTTCTTCAATGGATTATCGCTTGTCATCAAAAAGCTGAATCACTATCAGTTGTTAAAAGTGAATTGTCTTTAGATATGATCGAAAAGTTTTTTAAACGCTATGCTGTTAAGTCTAATCAAATAAGCCAGCGTTACGTGGAATGCTCTGATATTTTAAACAGTGATTTTTCTAAAGCTGAAGTTTACAAAATGACAGAGCATCAGCCAGAAGGCTCTTCGATTAAAGATCGAGCTCAATATTATTTAAAGCGTACTGATGAGGTTTTTAAAGAAATTTATTTAAATAATTTAAATCCTGAAAAACATCCAAGTCATATTATCCATACAACTTGCACGGGATATGTTTCACCAAGTTCAGCGCAAAAAATTGTTGTTCACCCAGAATGGAAAGGTGGTACTGAAGTTACACACGCTTATCATATGGGTTGTTATGCAGCCATGCCTTCAGTTAGAACCGCAGAAGGGCTAGTTAGTACAAGTCGAAATCAAAAGGATCTAAATTATCGAGTAGATATAGTTCATAATGAAATGTGTGGACTTCACATGAATCCGTTAGCCCATTCGCCCGAACAAATTGTAGTCCAAACATTATTTGCTGATGGTCATATTAAATATTCATTATCTAAAGAAAAATTGTCTGCAGGCAAAAATTTTAAAATTTTAGCTTTAGTTGAAAAAGTTATTCCTGATAGTGAGCAAGACATGAGTTGGATACCTAACTCATGGGGCATGCAAATGAATTTATCTCGAGATGTCCCAGAAAAAATTAAGCAGCATTTGCAAAGTTTTAATAAAATTCTGATTGAAAAAGCTGAGTTACAACCAGAGCAATTTATGTCTGCTAAGTATGCGATTCACCCAGGTGGTCCTAAAATTATTGATGCAATTAGTGAGGCCATGGAACTGAATCTTGAGCAAACAAAAGAATCAAGAAATATATTGTTAACACGCGGGAATATGTCTTCGGCAACACTTCCTCACGTTTGGGAACAAATTTTAGAAAATAATTATCCAGTAGGAACTTTTGTTGTTAGTTATGCTTTTGGGCCGGGATTAACAATGTATGGTTCAGTTTTAGAGGTTTGCTAATGCTGATTTATTTGATTCCATTTGCATTACAAGGCTTAGCTATACTATTTGATGAATTTTATTTTCATCATAAGCGTCGGCTTCCGAAATGGGAAGTATGGGGTCATCCATTAGATACAACTACTGTGTTAATTTGTTTCTTATTTTTAGTTTATTTTCCCCCGAGCCAAACAAATATTTTAGTGTTTGCAGGTTTAAGTTTTTTTTCAAGCCTATTTGTTACAAAAGACGAATTTGTACATTCTGAAAAATGTGAACCCGCAGAAAACTGGTTACACGCCATTTTATTTATTTTACATCCCATTGTGTTTTTGTCAGCTGGACTTATCTGGTACTTCAACTTGGATATGCAAGTCATTTACGGTCAAATAGCAATCTTAGTAGCTTTTCTTATTTATCAAATCGTGTACTGGGGATTTTATGCAAAAAATTAATAATGAAATTTATAATGATTATGGTGATCGCTGGTATACTGCCTTTGATGATCCTATTGCTTTATTGCGCGCGGAAGGAAAATTAAAAACACCTTGGGTTATTGAAAAAATTAGAAAATATAAATCTTTAAATGAATCGACTCAGGTTTTAGATGTAGGATGCGGAGCAGGTTTTCTAGCAAATGAATTAGCCAAATGTAATTTGACAGTCACTGGTGTAGATAGGTCTGAGTCTAGTTTATTAGTAGCAGAAAAATATGATCAAACTAAAAGTGTTAAATATCAAATTGCAGATGCTTATCAATTGCCTTTTGCAGATAAATCCTTTGACGTCGTAACCGCTATGGATTTTCTTGAGCACGTTGAAAATCCAGAACTTGCAATAAAAGAATTTTCTCGAGTGCTTAAACCTGGTGGAATTTTTATTTTTCATACATTTA
>JAYUJM010000087.1:0-27571 GCA_043765175.1 Pseudobdellovibrionaceae bacterium | reverse complement strand
TGCACTGCCACCTGGCACAGAAACGCCTTCTGATTCAGACCAACCTATTAGCTTGGAAAGATTTTGAACGACTTCAACTTCGATGCGGCTTAAAACTGGTGATGCTTCATAAGTTGCTAACGTAGTTCTCAACTGAGACGACAATTGAGCCGCTGAAACTGTTTCAGGCAAAAGCCCTGAAAATAACTGATTCATAAAATATTTGGACTGAGTTGAAATAGATTTTTTTTGGATATCTTTCATAATTAATTCAATATGATCAAAGCTACAGCTTTTTTCACTGAGCTGAAAATTAATTAAATTTATTTTTTTATGATCATTTGAAAAGTTGCTTTTCGATGAATTCAAATTTTGATCCTGCAATCGAGGAGAATAAATATGCAGTGTTTCGCCGCTCGGTGAAGTGCACTTTATTTCATGGCGACAACCTGCAGGTGTGTACGAAGTGTTACCGGCATTTAGAAAACTTTTTTCCTGCTTTAAGGGATGATAAGTTATATTTTCAAAAGTTCCATTTTGAATAAAAGTGTAACACTGGCTTGGGCCATGGTCATGAACTGCTGAGGAAAAACCGTTCTTCCAATGACATGCAACTATCTCAAACTGATCTGTTTGTAAAATAACTTTTCTTTCATAATCTAACGAATCTAAAGACATTATTTAACCCATCTTTTTTTAATAAAAATAGTTTGTATTAAAAATGATTGCAAGTGTAGAGTTGGAAATCATGATTAGCTTTGCAGGTGCTCACTGGTTTTCACTTTTTTTTTCAACATTTTTGCTTGAAGATGTTGCATTAGCCGCGGCAATTATTCTAGTTAATCAAAACAGCATTAGCTTACTCAGCGGTTTTAGTTCAATATTTTTAGGAATTTGCATTGGAGATATTTTACTGTTTTGGTTCGGAAGGCTAATAGCTAAAAACGAATTCTTTAATCAATTAAAATACATTCAAAAAGTGAGAAACTTTATTACTCAAAGTAAATACAAGACGCTTCTGGACTCTTCAGTTATTTTTTCTCGCTTTATTCCAGGAACACGATTAATTACTTATTTGTCAGCCGGTTATTTTTCATATTCTTTTCCTCGGTTTTTAATTATAACTATTGTCACAGTTTTAGTTTGGGTAGCTGCATTGTTCGGAATAGGAACAGTACTAAAACCATTTCTGACAGAAAATTTATTAATCTCATTTTTTGTAATACTTGCATTGCTTTTTTTAGTTAAAAAAATTATTTTCTTTGTTCAAAACCCTCATCGTTTTAAGTCATTTTTAATATCTTGGAAAAAATGGACATCTTTTGAATTTTGGCCGTCTTGGTTTTTTTATATTCCTATCATTCCTAGATATTTTTATTTAAGTCTAAAATACCGCAGTTTTTTATTGCCATTCTATGCAAATCCACAAATTCCCCATGCTGGCTTAATTGGAGAATCTAAGTGGGACTTTTATAAACATATTCAGACAGCTGATGCTTCTTTAAAAACAGTACTTATTAAATATTCATCTGATTTAAAATCAGAAGTCTATTTACAAATTGAGAAAAATAATTACAAATTTCCTTATATTCTTAAACCTGACTTAGGTCAGCGTGGCTTTGGAGTAAGAATTATTGAAAATCAATCTCAGTTAGATGATTATCTTAAATTCTGTGACTTTGATTTACTGATTCAAGAATACTGCGCTTGGCCAAATGAAGCTGGGGTTTTTTATTACCGTTATCCTAATGCGCCAAAAGGAGAAATATTTTCAATCACTGATAAAAGTTTTCCATACTTAGTGGGTGACGGAGTAAATACATTAAGTGAATTGATTCTTAAAGATCCTAGAGCATCAATTATAGCTAATACTTATTTCGATAGATTTAACTTGCACCTAAAAAAAATTCCTGAAAAAAATGAAAAAGTATTTATTTCTAGCTGTGGAAATCACTGTCAAGGCGCTCAATTTTATAATGGAAAAGATCTTATCACTAAAGAACTTTTAGCAGCAATCGAAGCCTTAACTTCACAAATACCTGATTTTTATTTCGGTCGATTTGACGTTCGGTATCTTAGTAAATCTGATCTTAAAAATGGAAATCATTTCAAAATAGTTGAAGTCAATGGCGCAGGAAGCGAAGCAACGCATATTTGGGATAGTAAAACATTGTTAATTGAAGCCTACAAAGTCCTTTATTTGCAATGGGAAATTCTATTTAAAATTGGTTATCAAATCAAAGAAAGTAAAAAAGTGATTTACCCTTTTAATTTAACTGCATTTATAAAAGATATTTTTTATATGAAAAAGCACAACAAACATTTTCTGACTTCGTCATAACAAGGATTTTCATGACCAATTTTCTAAAAGCAAATTTAAAAAATATTAAGCATGAAATTTATCGTGGGTTTAATTCAGATCATACTCAATTAAAAAAATTTCAGAATAAATATGAGTTTGAAATAATTATTGGAAATTACAAAGTAAAAACTGCGACCACAAAAACAGAAGTGATTGAATCTTTAAAGCTTCGTCATGATGTTTTTTACGGCGAACTTTTATCAAGCCAACACCCTACAGGTTTAGATATTGATCGCTATGACGCTTTTTATGATCACATAGTCGTCATTGATCAGAAAAGCAATCAAGTGATTGCTACTTACAGAGTACAATCTTCATTAATCAGTCAGGATCTTTACTCGAAATCAGAATTTGATTTACGTCATTTAAAACTTGATAAAACTGTATTTTTAGAAATTGGACGTGCCTGCGTTCATGCCCATTTCCGTAAAACTACAGTTCTTAATTGTTTATGGCGCGGCGTTGCTGAATATGTTAAAATTTCAAAGACTGAATTTTTAATTGGTTGTGGTTCAATTAAAACAGAAGCTCCGAAGGAAGTGGCAAAGCTTTGTCAGTACTTTATAAAGAATAAACTCGTGAACGAACAATATGACTGCCCGCCCCTAGAATCTTTTAAAATAGAAACTCTTGATGCAGAATTACAAAAAATTCAACATCAGAATTGGACCACTGAGGATGATAAGCTTATCAGTAAATTGATTCCCCCTTTATTTAAAAGTTATATTAAAGCTGGGGCTAAAGTATCTACAATTCCTGCATGGGACAAAGATTTCAAGTGCGTCGATTATCTTATTTTTTTGAATACATCTGAAATAAAATCAAATTATGAAAACAGATATTTATAGGTCATCCATGCCACTCATTAAATTTTTTAGTATTTTTTTTAAAACTTTCTACTCAATGATACTTTTTTTAGTACTTCCTAAAAACCAGAAACAACTTTGCAAAAAAGATTGGGCTTGTTCAATTCTGAAAGATTTTGGATATCAACTTAATATTTCAGGACATTTCGAAACCAAAAACGAAGGCCTCATTTTGATTGGAAACCATATCAGCTTTCTTGATATTCTAGTACTGATGTCTCAAAATCCTAATATTATTTTTATTGCAAAAAAAGAAATCAAAAGCTGGCCTATCATTGGCTGGGCAGCAACAGTGGTTGGAACAATATTCGTTGATAGAAATAAGCATTCAATAAAAATTGAACTGCAAAAAAATATTATTCAAAGCGTTGTTGAAAAAGGTGCATTTCTTGTGGTTTTTCCTTCTGGAACTACCCAACTGACGGAAGAATTAACATGGAAAAAGGGGATATTTAAAATTGCACACAAACACTCAATTTCGGTTCAAAGTTTTAAAATATCTTATACTCCACACCGAGAATCAGCTTATATTGATGACGACCAACTTTTTAGTAAAATCTTAAAAATACTGAGTTTAAAAAATAAAACGGCTAGTTTAAAGTGGCTAGATAGATTTAGTATAAATGATCCTTTACTTGAGCCAGAATCAATTAGACAATCTGTAAACTTGGCCTAAACATGGAGATTAAAATGAATACAACTGGACGAAATTTAGTAACATCTTCTTTAGCGACTTTTACATTGACTTTACTAATTTGTGTTTCAAGTTTTGCACTAAAAAAATATAATGTAGATGACAAAAATATTGGCTTATCTGGATACGATCCAGTTTCTTATTTTAATACTGATGCTGCAAAAAAAGGTCCACTTAAAGGCAATGCAAAAATTCAATTTAAAACTGAACTAGCCACATACAATTTTTCTAGCGAAGCGAATAAGCACGAATTTATTAAAAACCCTGCTAAATTTGAACCTGCTTACGGTGGATGGTGTGCTTTTGCAGTTGCAAAAAATAAAGTTAAAGTCGAAATAGATCCAGAAAGTTTTTTAATTCAAGATGGAAAACTGCTTTTGTTTTTTAAAGGTTTTTTAAATAACACACGTGATAAATGGCAAACAACAAAAGATAAAACACCAGCAAGCTATTTGATGGATGCTGAAAAAAACTGGCCTGAAACTATTAATACTGAGGAATAAAAATGAAGTCTAAAATATTATTAGGTCTTAGAATCATTGCAGCTGGAATATTAATTCAAACCTTGTATTTTAAATTTACAGGTGCCCCTGAATCAAAATTTATATTTTCTACTTTAGGTGTTGAACCCTGGGGAAGATACTTTGCAGGAATCAGTGAATTAGTCGCCGGAATATTTTTACTGATTCCAGCGCTTTATTTATTTGGTGCAATGATGTCTATTGGCATTATGCTTGGAGCAATCACAAGTCATTTGCTGATTTTGGGAATACAAGTGCAAAACGATGGCGGTTTACTATTTAGCTTAGCGCTCATCGTTTTTATTATTTGTATAACAATTGTAGTTTTGGAAAAAGAAAATCTAAAAAAATTAATTCAACAATTGAAATTAAAATTTTTATCTTAATAGACTTTGCAAAACTCAGAAAAATTTTTACGCTTTAAATAAGGTTTTAAATCTTGAAGCCAAACTTCTGAAGCTTTGTTTTCATAAAAATCTGCTTCTACAATTTCTTCTTCAGTTCAAATTTTTTGTTCGATATTTATTTCATTCATATTAAACCTTCTCATCTATTGAGGAATTTTCATCTGGATCCAAGTATTAATGACTTCAATTTCAGCTTCAGTCAGTTGAGGAATGTTTGACCATTTCGGAGGCATAGGTTCTTCAGTATCTTGGGTAATTTTAATTAAATAACTTTTTCGACTATTTTTAAAGTCTAAGAATTTTGATCCATCAACAAATTTGCGATCTTTACTGGCCTTAATAGCTTCGTAAGTTGACAGGTCTAAAAACTTAGCTTGTCCATTCGGATTATGACATACACTACACTTTGGAATAAATATATTTGTTGAAAGCGATGCATATGTTGGCAATAATACAACAGGCATATTAACTATTGGTTTGGAATCTACTTTTTCTGGAGCTCCAGCATCAATCCACGTTAAAAGAATTTCTTTTTCTAAACTTGTTAAAGGACCGCCAGATTTTGGCATACGATCGCTAATGACTGCATCTTGAATCGATTTTAATTCAGTAACTACGTTTTGATAATTATTATACTGCTGATGACATACAGTACAACGAGCTACGAATACTTTATTTTTCACAATTTCAAAATTTATTTCTGATTTCGCTTGTGGATTCAGCTCTGCCTGCTTGGGTTGAGCTTTGTCGAATTGGTAATTGCAAGAAAATAGAGCCATGTTTAATATTATCATTATTTGTATTTTTATAACTTTATTCATAACTCTATTTCCTTAATATTTATTGTTAATTATCCAACACTTATTAAATTCGTGGGCTTTCACCTGAAATTTGTTTCCAAAATTTATCAGCATTTATTTCAAATTCTTTAACTTTTGCATCAAAATTTTGTTTGGCACGTTTACTTACAAAAAAGTGTGCACGATTTCCATTAATTGTGAATAGTGTTGGATCAATATCCACTTTGCTTCCAGAAGCCATTGCGAATGCACAGTATCCACCATAAGTTGGTTCGTATTTAGCTGGCTTTAATTTAAATAAATTTAAATTAGCAAGGCTTGAAAAGTTATATTTCACACCTAGGTAATCTAACGTAATTTTTACGTCTCCTAATTTGGCTTTAGCTCCGCCTTCTTTGAAATAAGAAAGTGGATCATAACCGTTTAAGCCTAATCCAGCACTTAAATTGTATTCAGAAACTGTTCTTACCGGAGCTGTTACAGGAGGTTTAGGTCCTGCTACTTGCGCTTGTAAAGACATTGCTATAAGTAAAATTGTTATAATATTTATTAAATTTTTCATATATATCCTTTGAGTTATTTGTTTTCAATTGTTTGTTGTTTTCTAAGAATCTAATTTCTACTTTGTAAATGTATTGCAGCTCATCACACCTCCTACTTGATGCTTTTTTAATTGCTAAGTCTTAAAATAATAAATAACTGAATACCTCAGTAAAGTAACCATTAGCCTTTCTAAAGACTTAAATTAGTACGACTAACTTTAACCTTTTCATTAATTAGAAAAGATGCTATACTTAACTCATGTCACGTGATTTAAATGTCGATCAAATTAAAAAGTTGTGGATTCTTGATTTAGTGATTCAATTTGAAAGCCTTAAAAAAGCTTCTATCTACGCCAAGGTGACTCCGAGTGCCATTTCGCAAACGATTACCTCATTAGAAAATTCAATTGGTAAGCCACTCTTACAGCGTGCAGATAATACAATAAGACCAACAGCTGAGGCCTTGGCAATACTTAATGTCATTCGTCCAGCATTCGAGGCTTTTGATCGATTAAAAGATCTTAATAATGCCCCAATTCCAAAAATTAGTTGGATGAATTTTGGCACTTACGAAAGTATTGCCATTGATATACTTCCAGGATTATTACAACATATTAAACTTAAACTTCCAAATGTGCGACTTAGCTTGCGTACAAGTAGAACATCAAATCTTTTAACAATGCTTCGTAAGGGAGAACTTTGCTCAGCACTCATCACTGAAGTTGATGATTTATCAAAATTCTACGTGAAAGATGTTTCCCAAGATAGAATGGGATTTTATATTTCAAAAAAACATCCTCTTGCTGATGATGGATGGAGTGCTGTTAAAAAACATGGATTAGGAACTCTGGCTAAAGGTAAAGATGGATTTCCACGCTACTACTCAAAATTTATGAGACAATTTAGTTTACCGAAACCGATCGTACAAAGTGATAGTTTTGAAATTTTACGAGCTTCCACAGCTGCAGGTTCTATTGTTACAGTCCTACCAAACCGTGTGGCTAAAAGATTTGATGATCTCATTGAGATTACACAATTAAGTCCTGATTATAGAAAAACAAGTAAAGAAAAAGGCATTCATCGAATTTGCGTCGTCAGCCAAACAAACTGCGACCGTGAAGAAACTGACTTCATTGCTGAAGTCAGTGAAAATCTTTTAAGAATGAATACTTAATTTAAAATTATTTAACAGAATCAAAACTAATTTTTCGCAAATAATGATTATCATAACCACCAGGATGTTTAACTAAATATTTCTGATGCCCTTCTTCTGCAGACCAAAATTTACTAAATTGCGCGATTTCAGTAACAATTGGCTTTTTCCAAGCATTTGATTTTTCTACTTTAAATTTAAAAGATTCAGCAATTTTTTTCTGCTGATCATTTTGATAAAAAATAGCTGATCTGTATTGACTGCCTTCATCATTACCCTGTTTATTCAGGGTTGTTGGATCATGCATTTTGAAAAATGAATCTAATAAGGTTTCATAGCTTATTTTTTTTGGATCAAATTCTATCTTTACACTTTCTGCATGCCCGGTATGACCATCATGCATTTCAGAATATTTGGGTTTCTCAGTTTTTCCTCCTGAAAAACCAACTTGAGTAGTCATAACCCCAGGCATTTGACGAAAAAACTCTTCCGTACCCCAAAAACAACCTGCTGCAAAAACTGCTGTTTCTTTTTGAGGTTCATTTTTTATTGCAACAACCTGTTTACTTTTAGAAAGAGCTAAACCTGAATACATTAAAAATACAGTGATCATTATTTTTTTCATTTTTCTCCTTTTTAAATTAACCAAATGTAAATGCAAAAGCTTGCGCTTCAGAATCTAAGAATTCAATTTCAAACACATGCTCTTTAAAATCACCCTCATCAGAGTGTCTAATTAATTGATAAAGTCTTTGCCCGTCAATTAAACCCATTCCTTGAGAATCGACATCTGATCCTCGATTTTCAAGCGGAGCTTTTCCGTCAATCTTAATTTTATACTTAATTTTTTTATTTGAATTTTTTGTGCCTAAAACCAAATGTAAATCACGAGCAAAATATTTAAAATTAATTTTTCCAGTTTTTGATTTAAGAATGATACTTTCGCTATCGATAAGCCATTGACCTTCAATGGCCCATTCATTTAATTTTAACTGATTTTGAATTTTATAGATTGATGATTTATCTTTGACTACAGCTACAGTTGAAGAAAATTTTTCCATACGGTCATAGCCTAAGTAAGTTTCGGGGGACAAGTTATCCTGTTGAGTTCTTGGTGCGTGCACACCTTGTTGATTAATTTGAATTTCATTCTTAACTACATTTTCACCATTTTCAGAAAGAAGTTGCTGAATTATTTTTTCTGATTCTTCATAATGTCCTTCACCAAAATGATGCGCTCGGATTTGACCTTGACGATCAATAAAATAGTGCGCTGGCCAATATTCATTCTTAAATGCAGTCCATATTTGATAATCATTATCTAAAGCTACAGGGTAAGTTATACCTAAATCTGTAACAGCTTTCTGCACATTGCTTTCAATTTTTTCGAAACCGAATTCAGGGGTATGAATACCTAATATCACTAAATCTGTATTTTTATATTTTTCTGCCCAGGCTTTCACATAAGGTAAAGTTCTTAAACAATTAATGCATGAATATGTCCAAAAATCGATAAGAACAACTTTTCCTTTCAAGTCAGCTTTTGTCAAAGGCTTAGAGTTAATCCAAGAAACCGCTCCAACAAGTTCAGGCATTATTCCTTCAACAAGTAATTCACTTTTCAATGCAGTATTATTTTTAATGTCTTTATTTTTCTTAAGTCCTGCTATTTCTAATAATCTTGTTTCTAACGATGATGTCTCTATTTTCGATACTTCAGTCAACAAAGTGCGATCTAAATTAAAATAAATTGCAATAACACCTAAAATAACCATGACTCCAAGAGATTTTTTTATAATCTGATCCCAACCTAAAAACTGCTTCATTTTAGAAAAAACTTTTTTTCCTGCAAACAAAGCCAAACCCAAAGATGTTGCGCTTCCTAATGAATATGAAACTAATAAAAGTAGCGATTGAGAAATATTTTTTTGCGACGCAGCTCCTGCTAAAACAAGCCCAAGTATTGGACCAGCACACGGAGCCCATAGTAAACCTGTTCCTACACCAGTTAAAAATGAATTCCTAAGTTCAGAGTCTGATTTTTTCTGACCTAAACCTTGACCAAAATTTACAAGTGGATGAATTAATTTTTCAATAAGAACTGGAAATATTAAACTTATTCCAAAAAATAAAAACAGACCTAACGCTAAATTTCGACCAAAAGCATTAGCTTGAATGATCCATTCCCCGCCGACGAGTGCTAAAACAGAAAATAATGAAAACGTCACAATCATTCCACTTAATAAAGGCAAACCTGATTTAACAAAGGGTCCTTGTGATTTCGAGAAAACAAACGGTAAAACTGGTAATATACATGGACTTAAAATTGTTAAAGCCCCAGCTAAATAAGTAATGATGAGTAGTAACATTTTAATCTTCCTTTATTTTAAATAATTTTTTATAAACTTCATAATCACCTTTGAGTTTATTTTTTGAAATAAATTTCAGTGAAGCCGAATTAATACAGTATCGAAGTCCCGTTGGTTTAGGACCATCTGTAAAAACATGTCCTAAGTGTGAATTTCCTTTGGAACTTCGAACTTCTGTTCGAGTCTCTAAAAATTGACGATCCGTTTTTTCAATAATATTTTTTTTATCTAAAGGTTTGGTAAAACTAGGCCATCCTGTTCCAGAATTAAACTTATCTTGAGAGCTAAATAAAGCTTCACCTGATACAATATCAACGTAGATGCCCTCTTCATGATGATTCCAATATTCATTTTTAAAAGGGGGCTCAGTTCCTTCCTCTTGAGTGACTTTATATTGCATCGCTGTTAATTTATTCTTTAGTTCATTCTGGCTAGATTTCGTTGGACCTTCAGCTAGAGCCTGTAAATTAAAAGAAATAAACACGAGTAAAAAGCTTTGTCTTAAATTGATTCGATACATCATAATTCTCCTTTGAATTGCGAAATACTATTCCTATTGTAATTATCTATTCCTTATATAATGCTTATAACAGTGTTCGTAGAGCATAAACATAAGTTACATTATAAAAAAATTGATCATTAAAAAGTTATTAATCTATTTTGTAACTTTTTATAACTAACTTCGAATATATAGGAAGAATGTGGTAGTGAATTTAGATACTGATCGATTGCGTTCCGAATTAATGTCAGAAGCACAAGCTGGTAACTCTGAATCCTACCAAACTTTACTTTCCGAGGTTTGTATGTTTTTGCAAATATATTTAAAAAAGAAAATATTCAATTCTTCTCATATTGACGACATCATTCAAGAGATTTTATTAGCCATTCATAAATCAAGACATACTTATGATCCGCAAAAATCTTTTAACAGTTGGTTATTGGCAATAGCACATTACAAAATGACTGACTATTTCAGGTCTCATTTAAAAATTAAAAATAATGAAATTGATGAAACGATTGCTGATACTTCCAAAAATAGTTTAGAGATTTTGATCGATCAAGAATACTACAAACAATTGGAAACTGAACTCAATCAATTAGATCCAAGATCACGTGAAGTCATAACACTTCTTAAAATTAAAGGTCTAAAGATTAGCGAAGTGGCCTCGCGATTAAAACTATCTGAATCCAATGTCAAAGTCATCGCTCATCGAGCTTACGAAAAACTAGCCAATCAATTAGATCCGCACATGAACAAACAATGAGGTAAACACTAAAATGGATAATACTAAATTGATTGAATCATTATCTTTAGATTTAAAACCAGTGACTGTGTTAAGATACACAACCCGAGACTACTTGATCACGGTAGCTATAGGATTTTTTTCGGTCTTAGCAGGATTAGCCGTTTCGGGATTACGTGTTGATATTCTAACAGTATTAGCTTCACCTCGGTTTATTTTAGAAACTTTTATACTTCTAATTTTAGCTCTAGCTTCATCAGTGGCTGCACTCCAAATGAGTTTACCAAATTTAAATCATACTAAATTAAAATGGATTTTAGCGACCACTCTTTTACTTTGGCTAGCATCTATAACTTATTTTTATTTTCAATCAAATTCACCAATTGTTAGCCAGGGTTTTAGTTGTTCTAAGGAAATCTTTTTTGTCAGCCTATTTTCAACTCTTTTTATTTATTTTTTCACCAAAAAATCTGCTCCCCTTTATCGATCTACATTAGGATGGATTATTCTGACAAGCGGAGCTGCCTACGGCGCCATTGCGACTCAGTTTTCTTGTTCAGTCAGTGAACCCTTTCACTTATTGGCTTGGCATGCTTTGCCAGTCTTAATTATAGGCTTCATGGGCCTTGGTCTGGGTAAAATATTTTTTAATAAATTGTAACTTTTAAAACAAATCAACGAAACTATAAAAAAACAGATAGGAAAAAAATGAAAATTATCGCACCACTTATATTAACACTTAGTATATCTGCTTATGCAGATCAGTACAAAATTGATACGTCTCACACTGAAGTAGGCTTCAGCGTGAAGCATTTATTGATTTCAAATGTAAAAGGCCGATTTCAAAAATTTAGTGGCACTTTTGAATATGATAAAACTGCTAAAACTTTAAAAAACTTAAATATTGATATTGATCCAAGCTCAATATCAACTAATGAAAAAAATCGTGATGAGCATTTAACAAGCGACGATTTTTTTGATGTCAAAAAGTACAAAAAAATCACATTTAAAAGTGATAAATCAGAATTCACTGCTGATGGAAAATCACTTAAAGTATTTGGTCAGCTTACAATTAAAAATAAGGAACTTCCAGTTACTCTTGATGTTACAATCAACGGCGAAGCAGAGACAAACGGGACACAAAAAATTGCCTTTACTGCTACAACCGAGATCAACAGAAAAAATTGGGGTATCAGTTGGAATCAAAATTTAGATAAAGGTGGAGTCGCTGTATCTGAAGAAGTTAAAATTACGATTGAAGGCGAATCTAATCTAGTACCTGCAAAAGATCCTATAACTGATCAAACAAAAAATAAAAAACCAAAAAAATAAATATCAAAGGAAATATTATGAATAAAAATTTATTGGGCGCAATGTTAGTATCAATGGCAGCAACAGCAGTTTTAGCAACAGAAGCTAAAATGGATAAAGCAGTTAAAACCGAAAAAACTGAATTTGCTTGTCAAAATAATTCGTGCAAAGAAAAAGCTGATTGTGCAGGATTTGGAAATGATTCTTGCAAAGGGAACAACGAATGCAAAGGTCATGGCATACTAAAAGCTAAAGATAAAGCAGCATGTCTTAAAAAAACGGGCGTTTGGGCTGCTAAAATATAGTTTAATCCCATGAAAAGAAGCGTAGGCTTAGGCCTCAGACACTCATTTCAAAATCAAGTTCTTGAAGAAAAACCAAAAGTACCTTGGTTTGAAGTGATCACTGAAAACTACCTGCACTTTGATGGCCAGCCTAAATTATCTTTGCAAGAAATTAGAAAAGACTACCCTATTGCATTTCACGGAGTCAGTCTTTCCATAGGATCAATAGGACCAAACAGAAGTGATTATTTAAAACTTCTTAAAAAATTAATCGCTGAATTTTAACCACTTTGGATTTCAGACCATTTATGCTGGACTTTTTTAGGACCAGAAAATTCACACGATTTACTTCCCATGCCTTTTTCAAATGAATCCCTTAAGCGAACGATAGAAAAAATAGTTCAAGCGCAGGACTTTCTGGGCCAAAAAATTTATCTTGAAAACCCTTTAGCCTACTTAGATTTTAAATTTAATGATTTCTCAGAAGCTGACTTTGTTAATGAGCTTTGCCAAAAATCTGGGTGCGGACTTCTGCTTGATTTAAATAACTTAATTGTCAATAAATATAATCTTGGACTTGATCCAATAAATTATTTAGAAAAAATTAAAAACTGTGACGTTTTGCAATTTCACTTAGCAGGGCACACAATCAAAAATGATGTCCGTATTGACACCCATGATAGCGACATTAGCCAAGAAGTGCTCGACTTAATTCCTCAAGCGCTTAGTCTATGGCCTGAAGCCAATCCAATGATTGAATGGGATGACAAAATACCATCATTAACTTATTTATTGAACGAACAAAAAAAAATTCAACCTTATCTAGATAAACCTATAAAAAAATTCAACAGTCAAAAAAATCAAATGACTGCAAAAAATCATCTTGATCAAAAATTAGATTCTATTAAACACGAATCATTTTGGAATCTTCTTAAAAAAGAAGATTTTATTGCTGCAAATGATATATCTAATTTGAATTTATTTGAAACAGATCGCCCAACTCCGGCATTGATTGGAATAAATGTATATAGTTCTGCCTATTATAATCGACAAATAGAGGTTTTAACTAAAGATTTTCCAGTATTAAGCAAAATGCTCGACGAATTATTTAGTGATGTCACGATGGCTTATATTAAAACTTATCCGTCTAAATATGACTGCATTGATTATATTGGTCAAAATTTTGGAAAGTTTATTCTTGAATCTAATTTTGAGTATTCACTTGGAGTTGATCAAAAAATTATTTCAGACATCGCTTACTTTGAATACTTACAAGGGATTTCTGCAGTTGCGGCAGAAGATTCTAGTCAAAACCTTGAAATGACCTTATGGACAGAAAATGACTGGCTTCAAAAAAATATTAAACTTAAAAGACATGTCAAAATCAACAAATTCAATAGTGATATTTATCCAGTTATAAAGGCTGTCGTCAACGAAACAACTCCAGAGATACCAGAACTCAATGAATGCTTTTATTTATTCTATCGTGAACAGAAAAAAAATTACACGTTGCCATTAACTAGAACCGATTACTTATTTTTAGAAAACTTTTTAAGTTGGAAAAATTTTGCAAGCACCTACTCTGAAAATGCAGAAGCACTTCAAACTTCAGTAAAACAGCTGGCTGAATTTCAACATTTATTCAATCAATCTTAAAAAATATTTTTCATGTTTCTCATTTTTTTATGTATATCATTTTTATTAAAACCTAACTGACCTAACAAATTATAAAACTGAGCGCTATGATTCATTTCAATCAAATGACAGACTTCATGAGCTACAACATAGTCAAAAAACAAGGGATCTAGTAAAATAATTTGCCAATTAAAAAAAAGTGCCTTAGTTGAAGAACAGGCTCCCCATCGTGAAATATAATTTTTTAGGGAAACTGATTTCGGAGAAACGGCCAATTGATTAGAATAATAAACAACACGATTATTGATTTGAATTAAGGCCTCAGATTGAAGCCATTTAATAAGTATTTTTTTTAAAAATTTTTGATCATATTGTTTTTTTGCATTTACATAAAGCACAATATTAGAATCAGTTTTTTGAATATGATTCTTACCTGTAGCTATTTGTAAAATCAAATTACAGCCGCAAAAGGGAATTTTTGTACCGTTTTCGATATTAATGGGCTTTATTATGTTTTTGTTGTCTTTTATAAATTCAGTTTTTTTTAGTATCCAATCTGTTTTAAGATTTAGAAATTCACTAATTTGAGTGGGCTTTATTCCAGCAGGAGCCGTAACACGAATCAATTCTGAATTTATTATTCTGATTGTCATACGGTGTGAATTTTGAATAAATTTAATTTGAATTTCGATATTGTTAATATTCAACATTTTGTTATATTAACTTTGATTATTACAATTAAACACCGTTTTTTTAGGGGACTACTTATTTATACTGAAACTCTTAAAAAATATTTTAATCTGAGCTCATTCAGAACTGGTCAATTAGAAATAATTAATACTATCATTTCTAAAAATGATGCCCTGGCGGTACTACCAACTGGTGGTGGTAAGTCGTTGTGTTATCAGTTTCCAGCTTTTTATCTGCAAGAATTAGTTATAGTTATATCTCCATTGATCGCTTTAATGAAGGATCAAGTAGCTGGACTTAAAAAACAAGGATTGGCAGCAGGATGTCTGCATTCAGGTCAATCTGAATCTGATAAACGATTCGTTTTTCAGCAGATGAATAATAGCAAAGCTTTCTTACTTTATTTATCGCCTGAACGTGTACAAAAAGAAGGTTTTCAAAAGTGGATTCTAGATCGAAAAATCGGTTTATTTGCCATAGACGAAGCTCATTGTGTTTCACAGTGGGGACACGACTTTCGCGAAGAATATGCTCAACTTAAAATTTTAAAAAATCTACGTCCTGATGTTCCCATATTAGCTCTAACAGCATCGGCGACGCCAACGGTTTTAAACGATATCGCAAAAAACTTGGAACTCAAAAATCCGAAACGTTCAGTCTATGGATTTTATCGATCTAACTTGTATTATCAAGTTGAACACTGTGAAAATGAAGATCTTAAAGCTGACTGGATTAATCAAGCTTTAATTCAAAATCCCCACGGACGTATCATTATTTACTGCGGAACAAGAAAAATAACAGAAGAATTAAGTCAGCAGCTTAGTCAAAAATACGAAAATGTAGGATTTTATCATGCAGGGCTTTCAACTTCAGAAAGAACTCAAACACAGGACAATTATGTGCGTGGAACACTTCGAATATTAGTTGCAACAAATGCATTTGGAATGGGAATTGATCAACCGGATGTTCGATTAGTGATTCATTATCAATTACCAGCTAATATTGATTCCCTTTATCAGGAAATGGGGCGCGCAGGACGTGATAATGCGTTCTCAACTTGTTTGATGTTGTACTCTAAAAAAGATAAAGGCCTTCAGTCATTTTTTATTCAAAATTCACCAGCAAATAAAGCCATAAAAGATTCACGTTGGAAAAATTTAGAAGCCCTCATCAGCTACTCAGAATCAAGTGAATGTCGTCACGCAGAAATTTTAACCTATTACAAGGATTCTCAAAGAATAACTCATTGCGGGCATTGTGACATATGTAGCCCAAAATCGAATCGAAAAATAGTTGAACCAAAATTTAAAATTATTCTCAAAAAAGCTTTAACTAAAAAGACTCAAACAAAAACAAAATACGATGAAACATTAACTCCGCCACAAGAAAAACGTTTTCAAGCTTTACGTCAATGGCGAAAACATAAAGCCGTCGAATTAGATGTCCCAGCATTTGTCATTTTTGGTGACTTAACCTTACGGGAACTCGCTAAAAAAAATCCCTCACAAAAACCACAGCTAAGTTCAATTTATGGCATTGGCGAAGCAAAGCTTGAAAAATTTGGTGAAGATCTACTCAAAGTTTTACTTATTTAATCTATTTTAATAATCAATTAGACTTATTATTCTGAGAACGACTATATTCAGACCGATGAGACTTATATTCATTTTAATTTTTTTAAGATTTTCACAGGCTTTCGGATTAAATGATGTGGGACTTAAAACTGCAAATCAGTTAATAAAAGCGCAGAAACACTGCGTTTAATCATGAATAAAAAATAATTCTAAATGTTTAACTTTTCATTTTCATCAATTTTAGCTAGTTTAATTTTCAGCACAATTGGCTTTGCTATTTTTCGACATGGCAGAAAAAATCAACATTCGCCACTGATTATTATCGGCGTCATCATGATGGCATATACTTATTTTACTAATCAGGCATGGCAAGATTGGGTAATTGGATTGATATTAAGCACTACTGCTTATTTTATAAAAGATTATGAATTCTAAATGAATTCTGTAGAATTCTAAATTAAATTATGTCTAAATAATAAAATCATGAACTTTTTTACACTAACGAGGGGTTATTGTATGAAAATCCGAAGTCAAATGTTTAGCTTCGTTATTGTGGGAATCGTTCAACTGTTTTCAACTCATGCTTGGGCTGATTCCATTCAAGCGTATTTCAACCATAATAAAAATAACAGTTACACTGACCCTTATTATCAAAGAACACGATTAGGCGATAATCTTGAAAAAGTTTTACTTGATGCTATCGATCAAGCGCAAAAAACTATCTCAATAGCTGTTTATGAACTTGATTTACCTTTAGTAGCAAAAGCGTTAGTGAAAAAAAACAAATTAGGTTTACAAATTAATGTTGTTGTAGATAACTCAAATTCTAAAGTATGGGCGCAGCTTGGCCCTGAAGAGATTGATCGTCTTAATTTTCATAGTCTAAGAAAATATAATGGTTTTGTGGCCTTTGCTGATACAAATAAAGATGGCCAAGTCAGCCTTGCCGAACAAGTACAAGCAGATTCACTTTTAATCTTAAAAGAAGGTGGAATTAACTGGATCGATGACACTGCTGATGGCGGTAAGGGAACAGGCCTAATGCATCATAAAATGATGATTATCGACGATCAAATTCTTATAACAGGATCAGCAAATTTTACAAAGTCGTGTGTTCACGGAGATTTTCTGAGTCCAGAATCAAAAGGCAATGCAAATTCACTTTTAAGGATAGAAAATAAACAAATAATAAATCATTTTCAAAATGAATTTAATGAAATGTGGCTCGATCATCGCTTCGGTGTGAAAAAATCTTTTCGCGGATCTCAAATATTTAAAGTTAATGGCATTGCTGTCGCAGTACAGTTTTCACCAACTACAAAAAAAAAAAACTGGAATGAATCGACAAATGGCTTGATTGCAAAACAATTGGCTGGCGCTAAATACAATAGTGATTTAGCTTTATTTGTTTTTTCAGAACAAAAAATTGTTGATGCTCTCAAATCTGCAAATGATCAAGGAATGAAAAATAGAACTTTAATTGAACCTGAGTTTGCTACAAAATTTGATAGCGAGTTATTAGATATCTTAGGTGTTCAGCTAAAAAATAGTAAATGTCAATACGAAGTCAATAATCAACCTTGGTCACCGGCTAATTTATCTGCTGGTTACCCCGATCTTGATATCGGAGATGTTTTGCATCATAAATTTGCAGTCATTGATCAAGAAAAAGTAATTGTCGGATCACACAATTGGTCTGACGCAGCTAATACTCAAAATGATGAAGCACTACTAGTTATTCAAGATCCTTTACTTGCAAATCAATACACACAAGAATTTGAAACTATTTACGCAAAAGCGACTCTTGGTATATCACCATTTATTGCAAAAAAAATCAGTGATCAAGAAACTGCCTGTGCACTTAGGTCAGTCAACTAACTAGAACAAAGTACTGCTATTTCAATTTCAATTTTTTTTAATACAAATCTCTAAAAATAAATTCTGTTATTACTTTAAGTTTAAGTCTTCTTTATCCGATTAAAATTCAAACATTAACCGCCTCGAAGGAGACTTCTTCATGAATGTCAATCAATGGACTATTAGTAAAAAACTTTGGCTGTTAACTTTGTTAAGCTCTTGTATTTTATTTATTGTTGTTATTTTTAATGTCTATAAAATTAAAGAATTAACAAATAAGCTTAATGATCTTGGCCAAACACAATTACCTGTTGCCCGCGCTATGGGTTTAGCTGATATGATGCGTGATGCTTTAAATGGTGCTGTTAATCGAGGAATCATTGCATCTTATAAAAAAGATAAAACTGAATTCGAAGATACTCAAAAAGATTTTAAAGATTTTTCAGAAAATATCATTAAATACCTCAATGAAATTCAACAATCAAATATTGATGCTTCGATTAAAGAACTTGTTATTGAATCAACACTTGAAGTTCAAAATTATATCAAATCAGGTCAAATTGTCTTAGATTCTGCAAGCGCTGGAAAAACAGATGAAGCGATCAAACTTATCCCACAATTTTTTCAATCTTTTAAATTATTAGAAACTAAATTAGAAAAACTAGGCAATAAAATCGAAGAAAATACCAATCTGCATGTTAAAAGTGGTGAAGATTCGGCAGGACAAGCCATATTTTTTAGTATTCTAATTTCTGTAATTGGATTGATATCAGGATTAATCATATCATTTATAATTAATAAACAGTTAGTCAGTACACTTAAAAGTGTTTTAAATCGTTTAAATATGCAAAGTCTCATGATTAAAGAACACACTCATAATATTGATTTATCTTCTCAAAATTTATCTGACGCCAGTTCACAACAAGCTGTCGCTATCCAACAAACAGCCTCAACAATGACTCAAATTAGTTCAATGGCAGCAAATACTGGTGAGAATATTCAAGAACTGACAGACTCTTCAAAATCAAGTCATGACATTGTTAACAAAGGCCAAATGATTGTCGAAAAAATGGCTAGCGAAATGAATAATATTCAGCAAAGCAATCATGCAGTTATGAATCAAATCGATGACAGCAATGAACAAATTAAATCCATCGTTAAAGTCATCTCTGAAATTGGCAATAAAACAAAAATCATTAATGACATTGTCTTTCAAACAAAATTACTTTCGTTTAATGCTGCCGTAGAAGCCGCACGAGCCGGTGAACATGGAAAAGGTTTTGCTGTCGTAGCTGAAGAAGTTGGTAATTTAGCCCAGGTCAGTGGTGATGCTTCAAGGGAAATTACTGATATGCTAGATTCAAGTTTACAAAAAGTTTCTGACATTGTTGAAACTAATAAAACTAAAATTGGCTCACTTATGAAAGAGACCACAATAAAAGTTCAAAATGGAAAAAATGTTGCCGACCAGTGCGGGCAAATATTTACAGAAATAGTAGGTCAAGTTAGTGAAATTTCTCGTGTCAGCTCAAATATCTCAACGGCTGTTAAAGAACAACAAACCGGAATTTATGAAATGAATAAAGCCATAAATATTTTTAATCAGTCGACTAAAAATAACTCTGTAACAGCACAGAACACTTCTGAAATTTCTAAAAATTTAAAAGAAAGTTCTAATGATTTAAATCATTTAATGGAAGATTTAAATCAACTTGTAGGAAGTTGATTTAAATTATTATTTTTTCAGCGACAACCAGTTATCATCGACATCCAGCTTTTTCGTTTAAATTGAACTGCGTCCAATATAATTCCAACAAAATGGGCCAGTATTAATATTTTTAATCCATCTGCAAAAATTTCATGAATATTTTTAAGCCAATCTTCTCCAAAAAAATAATCTAGTCCCATCATCCAACCCGTTAGGCCCAAAAACAAAATAAATATCCAAATAAAAATATAAACAAGGCTAGCAACTGGATTATGTCCACTGTAGTTTTTTTTTTCAGAATTTAATTTTGAGTGCAGAAATTCTTTTATTTGCAAAACTGAAATCGGAAACGAAGAAAATGAATGAGCTCCAGTGGATTTAAAACCATAACAAATTCTAAACAACACTAACACTAAAGAAGCATATCCTAAATACCTATGCGGAGGATCACCTTCTTCTAGAATAAATGAATTAAGAATTATGACGCCAGCCACAAACCAATGAGTAAATCGAATAATTTTATTCCAAATAACTGGCATAATTTAAAATTTAATAAATTTCTGTTTTAGTCTTACTTCCATCTACTGGATTAAAATAGATTTCTATTTTTTGACCCTCTTTATTCCAGCCATAAATTTCATAACAATTTCCTTTAGTGACTTTGAATTTTTTAATTTTATAACCATCTGTAAGTAAAGATTTTTTAAATTCTTCTTCATTTTTCCACTTTGCTTTGGGCTCAGTTGTGCACTTTGGTTCAGCCATTGCTGCTGATCCTATTGCTAAAATGATTACTGTCAATAAAGTATTTATTCGCTTCATTCAAACCTCTATTTAATAATTATTCTCATTTCGCCAAAATGGCATTTACTGTTTATTTATTATAATTTACAATAGCAAGACTTGTTATTTAAATTTTTCTAATTGCAAATCAGATGAAATAAAACTTAATATTTAGAATGAAAAATGGTCATTTACAATTTAACCGGTTAATAAATGCAATGTTATTGTTATTAGACTAAATATGATGATTCAACTTCGCCCCTACCAAACACAAGCAGTTTCTGAAGTCATTCAGCACTTTAAAAAAAGCCGCGATCCAGCGGTCATTGTTTTACCCACAGGAGCTGGAAAAAGCTTAGTCATCGCTGAACTTGCGCGCGTTGCTAAAGGACGAGTGCTAATCCTAGCTCATGTCAAAGAGCTGGTAGAGCAAAACTATCAAAAATATATTCAGCTAGGACACATTGCCGGAATATTCTCTGCAGGCCTTGAACGCAAAGACATCAGCGAGAAAATTATTTTTGGCAGTATTCAATCAATTGCTCGCGCAGAGGATACCTTTTTTCACAATTTTTCTTTACTCATTATTGATGAATGCCACCGAGTCAATTCAGATTCAGAAGATAATACACAATACATGAGTGTTATCGAAAAAATGAAAAATTATAATTCTGCTATTTGCATATTAGGTCTAACGGCTACTCCGTATAGATTAGGTTTTGGATGGATTTATGAATATCATCAATCGAAAAAAATTAAAGCAACTGATCAATTGCGTTTTTTCAAAAAATGCTTGTTTGAACTTTCGTTAAAATACATGATTGAAAATAATTATTTAACAAGACCTGTTCAAATTGATTCCCCAGTGGCTTGTTACGATTTTTCAAGCCTTCGAATCAATGGCACATCCTATATTTTAAATCATATTGAAGAGCTCTTAAAAAACCAAAAAAGAATTACTCCTGTTATCATTGAAAACATAGTTCAAATTTCCGAAACCAGAAATGCTGTCATGATTTTCACATCGACAGTTGATCATGCAAAAGAAATTTTAAATTTGTTACCAAAAAATATTTCAGAAATTGTCACAGGCGCTACTCCTTTAAAAGAACGCGATCAGATCATCGAGAAATTTAAAAATAAAAATGTAAAATTTTTAGTTAACGTTTCAGTACTAACAACTGGCTTTGACGCCCCACATGTCGATGTTATTGCAATTCTTAGACCCACAGAATCAGTCAGTCTGTATCAACAAATCGTAGGTCGTGGGCTAAGACTTGCTCCAAATAAAATTGATTGTTTGATTTTAGATTACACAGGTCAGTCTTATAACATTTATCAACCAGAAATTGAAGATCACAAACCTGACTCAAAATCTCAGATAGTCGATATCATTTGTCCAAAATGTCAGATAACAAATCAATTTTGGGGCTTAATGAATAAAGATGGTTTTATCGAGGAACACTACGGTCGAAAATGCCAAGGTGCATTTTTGGATTCAAACACGCAAACTCTAAAAGACTGCGGTTTTTTATTTCGCTATAAACACTGCGATCAGTGTGGTGCTGAAAATGATATTGCTGCTCGTAAATGTAATCAGTGTCAGCGCATATTAATAGATACAGATAAAAAACTAAAAGAGGCCATGTCATTAAAGGATTCACATGTGATGCGAGTCGATTCAATTCAATTTAGAAAAAGTTTTGATAAAAAAAATACCGAACGTTTAGAAATTCATTATTACGATGCTGATGCCGAAGTGCTGAAAGAATTTTTTTATATAAACAGTTATGAAAGCCTAAAAGCTTTTGAGTATCACTTTATTCGTATGCACACCCGACTTCCAGGCACTCAGTTGATGATAAAAACAATTGATGCTGTTTTGGCGCAAACTCAAAAGTTTCGCCAACCAACATTTGTAATAGCTCGAAAAAATAAAAAATTCTGGACTATTCGAGAAAAAATTTTTTATTAACTGCCCTTAATAATTAAAGCAATAGCTATTAAATGAAGCGTGGCTCCTAAATTAACAAATAAATGAAACAATTCATGATAACTAAATATATAAGGATTTAATACGGGGCGCTTTAAACCATAGATAATTGCACCAATGGAATAAGCTGCCCCGCCGCTAGCGATTAAAACAATATTCATAATGCCAATGCGATCTAGTAATTCTGATAAATAAGGCAAAATTAAATAACCCGCTATCAAATACAAAACTGAACTGACCATTTTTGGTAAATTTGTAAAAACTACTGACTGCAAAATTCCAGCTAAAGCTACTATCCATACGGTCCATAATAACTTCTCTGAGGACTGTGGACCAAGTCCCATTATCGCGACAGGAGTAAATGTACCAGCTATCATTAAATAAATTCCAGCATGATCAAATTTTTTCCATACTGCTCGTTGTGCCATTGTCCAAGTCACTCGATGATAAAGACTGCTAATTCCAAGCATGGTTAGCGCACAAAATACGTAAATAATTAATCCCAAAAGTTGCATTGAACTTTTTGATTGTAGAAGTAAAATTAAACCACCACCCAGCATAATAAAAAACATAGCTTGATGAAAATGCCCACGAAGTAATGGTTTTGGTTTAGAAGACTTCTTCAACTCTGCTGGATTTGCATCTACAATTTTATTTTCAATATTCATAAAATTAATTTATCATCTGAGTATTTAAAAAGCATTCTTAATTATTTTTTCACATTTAGTACAATATAAGATTATTTTGACACTGAAAAAGGTGTTTTATTTTATGGAACTAAATCTGCATTATGTTCCATATCCAAAAAAAGGGAGTCAAAATGAAACTATTACTGTCAATTAACGCCATAATTATTGGGGGATTATTAATCATCTCACAAGCTTTTGCACAACAAGCACCGCAAGAAAGAAACACTTTTCAAATAAATAGAATGATGACCAACGGAGTTACTGCTAATGGTCAACTTTCTAAAAATACATTTAAAGTAGAAACTTATCAAGCTCCGTACACAGTTCAAGTTCCATATACTGAGAATGAAGAATATGACGTTGAAGTTCCTTACACTGATTACGAAGATTATGATGTTGAAATTCCTTATCAAACTCAAGAGTCTTATTACGAAAATGTTCCTTATACACGATCAGTTTCATATACTGATACCGAAACCTATTATGAAAATGATTACCAATGTCGTGAAGTGACTCGTACTAAACGAGAATGTCGTACTGAAACTCAATGCTACATTATTCCCGGCGAAAGCAGCGGACCTGTTTGTCAAGATGTTGAAGAATGTGGCTTTAATGCCCAGGGCGAAAGAATTTGCAAAACGCGACGTGTTTGCCGCGATGGCGAAACTGGCGAACCACAAAGACGATGTGAAGACAAAAATATTTGCGAAGATGTTCCTTACACAGACGAAGTATGTAGCTGGGTTCAAGTCCCTCGCACTCGTACGGTTACTAAATACAGATCAGAGACTTATTATCAACAAGAATTAAGAACACGTACTGTAACTAAATATCGAACTGAAACAAGATCACGTGAAGTTACAAAATACCGTTATGAAACAAGAACTCGTCAGGTCACTAAATATAGAACAGAACAAAAATGCTGTCAGACCCAAACTCGTCAAGTTTTTGATCGTCAATTACAATATAATGTAACAGTTCAATTCCCTCAGAATGCGGTTCTTATTGCCGGCGAAACTGAATTAATCAATGTGAATTTAGATTCAGCAACATTACAAACAGCATCTGTTTCAATTAATGCGATCAACACAATATATGGATACAAAATTATTAAACAACAAACAACTGGTGCACAAATTTATGTTGAATTAGGACTTGTTCCAAAATTTGATATTAATAATGCTGGTGAAAATTCAATTCAAAATTTCAGAATTGATTTCAATCCAAGCACACAAAAGTTTCAAGTTTCATTTGAAGATCTAATTATTTCAAACAAAATTAAAAATACTTATATGGTTGAAGTTTCTGATCTCGCGACTGGACAGTTTATAGAAAAAATCCAGTTGTCACAAATCAATGCTAAACTTTTTAGCGGTCTTGTTCAAGCGAACTTGTCACCAGCAGTAAAAATTTCTGCAAAATTAAGCGTTAACAGAACAGGTGCGATCATTGCTAATAATGGTTTAGCATTTTCAAAAATAACAACTTTTGAAAAAAGAAATTTAACAAATAATGAAATTGCTAGCCTTAAAGATGCAAAAAATGTCAATTTACAATACGCAGGATCTGGAATGAATTCAGCACTTATTGTGAATGATAAAACATTTGATTTTGCAGACGTTAAAACTGAATATACTATATATTTAGATTTAATTACTAACGGACAAAGTAAACCATTAAATATGGGAACATTTACACGAGAACAGATTAAGCTGACTCAAAATGCAATTCGCATTGTGGATATATTAAAGAATAATGCTAAGGCTCAACAAGTTCTTTTTCCAGGACAAAAAATAAGTTTTGATTTAATTGTTATGCGAAAAGGAACTTCACCATTCGTATCAACAACACCTATTAAAACAACCGGTGTTGGTTCGTTTATAGTTCAGTAGAACTTAAATTATAGTTCAGTAGAACTTGTCAGTTCAGAATAAAAGGCGATCTTAGGATCGCCTTTTTTATTTGATTTAATTTAATGAGTAACATGTTTTCCAATATCTAAAATATTAATATGCCCGTCTGATTCAAGCCTAAACTCAACTCGGTATCCATCGTTAAGCCTGATCGTGCTTGTATTATTTTGACCAATTTTTTCTAATCGCCATTTTCCTGGATTTTTATATAAGTCTTGAATTCCTTTAGTATTTACATCCTCAATGAAATCATAAAACTTATCTTTTAAACCCTTCGGCAAGACGTCGACTGATTTTTTAATTTTATTAGAAATACTATAACTAGAAGCAGTTTGAGTTTGATCAAAGAAAGTAGTTTTTTTATTTGGAGTATTTAATTCAATTGAATGTTTTTCAAAAAGTTTTTTTAGAGCGTCATCAGAAACATCATCTAACTTTGCGTAGTCTTCCCAAAATAAATTGTTTTTTGCGACATCTGGAAAATTGAGCCTTTCCATAAGATGACAATCTGTTGAATAAACTTTAATGGCAGCAATTAAAATTAAAATAAATATTTTAAAGTGCTTACATTGCACAGCTTAAAACCTTTTCTGCTAAATGATTTTTATTCATTTTAACTAACGAATTCAACCTTTGAAATAAACTTTCTACTTTTTTTATTTTTGAAGCAGACTGCTTTAGTAAGTTTATAATTTTTATAGCACCGAATCCAGTAAGCGCCGATAATCCATTTTGAACAATAACTTCGCCTATAAGTTGACATCCCATCTGAACGATCAGCGAAACGTCAATTTTTTTCAAATTCTCTGAAATAGTTAAAACCTGCTCCTTTATGTTCATAACAAAATTTTTCATTTCGATAGCTT
This sequence comes from Pseudobdellovibrionaceae bacterium, assembly GCA_043765175.1. Taxonomy (GTDB): domain Bacteria; phylum Bdellovibrionota; class Bdellovibrionia; order Bdellovibrionales; family Bdellovibrionaceae; genus Pseudobdellovibrio. The sequence goes on along the minus strand of JAYUJM010000087.1, from coordinate 1,331 downwards.
GCTGTTTTAAGCTGTCCCAAAGATCGCTAGGAGAAGTTGTAAATAATTTCTTAACAGATTCAAATGTGCTATCGATTGATTGAGTTGCTCCACGCAAAATACTAGAAAAACAAGTTCCTAATTGCTTAAATACTTGCGATTCTTGAATTGATTTATGAACTTGATCAATTCCTGCAAATTGATTTTTTTTCAGACCTATGGCCGATTGATTTGAACAGTGGTCTTTAGCGTAAGCTTGATTCATGGACCATTCGTAAGTAATTAGAAATTTATTATTCAACCCCGAAAAATGACTGGCTTGATTTGCAGTGCGATTAAATTCATCTTTTAATTTGTTGCAAGTTTGTTGAAAGATTTCTTGTTTTATACCTGAAAAAAACAAAGCATAATTTCTTTTGCGGGAATTAACTCCGTGACACACATAATCTGTATTGTTTAATTTTAAAAATTCTTTTTTATCAGACAGTACAATATCAAACTTCAAAATGACTATTTGAGAAGGATCAGATAAGTTGAAATACGCTTGATCTATCCCGTTCGGCGTTAGCGACCCTTTTTTAGATTGATCTAATTCAACAAAACCTAAATCATTTATATAAAAATCAAAATCATCGATATCTAAACTAGAATGTTTGACGACTTGATTCATTTTATATCGATCACTTGAATAAGCAAGACGACCAAATAAAAAACTAGAGTGAAAAAAGTAATGAAGGCTTTCATCATTCTAGTTTATAAATAAAATTTAGCTTTTAACAGTTCTGTTCACAAAAACAGACTTACGTCAGGCTTAAAAAATAAAAAAAGATTAGTGACAAACTCATGTTTATAAATTCAGTTGCTGTTTTATAATAATACTTAACAAATTGACCACCCCATTTTGGAGGCGAATTTGGAGGTAAACATCCTGGTTTCAGCGGCTGTCCACAAACAGGAAGACCTTCATTCAAATTTAAGTATTTTCTTTTAAGAAAATTTATTAATGACATAAGTATTTGATACATGGAGTTTTGGGTTAATTCAAATATAACGCTAAGCCGTGAAACTAGATTAAAAAGCTAATTCATTGACGTTATGATTTCAAATTGAAAATATTGTAAACTATAAAGGGAATCTTAAATGAACTTACGACATCTAAAAACAGTATTTCAACTAACGATATTTATAATTATTTTTTATACGAATTTATCTCAAGCTTCGATTACTAATACAAATCCTGGTAAGGGGTTGATTCGTATATTCGGTGACAGCCTTGCCGCCGGCCGGGGTACAAAAGATAAAACTGTACAACCATTAGGTTGCTTACAGCAGCTTGATTCAACAAATGTTAT
>JAYUJM010000086.1:0-2357 GCA_043765175.1 Pseudobdellovibrionaceae bacterium | reverse complement strand
TGCGTGGACCTGGTGAGTTCATGGGTTCAAAGCAATCAGGACTTGCTGGTTTCAAGATGGCAAATCTTATTAGAGATTTTGAGTTGTTAAAATCAGCTCGTGATTGTGCTTTCGAAATTTTAAAAAATGATCCTGAGTTAAAATTAAAAGATCATCAACTTATTCGTGAAGAGTTATTGAAAAACTATGGTCCCGGTGCTTTGGCTGGTGTGGGCTAAGTTGTATAACTATGTTGTACAATTAAGTGATTATTCACTGAAAACGGCTTGAAGTACTTGGCGAACTTCCACAAGTTCCAAATCATCAATTGTAGATATTTTTTCGATAAATCGTTCTTTAGAAACTGAGCTAATGTGTTCAATGCAAACCTGACTTTCAGTATTTTTAATAGTGACATTGATTCGAGTTGGCCAGTTTTTACTAGAAGTTGTTAAAGGCGCAACTATAACTGTTTCCAGCGCTTTATTCATCGAATTTGGTGAAACAATAAGACAAGGTCTTAATCCGTCCTGTTCTCTGCCTCGATCTGGATAAAGTTTTATTTTCCAAACTTCACCAACTTTAAATGTCATCTTCGTCTTCTAGGTTAGCATCTAGCCACAAAGTATCTTCAGATTGAAGATTTGTTTTAATAAATTTCCATTGACTGTGATGCTGTAGTTTTGATTTTAAAAGTACTCGAGAATTTTTTAAAGCTGTGGCATCAATTATATCTCCTTCTGAAATATTTAAATTTTCTTGAATTTCTTTCGGAAAAAGTACTCCCAATGAATTTCCCACTTTTCGAATTTTGAGTTCTGACATGAAAACCACCTTCACTGCATTATAACATAAGTTATAACATATAACAAGCGGCAATAATTGGCGCTTGTTAATGGACTGGACAGTTGAGCAAAACTTTCTTGCACTTAACATACTGATTTTTCTAGCTGAATTTAACGTTTCAAAACGGAACAAACCTTGCTTTGGTTAATTATGAGGTGCGTATGTCATTACTTAAGTTAACATTGTTAATTACATTTTTATCGCTCAATTCATTGGCTCAAAAAGCTAATTGTGACGTTGATCCTCGTTATAATGTTGATGGTGAATATCGTCAGCAGCAAAATGTTGTTGATTTGGACTGGCCAGAAGAACTTAAAGATTTAGGATATAATGTATTCGATACAGAAGTTAATATCATGAAGAAATCAAAAGTAAGTGTTAAACATTTTGTAGCTTATGTTGTTAATAACGAAATTCGAGTTGAAGAAAAAAATCAGTATGAAAAGAAAAAAATTAGTACAGATTTTCTGAAATTTGGAATTATAATTTTACAATCTAATGAAATTCAAGTTTTGTACAGAGCTCAATTGTACGCTTTTAAGCAGAATTTGTAAGGTTTAATATGAAAACATATTTCTTAATAGTTTTTTTATTTTTAAGTTATACATTTGCACAATCAAATAATTTACGTGTGCGTGAATGGTCATGGCAAAAAAGTACCTGTTTAGATTGTTGGATTTTATTTAAAGTAAGTCTTGAGGATTCAGAAAATAAAGATCTTGTTGAATTTATAAATACAATTCAGGAATCTAAGTTTGATATTGTTAACTTGTACAATTCTGATCCGCAAGAATATAATTTATTAGCCCATATGGCTTTGGGAATATTAGGTAATGAGTCCTCTTTTTTTCAAAATTGGCGTTATAAAGTTAAAAGTCAAACTCAAGGGGCTATCACAGCGGCTAAAGTAGTCAAAAAAATCGATCCTATTAAATTATTTACGATTGGATTATTCGCTCCACTAGAGCTAGCAGAAGCTTATGGTAAAGCATCACCTAACAGTAAAGGGCCCACTCAAATTAAAAATATTCCAGATAAAATTTCATCAAAATATAATATTGTTGAAACGGATCTGTGGATTGCGAAAAATGCCGCACGAGCCACAATGGGATATTTAATTGAAGCATTAGCTCAATTAAAAAGAACTACAAAAAATAATAATTTAAGTTTTATAACTACAGAGCATTATATTGACTATCTTCCATACATATATTTTGGAAAATCAAAAATGATTCGAGAGGGCTCGGCAACACCAGATAAAAATATTTATGTCCAGAATATGAAAAAGCATATGCAGAGATTTAAAGTCATTGAAGTGTATTAATATGAGTAGTTTTATTTTTTAAATTGAAATTCATTTGCAATAAATTATCCTCAGTAGATGCATCAAACATAAATCAATTTCAAAATTGAATCATTGACTCACAGATGAAGAGATTAAGTTGAAGACGCTGTTAGTATTTACAATCAGTCTAGTTCTTATAAATATATCAAGTGCAGTAGCCGAGGAAAAAAATTCACCCTTTGGAAGC
>JAYUJM010000085.1:0-28008 GCA_043765175.1 Pseudobdellovibrionaceae bacterium | reverse complement strand
TGTTAAACAACCTCATAAATTTCTTGATAATATGGACGCTTGGAATACTGATCATCACGGTAAATCCGGCCTTACTGCTAAAGTTCCTCATGGAATGGAACCTGACACTGTCGAATATCATTTAACTTCGATGATTGACCGTCACTTCCCTGATTGGGCTAAGGATAAAAAAAATTGCCCGATTTTAGCAGGAAATTCTGTCACCCAAGATCGATTGTTTATTGATGCTTACTTTAAAAAGGTCTCGACACGCCTCCATTACCGCATACTTGATGTCAGTTCTTGGAAAATTATTTTCAATAACAAATATAACGTGCAATACAAAAAACAAAATGCTCACAGAGCATTAGATGATATTCGCGAAAGTATTGGCGAGCTTCGTTATTATATGGAAAAAATTAATCTTTAATTTGATTAAATAATTCAGATTCTGTTGTTAAAGTTTCAATGCCAGTTTTAAAATTTTTGATTTTAAATTCTAAACTTTTATCGTCTTGTTCAAATATTAAAACCGCTTTTTGAATCTGGGCTTTATTTGCCTTCTCAAGTTTTTTCTTAAAATTTCCAGTCATGAAAACTTCGCAGTTAAGATCTTGCTGACGAAGAAAACTGGCTAAACGAACGGCTTCGGAAAGTGCACTTTCACCATGAGTTATAAATCCAATTTTTTGAACTTCAATATTCGGAAACAAACGCTTTGTTAATACAAGCTCTGCAAGACGATCCACCCCACTGGCCCAACCAATCCCAGGAGTTTTTGGCCCACCTAGAGTTTCACTTAAACCATCGTATCGACCACCAGCCAATAATGCCCCCTGCGCACCAAGTTCAGTCGTCACAAATTCAAAAACAGTATGGCAATAGTAATCTAATCCTCTAACTAATTTTGGATTTATTTTATAAGGAATTTTTAATTGCTCTAAGCCGTTAATCACTGTTTTAAAAAAACCTTCAGCTTCAGGACTTAAGTAATCCTGCATTCGAGGAGCATTTGCAATTATTCGACGATCCCCTTCATCTTTACTGTCTAAAATTCTCATGGGGTTTTTTTCAAAACGCTTTTTAGAATCCTCTGATAACTGTTCTTTAAAGGGCTCTAGAAAATTCACTAAGGCCGATCGATACTTTTCACGTGTTTCCATATCCCCCAGTGTATTGATTTCTAAAACGCAGCTTTTGCTGAGGCCTATTTTTTTTAAAAATTGAAAGGCTAAATCTAAACACTCGACATCGGCATGGGGGCTGTCTAATCCTAGAACTTCGACTCCGATTTGATAAAATTGCCGGTACCGCCCTTTTTGCGGACGCTCATAACGAAACATGGGTCCATAATAATAAAATTTATTAGGATTATGCTGCATGAGTCCTTCACTCACGTAAGCTCGAACGACACCTGCAGTTCCTTCGGGACGTAAAGTTAAACTATCTCCGCCGCGATCCAAAAAAGTATATGTTTCTTTACTAACAGCGTCCGAAGTTTCACCTAAAGAGCGATGAAAAACCTCTGAAAACTCGACAAGCGGAGTTTCAATTTCTTTAAAGCCATAGTTTTTTGCTAATGAAAAAGCAGATTGTTCGATATATCTAAATACTTCTTTTAATTCAGGCAAAAGATCCCGTGTGCCTCGCACGCTTTGATATTTACTCATAATAGCAAATAGCGTATCTTATAATTGCTATGAATCAAAACATAAATTATATTACTCCAGCTGGATTTGAAAAATTACGCAATGAATATACTGAGCTCTTAAGCAAAGAACGCCCTAAAATCGTTGAAACTGTCACCTGGGCCGCCAGTAATGGCGATCGCTCAGAAAATGCAGATTATCAATATGGTAAAAAAAGATTGCGCGAAATTGATAAACGTCTTCATTTTTTACAAATACGTCTTGAATCTGCCGAAGTAATTGATCCACAAAACTTAAAATCAGATAAAGTCATATTTGGCGCTTTTGTAACTATTGAATATCAAGATGGCATGCAAAAAACTTTTCAAATCGTAGGAGCTGACGAGTTTGATATTCAACAAAATAAGATTTCTTGGAAATCTCCGGTGGCTAGTTCATTATTGGGAAAAAAAGTAGATGATGAAGCCAAAATAATTAAACCCCAAGGTGAAGATAGTGTCGTTATCACAGACATTTTTTTCACTTCGAAAGTAGAGTTAAAATAATATGGAAAAAAAAGAAGTAACTATTTTTTGGTTCAGACGCGATCTTCGTTTAAACGATAACTGTGGGCTTTTTCAAGCTCTGAACGAAAATACAAATGTTTTGCCAATTTTTATTTTTGATCAAGATATCCTATCTCAACTGAGTCCTATAGATCACAGAGTTACTTTTATTTTTGATGAAATTTCAAAAATAAAAACTCAACTTAATAATCTTGGAAGTGATCTCATAGTTGAGTATGGAAAGCCCTTAGATATTTTTAAAAAATTAAGACAACTTTATAGTATTCAATCTGTTTATACGAATCATGATTATGAAAGCTATGGTCAAAAGCGTGATTCAAATATACAAAATGATCTTAATGAAAACAACATTCAATTTAAATCATATAAAAATCATGTTATTTTTGAAAAAAGCGAAATCCTTTCAGATTCAGAAAAAAATTATACTGTTTATACGCCTTACAAAAAAAAGTGGCTCGGTCGATTGTCTGAAAAAGATCTAGCCCCCTTCAACACAGTGCCTCTTCAAAAAAATTATTTGCAAATATCTAAATCATCATTACTGAATTTAGAACAGATGGGATTTAAACGAAGCCCTATTCAATATCCAGAACTAAAATTGACAAAATCCATTTTACAAGGATATGAAAAAAACAGAGATTTTCCGTTTTTAGAAAATGGCACTAGCAAGTTAGGTCTTCATTTGCGATTTGGAACAGCCTCTGTCAGATACCTGGCAAAAATTGCCAAAGAAAATTCAGATGTGTGGCTGAGTGAATTGATTTGGCGTGATTTTTTCAATCAAATTTTATTTCATTTTCCAAAATCTGAGACGAAATCTTTTCGTCCTGAATATGAAAACATAAAATGGCGCGATGATGAAAATGATTTTGTACGTTGGCAGCAAGGATTGACTGGCTATCCACTCGTTGATGCAGGAATGCGAGAACTCAATTCTACAGGACATATGCATAATCGCGTTCGAATGGTAACGGCATCATTTTTAACAAAACATTTATTAATTCACTGGAAAAAAGGCGAACGCTATTTTGCAAGTCTTCTTTATGATTATGATTTATCTGCCAATGTAGGAAATTGGCAGTGGGCCGCGGGAACAGGTTGTGATGCAGCTCCGTATTTTCGTATATTTAATCCAACTGCACAGCAAGAAAAATTTGATCCAGATTTTAAGTATATAAAAAAATGGGTCCCAGAATTTGGAACCAAAGATTATGTTGCGCCAATGGTTGAGCACACTATCGCTCGCGAGCGATGCTTGAGTGAATACAAAAAAGGATTAGGCAAATAAGTCTTGGATAACAGATATACTTTGCAATAATAAGGCAAGAACAATTAGTACAGGGGCCACCCATTTTAAAGTCCAAATCCAATGACTATAAATTGCTGCGCTATTTTTACCTGAAAGATCAATAAATTTACTTCTTATTTCTTCTTGAGAGAGTGTTTTAAAAAATAAGAAAATCAATGCCAAAGCAGATAGTGGCAATAAATAATTTATTAATATTGAATCTAAATTTTCCAGAAAAGATTGTCCTAAAAATTGATACTTCGACAGCAACGTTCCTGAAAATGCAGGAAATAAGGTTAATATAAACACTCCTAATAAAGCAATACTAGTTGCAAGCTTACGATTTATTTTTGCGTAATACTCTTGAACATTTGTTGTTAATGCTTCAACTAATCCAAGGCTTGCGTTCACAGCAGCAAGCCATAAACAAAGGAAAAATAAAATTCCAAAAACATGGCCATATTTGATTTTTGCAAATAAATACGGTAATGATTCAAAAAGCAAATAAGGATCTGAAATTTGACGTCCGCCTGAAATCGCAAAAGCCACAGGAAATATCAGTAGCAATGCCATAATGGATATTAAAGTGTCAATGGTGGTGACTCGCAGTCCAACGCTGGGAAGATGTTCATCATCCTTAAAAAAAGACCCATAGGTAACAAGAATTCCCATTCCTACTGATAAAGTGAAAAAAACATGACCCAGGGCTCGACCTAATGAAGATAAATTTAATTTTGAGAAATCTGGATAAAAAAGAAATCTTAAAACATCCTCGCGGCTATCTAATGAAATAGATCGGTAAATAAGGACTACAATTAAAACAACCAGTAAAGGCAAAATTCGAATAAATATTTTTTCGAATCGTTGAATGATTCCCTGTGAAACTACAAATCCACAAATAATTAAATGCACGCTGGCTAAAGCTAACTGCAAAACACCACTTGATTTTAAGGGTGCCAAGCTAATTTTAGACATCATATCCGTTGTCTGATCCATCTGAAAATTAACTAGAAATTGAGTCAAATAATATAAAACCCAGCCACTGATCACCGAATAGTAGGCTAGCATTATGATAGTAATCAAAACAGAAATTCGACCCAACCAATGGTACGATTTTCGATATTGCTTAGAATTTTTTTGAGCAATTTTTACAAGACTAGACTGCGTCAAGCGGCCTAAAATTAATTCAGCAGTCAAAATGGATAACCCCACAGTGAATGCTAAAAAAATATAAATTAAAATAAAGGCCCCACCGCCATTTTCGCCGACAACGTAGGGAAAACGCCAAACGTTTCCTAAACTGCAAGCGCTACCTACAGCTAAAAGATAAAATGTAAATCGTGAAACCAGTTTTGAAGCTTTCAAAAATTTTCCTTATATAAAACTAATCATATTTATGATTCTGGCCACCTTTACGGGACTTCATACAAAAAATGCGTATTGGAATACCTTGTAAACCAAACTTTTGCTTCATGTTTTTAATTAAAAATCGGCGGTATGAATTGTCAACCCCATCAGGATGATTTGCAAAAGCAATAAAAGCAGGAGGTTTTTGATACGTTTGCGTGAGATAATAAAATTTAACGTTCTTAGTCCCGTAAACTGGCGATGGAGCTTTACGAATCGTTTCAAAGAAAAAATCATTTAGATCTGAAGTTGAAATTTTAGTGTTAATTTTACGAGTCACATCTTCCACTTCATTAAATAATTCTTTAAGACCTGTTCCCTTCACAGCACTTGTAAATACCACAGGAACATCTGTGAAAAAGTGAAAAATTCTTTCGATTTGATTTTTAAAATGTTCCCGGTAATTAGGAATCGTACTTTGACCAATATCTGATTTATTAGCCACTACGATCACACCTTTATGATCATCTAAAATAGCTTGCATAATTTTAGCATCTTGCTCGGTTGGGCCCTCAGTGCCATCGATAATTAATAACACGATGTTAGCACGACGAATAGACTCCTGTGATTTAAATGCAGAAATTATTTCAACATCATCTTCACGCTTTGATGATCGTCTAAGGCCTGCAGTATCCACCAAAGTGTAATATTGACCGTTAAATTCTAAGGGACTATCGACAGAATCCACAGTAGTGCCCGCAACATTTGACACGAGCATTCTGTAGTTTCCGAGTAATTCATTACAAATAGAACTTTTGCCGACATTGGGTTTTCCCACTAAAGCAATACGCGGAGCAATTGTAGTCTCAGTCTTTGGCATATCAGGAATCATTTTTACGATCCACTCTAAAACTTCAGAAACTCCTCGACGTTGCTCAAAAGAACAACCAACTACATCAAGACCAAATTCATAAAAATCAGCCTTCAATAAATCAACTTCATGGGCTTTATCGACTTTGTTAATGACTAACAACATAGGCTTTCCAGTTTGCTTGGCCAGCTTTATTATATCACGATCTTCTGGCACTAATCCAACACGCCCGTCCATAATCACAATAATATGATCTACGGAATATAAAAAATCAGAGACTTGTTCTTTGATCAATTTTGAAAATAAATCATCGGCCTCAGTCACCCCACCTGTATCAATTAAATCAAATTGTTTTCCCCAGATATTAACTGGATGAACCAAAATATCACGAGTCACACCTGGTTGATTTTTTACAACAGCTTTTCGAGTATCAGTGATAATATTAAATAAAGTCGACTTTCCCACATTGGGCCTTCCAATAATAGCTACTTTAGGTTGATCACGGTAAAGATCTGAATCAAAAGAATTTCCTACGACATTACTCATTATTGACGACATATTTTAAATCTTTCAGTGTGGTTTTATTTTCATACCAATTATCTTTAACGACAACATTGAGCTCTAAATAAACTTGAGGAATATCCATCATTTTTTGAATTTCTTTTCTGGATTCTTCGCCTATGCGTTTAATATTAGAACCTGCTTTTCCCACAACAATAGGTTTATGTGAATCTTTTGAAACAATAATATCCATATAAATTTTAGGACAAGGCTTTGCATCTTCATCGAATTTTCTGACTTGAACTGCTGTTTGGTAGGGTATTTCATATTCAAAAATTTCAAAACATTTTTCACGTACAATTTCTTCAGCTAAAAAACGAACATTTTCTGTCGTGAATAATTCAGGATCATAAAGTGGAGCTTCTGTTTCGGGTAAAACATTGATACAAGCTTTAAGGATTTCATTTTTTTCATCTTTATTTTGATTTTTCGCAGACACAGTAAAAACAGGAACATTATAATCTTTTAGATATTCTTTTAAAATTAAAATTCGATGAACTTTATCTTGCACGTCTACTTTATTGATCACTGCGATCCAAGGCTTTTTTGAACGAGCCACCATTTTAATAATTTCTTCATTATGTTCTGCTGTTTCTTCAGTTAAACTTAAAACGGCACACAAAGCATCACTACTTTTAATGACATCTTCAGCCTCTTTTTGTAAGAACATATTAAGTCCTGAAGTTGATTTAATTATTCCTGGAGCATCTACAAAAACCACTTGTCCTGTAGGATCAGAAAACAAACCTAAAATACGTCTTCGAGTCGTTTGAGGTTTGTGCGTTACTATTGAGATTTTCTCAGAAATTAAAAAATTCATGAGTGAGCTTTTACCTGCATTCGGTTGGCCGATGAGGCCTAAAAATCCTGCTTTATACATATTATCTTTCTGTCACCTTTGGAGTGTTCGTTTTCATTTTTTTATTATTTAATTCTTTCATATAAATTTCAGCCGCGTTTTGTTCTGCTATTTTTTTACTTCGCCCTGAAGCTCGACTTTTTTCAATTTCATCAATTTTAAGAGCCACTAAAAACTGAGGATCATGGGAAGGCCCAATGGTTGAAATCAGTTCATAACTGGGTTGATTTAAATTTAATTTATAGACTAACTCCTGAAGTCTTGTTTTATAGTCTTTCTCGAAATCTTGCTCGGGCTTCATGTGTCTAATATCAAATTCGAATTGCTGGCCTACCCATCTTTGTGCACTTAAAAAATTTGAATCTAAATAAATGGCTCCGATGATGGCTTCATACACTGACGCTAAAATACGTGGCTTTAATTGTGATTTTTGTTCTTTTTCCCCGGGGCCCATAATTAAATGCTGATCTAATTTTAGAATCAAAGCTTTTTTAGCCAAAGTATCTTGATTAATAAGACTGGCTCGCTTTTTTGAAAGCATTCCTTCATTGTCTTGAGGAAATTGAACCATTAAGTTTTCAGCAATGATTAATCCTAAAATGGCATCACCAAGAAATTCTAAGCGCTCGTTATGGGTATTATTTTTATTTTTTTGAATACAAAAGCTTTTATGAGTTAAGGCTTCTTTAAGAATATTTACATTTTTGAATTCGCAGGCAATTATTTTTTCTACATTTTTACTCATTGCATTACCTCTTGAAGTATATGACCAAGAAGTCTTGGCTCTTCAGAAATATTATGTAACTGGTCGATTTGAATTTTCTGAATAGATCCTGCCTTAAGCATTAAATCTGATTTAACTAATACCGGAAAATAATTTTCTGTTAAACCTTCAAAATACTGCATTCCATTGATCATCAAATCTGACTTTAGAATTAAAGCCGAATTTTCAGTGTTTTTTTGTTTCAATAATTCACTTTGATAGCGATGCGAACTTAATTGTCTTAACTGACTTGCCCGTTCTTTTCGTTGATGAAAAGGAATTTGATTGAACACTGCAGCTCGAGTTCCTTGACGCTCGCTGTAGGGAAACACATGAATCTTTGTCCAAGGTAATACCGACAAACGCTGATAAGTATCTTCAAACTGTGAATCAGTTTCGGTGGGAAAACCTGCAATGACATCCATACCAACGAAAGGATTAGAAAGTTTTTTATAAATTTGATTTAAAGCTTTTTCTACAGAAAGATGATCATACTTTCTTTTCATTTCAAAAAGCACTTCTGTATTAGCACTTTGAATACTCATATGAAAATGTGGACATAATCTTGAGTCCGAGTAAAGTTGAAGTAAACGATCTGTTAACTCAATGGGCTCTAAAGAAGATAATCGAATTCTAGCAATACTGGTTTTAAGTAAAATAGCTTCTACTAAATCTTCTAAAGTTTTTTTCTGACCACTTACTTCATCTTCATAATCACCTATATGCACACCTGTTAAAACTATTTCTTTTTTACCAAGATGCACTAATTCATTCACACGTTTTATTAATTCAGAAATTGAAATTGATCGACTTTTTCCACGGGCGTAGGGAATTATACAAAAAGTGCAAAAACTATTACAACCATCCTGAATTTTTAAAAAAGATCTGGTATGAGACAATTCTGTTCCGCCACCCGCTTCAAGGTCATCTTTTTTGAAAATATTTGATTTAAAAACTTTTTCAGTCAATTCACGTTTATAAAATTTATTTAATAATTCTGGCAAAATTCCTTTGTGGGAATTGGCCACGACTAAATCAGCACCTGGAAGATTTTCAAAAGCACCAGTATCCACTTGGGCTGCACAACCTGTCACAACAATAGTTGAAAAAGGCTGTTTCGATTTAATTCTACGAATGACTTTAACAGCCTCTTGTGTGGCTTCTGCAGTAACTGCACAGGTGTTTAAAATATGAATCTGAGCTTTATTTTTATCAACTTTATCTAATAGTTGATATCCAAAGCGATTCATATTTGCTTGGATTAAACCTGAATCATAAGTATTCACTTTACAGCCAAAAGTATGGACGACAAAATCTAAATTTTGATCCATCCGCCCCCCAATAAAACTTTTTCATCACGGTAAAACACAGCAGCTTGGCCTGGTGTTATGGCACGCTGGGGAGTTTCAAATTTTAGATTAAACCCTGTTTCTGTTTTAAAAATCTGGGCTTTTGAACTTTTATGCTGATATCTAATTTTTACAAAAAGATGCTCGCCATCAGTAATATCAGTCAATAAATGAGGTTCAATGACTTGCACTTCTTCGAAGTACAAGTGCTTTTCTTCACCAAGCCACACTTCGTTATTTTCAGGATTAATTTTTATAACAAATAACTTTTCATGAAAAGTTAAACCAAGGCCCTTACTTTGACCGATAGTGTATAAATGTATTCCCTCGTGGTTTCCCATGGATTCGCCGTTTGGATATTTTTTAAATACGCCGGCTTTCGTTTTTAGGATGGCAGCACTGACATTTTCTTTGATGAATTGATCATATCCGCGATCACCGACAAAACAAATCCCCGTAGAATCTTTTTTCTTGGCCACAACTAAATTTTTTGCTTCAGCTATTTCACGCACTTGAGGTTTTTTTAAATGCCCTATTGGAAACAAAAGAAACGGAATAATCTTTGGATCAATCGTGAATAAAAAATAAGTTTGATCTTTCCAGTCATCAGTAGACGTCATAATAACAGATTCACCACGATCATTTTTAACGACTTGTGCGTAGTGTCCAGTGGCTAAGTAATCACAATCAAGTTCTTTCATTTTTTGAACTAAATGATCAAATTTTAAATAAGTATTGCAATTCACACACGGTAATGGAGTTCGTCCATTCAAATAATCATTGATAAAAGGGTCAATGACGGCTGCTTTAAATTTCGCTTCACAGTTAAGAACATAAAACGGAATATTAATACGATCTGCCACACTTCGTGCGTCATCGACATCCACACTTGAACAACATGTGCCACTGCCTTCAGTGATATCACAGTTTGAATAGTCCCACACTTGCATCGTGGCACCGACGACTTCGTAGCCTTGATCCACTAAAAGACTAGCTGCCACCGAACTATCGACCCCGCCCGACATGGCCACAAGGACTTTTCCTTTGGACGTTTTTTTTGATAAATTAGAATTCGGCATGATTTTCTCTGATTATTTGTTTATGCATTTCTTGATTAATTTTTCGAAGACGATGAACGACTTCAGTTAAAGTCTGAACAAATAAATCAATTTCATTTTTTGTTGTCAACCAACCTAAGGAAACTCTTAATGACGACTGCGCTTCAATTCGCGTGAGTCCCATTGTTAATAACACTGGACTTGGCTCAGGGTTACCACTGCTACAAGCAGCACCTGTGCTAACGGCAAAACCTTTTAAATCAAGACTGACTAAAAGAGTCTCACCATCAACACCGTCGATGACTAAGCTTGACGTATTTGCTAAACGATTTGAGGCAACAGCTGTCACTTGAACATTGAGTATTTTTTGCAAAATGCAATGTTCAAAATAATTTCTGAGATTTTCAATTTCAATATTTTTTTCTTCGACATCTCTTAAAAATGGCAGCATTTGATTCAACGAACAAATCGCTAAAATATTTTCTGTTCCGCCGCGACGAGCGCGTTCTTGAGCGCCTCCATAAATAAGGTTTACATACGGAGAACCTTTCTTAACAAATAAAACTCCGCAGCCTTTTAAGGCATAGAACTTATGAGCTGAAAATGTGGCGTAATCAATGACTAATTCATTCAAGTTAATTTTTAGCTTTCCAAGAACTTGCACACAATCAACATGAAATAAAATATTTTTAGCTTTAATCATTTTTGAAATTTCAGCGATGGGAAAAATACTTCCTGTTTCATTGTTTGCATACATCACAGAAACTAAAGCCGTACGATCAGAAATATTTTTCTGAATAAAATCTAAATCAATGAATCCATCTTTTGAAACAGGAATCCATTTAATGATGGCACCAAGAGTTTGTAAATACTCGGCAGTTTTAGTAACACTGGGGTGTTCAACTGCAGAAATCAAAAATTCATTTTTAATAGAACCTAAGCTTTGCCAAACAGATTTCAAAACTGTATTATTGCCTTCGCTGGCACCAGAGTTGAAAATAATTTCTGTGGCTGCACAATTTAAAAAGTTAGAAAATAATTTTCGTGTTTCTCGTAGAATATTTTTGGGTTCTCGACTTTGCAAATGAATCGATGATGGATTTCCCCACGACACTTGATCATTTTGAATAGCTGACACCAAACCTGATAAAACTTCAGGAAAAGGACGCGTCGTCGCATTATGATCAAGGTAAATTTGATGTTGAAATTGCATGTTGTGGTTCTACACGAATTTCAAATAAATGAAAAGTTTTAATAACTTAGGTATGTTCTGGAACCAAATTATTGTTCCATGATAAGGTCATTCTGCCTGGTTTCAGGTATTTAGGGGTTTTATCATCGAAAAGAAGTGTTTTCAGAGTGCAATTTTTTCAACGGGCAAGGCAAATTGAAGAACACACTATTAGAAGATTTGCATCTTTGACTAAACCAGCAAACTAATCGTCTCAAGATGAGTCAAAAAAACAGTTTTTTTATTTTAACTTGTGCTATTAATCTTCCGATAAAATAATATGAAACTTCATTCTACAAATTCATCTTGGGAAATATTCTTCAGCGAAGCTGCTCTTAGAGCCGAAGAATATATCATGCAATTTGAAAATAAAAACCTATGCCCACTTAAAATAGCACTTTTTGAAAAATGGCTTGATTGGAATGCTTATTCGAAGTGGTTCATTGATAAAAATAAAGTAGGCCTTTTAAAAAATCAACTTCCGCTAGAAGAACTTTTCCATTTGCAACAGATTTATCAACTGCAAAGTGTTGATAACAAATTAGCAGAACCTTTTAGAAGTAATGACTGTCTATTACTGAACTGGGAAGATCAGTTTTTATTACTTGGCTACACAAAAGATACTTTTGAATTAATGACTCATTTTTCAAAAGAACAGCAACAAAAAATAACTTTTATTCTTTGCCATCCAGAGCAAATCAATTTCATCAAACAAACTGAATTTACATTATCTTTACAAAATGATTTCTGGGATAAATTTACTAAGCAATTTACAAATGGTCTTAATAATCAGCATTCAGATTTAAGAAAAACCTATGATGCTATTTGCATTCTTAAAATTAACCAAAGTAAAACTAAGGGTGTTTTTATAGATGATGATATAAAATCTGAAATCGAAAATTCAAAATCATTGCAATTTAGCTTTCGAGAAAACGAATTTTTTAAGAGCTGTTTTTTAGAAAAAAAAGAAGTTCAATTCAAATGCCAAGAAAACTCTATTGAACTTTTAGATTTTAAAAGTGGATTTGTAAAACCAATAATGCTGAATGAAATAGTCATTGGCTTTATTTTAGGATTTAGTCTAACTTATGAAAATGAAATAAACGCGTCAACTTTAAAAGCTGCTTAATATAAAACGACGTGATTCAGTGAGTGAATGAGCATCGTCTTTCAGCTTTTCTAGACTTAAAATATAGACTTTCCAATTTAATGGCAAATCAGCTTCATTTAATTTTTCAGACCATTCTATAAAAATACATTTATTAGTCTCACTAAAGACTTCCCAAAAACCAATCGACTCTAAATCATCATTTGTTTCTATACGATACAAATCAAAATGTTCTATCGATAACTGAGGATTTATTACATAAGAATTTCTAAAAGAAAATGTTGGCGATTGAACATGATTAAATGGTACAAAATTTTCAACTAAATTTCTTACAAAAGTAGTTTTTCCAACACCTAGACCACCTTTAAATAAAAAAACAGTGTTCGAATTTATCAAAGGTTGAATCAAATGAACTACTTTTTTATTTTCCAATTCACTTGAAATGATTTCAGTGAAAATCGTTTTCATTTAAATTTACTTTAATTCTTTTTCTAAAAAATTAGCTAATTCTTCTGCGATTCGATTTATCAAATTTTGATCCTGTCCTTCAACTAAAATTCGGATCAAAGGTTCCGTTCCTGAAAAGCGTATAAATATTCGCCCGCTGTCACCCAGAATTTTTTCTTTATTTGATAATAACTCTTGATAACCTGCTAAAGTTTTTAAATCCAATCTGCGACTGACACGGCAATTAATTAATACCTGAGGCAGTTCTTTTAAAACACCAGAAAGTTCACTCATTTTTTTTCCGGTTTCTTTCATGACAGATAACACATTCAACGCAGCAACTATACCATCTCCTGTTGTAGAGTGATCTAAAAAAATAATGTGCCCTGATTGTTCACCACCAAGATTATAATTTTTTGAACGCATTTCTTCGACGACGTTTTTATCACCGACATTTGTAATGCTCACGTTAATTCCCATTTCCTTCATTTTTTGTTCTAATCCAAAGTTACTCATTTGCGTAAATACGACAGTGTTATTTTTTAAAATACCTTTTTTCTTAAAATGAATCGCGCACAACGCTAAAATATGATCTCCATTAAGAATCTTACCATTTTCATCGACCATCACTAAACGATCCGCATCCCCGTCTAAACCAATTCCCACATCAGCACGGTACTGCACTACTGCTTGAGCCATTTGTGACGGATGAAGCGCCCCTGATTTATCATTGATATTTAATCCGTTAGGCTGATGACCTAATTGAATCACTTCAGCACCAAGTTCTTCGAAAATAGCCGGTGCTACACTGTAAGCCGCCCCGTGGGCCGTATCTAAAACAATTCGCATACCATCTAAAGTATACTCTAAAGGAAAAGTTGATTTTGCGTGAACTATATATCTTCCTTGAGCATCATCTATTCGTCGAGTTCTTCCAACTTCTTTTGAATGCGGAAGTAAATTAAATAATTCATTTTTAAAAACAAGATTCTCGATTTCTGTTTCTAATAAATCATCTAATTTAAAACCATCAGGGCCAAAAATTTTAATGCCATTATCTTGATAAGCATTGTGTGACGCTGATATCACAATTCCAGCAGCAGCTCGCATCGTTCGAGTTAAATATCCAATTCCTGGCGTTGGCAATGGCCCGACCAACTGAACATATATTCCCATGGAATTGAGACCACTAGCCAAAGCTTGTTCAATCATATAGCCAGACAATCGTGTGTCTTTACCGATAACAACTTTGTTAGCTTTTGAGGGCGAAGATATTTTTTGAGTTCTAATTAAATAACCAATCGCTTGACCAATTCGCACAACAACATCTGGAACCATAGGATATTGATTTGAAGTTCCACGAATTCCGTCAGTTCCAAAAAGCTGGGCTGATTTTTTTGAAGAATTTGCATTTGAAGAATTTGTTTTAGACATATTTAACAACCTATTTTTTTATAATTTCAAATTTAACAGTATTTGGACGAATATTTAACACTTTGATTCCCTCAGGTAATTCCAATCGATTCGCTGTAATTTCCATATCATGAATTCCTAGATCTTTTTCTGAAACATCGATCACTAAAGATTGAACTTTTGTCTTAAATTTTTTCATTAAAGGCTGCTGACCTGAAATTTTCAACCGTACTCGATCAGTGGATTGACTTAAAACGCTGTAACCTTCGGATGTTAATAAATTAAGTTCAAGCTCTTGAGTTGAAACAAAGTCACGTCTTCCAAGAATTGAAATCCATAAAACAAAAGCAATAAAAAGCGAAACTATTTTATAAGAAAAATTATCTAATATCCTGTAATTAAATGAGTTCTTCTTTTTTAAATTGGGCTGATTAGGCATTTGTTAGCCCTTCAGTCGTCATCTTTTTATATTTTAAATCAAAAGCTTCATACAAAGTTAATCTGAGCTCATTAATTTCAATTTGAGTTCGCAAATGTCCACCGGAAACAAGACTAATGGCTTTAGTTTCCTCTGAAACAACAATGACTAACGCATCAGTTTCCTCGGTTAACCCTAAAGCAGCGCGGTGCCTTGTTCCTAAATTTTTATCTAATGCAGGGTTTTTACTGAGCGGTAAAAAACATCCTGCAGAAAATATTTTACCATTTCGTATAAGCACAGCTCCATCATGCATCGGAGCTTGAGGATGAAATAAAGATTGAATAAGTTCAGATGAAATCTGCGAATGGACTTCCGTGCCCATTTCTATGTAATAATCTAAAAGAATTTCTTTTTCGATGGCTATCAAGGTTCCATATCCCTTTTCGCTACAGGCCACAATTCCTTTGACAATTTCTTCAACAATATGCGTTTCCATTGTTTCTGAAACATCTGCAAACAGGGGATGACTTCCAATATGAGCCAAAGCTCGTCTGATTTCACCTTGAAATAAAACAACAATAATAACAAAAAGATTTGAGAAAAATTTATCCAACAACCAATTTAAAGTAAATAATTCAAACCAAATACTCAGGATGTAAGTGACTGCAAGAATTCCAAGTCCTGACAGCATTTGTATAGTACCAGTTCTTCTGATTAATGTTAAAATTCGATAAACAATAACCCACACAAAGCCAATATCCAAAAGATCTTGCCAACGCAAATAGCCCACTATAAATCGTAAATTTTCCCAAAAACTTAAAAAAACTTCCATTAAACTATGTAACGCTAACTGGCTTTTTCAAACCGATTTCATTCTTATCAGTTGTCGACGTTCCACCTGGTGTGAAGTTTGGATTTGATTCTTTTTTATTATTTCTAAGTTTATGAATCTCAGAAAGTGCCGCACCCTGAACAAGCATTTCAACTTCAACACTGTCAATTGTTTCAAATTCAATCAACGCCATAGTTAAAGCTTCTAATTTATCTTTATGTTCAACTAAAATATCCATGGCCCGTTTATAACCAGTGTTAATAATTTTAGAGACTTCAGCATCAATTTCTTCAGCTTTAGATTCAGAGTAATCCTTTGATTTAGAACCTTGTCCCATTCCTAAAAACACAGGCCCATCGACTTTTTCGTAGGCTAACGGTCCTAGTGGGCTCATACCCCATTCACAAACCATTTTTCGAGCCATAGAAGTAGCGCGTTCGATATCGTTTGATGCGCCTGTTGTGTAATCTTTAAAAATTAATTCCTCGGCGGCACGTCCACCAAAGGCAAAAGCAATCCAATTTTCAGCTTGGCTTTTTGAAAAACTCAAAGAATCTTTTTCAGGTAAAGTTTGGGTTAAACCCAATGCCATTCCACGTGGAATTATAGTCACTTTGTGAATGGGATCTAAACCTGGCAAAAGTTTTCCAACCAAAGTGTGCCCTGCTTCGTGATAAGCTGTATTTTTTTTATCCTCATCACTAATTACCATGGATTTTCTTTCACTTCCCATAATCACTTTATCTTTAGCTTTTTCAAAATCTTCCATTTCTAAATATTTCTTGTCATATCTTGAAGCCACCAAAGCTGCTTCATTCACTAAATTTTCCAAATCAGCCCCTGAAAAACCAGGCGTTCCCCGAGCAATTTTATTAGAATTAACATCTGGACCCAGTGGAGTTTTTTTCATGTGAACCGCAAGAATTTGTTCGCGACCAAGTACATCAGGTTTTCCTACAATCACGCGACGATCAAAACGCCCTGGTCTTAATAAGGCAGGATCTAAAACATCAGGTCTATTTGTGGCTGCAATTAAAATCACGCCTGCCGAAGATTCAAATCCATCCATTTCAACCAATAATTGATTCAGAGTTTGTTCGCGTTCATCATGTCCGCCTCCAGTGCCTGAACCACGATGACGTCCAACTGCATCGATTTCATCTATAAAAATTAAACAAGGCGCACTTTTTTTACCTTGCTCGAATAAATCTCTGACTCGGCTAGCACCTACGCCCACAAACATTTCTACGAAATCAGATCCAGAAATTGTAAAAAATGGAACTCCTGCTTCACCGGCCACTGCTCGGGCTAATAAAGTTTTACCAGTCCCCGGGGGGCCCACCAGCAGAACACCCTTTGGAATACGGGCACCAAGGCGAGTGAATTTTTTAGGGTCTTTTAAAAATTGAACGATTTCACTTAAATCATCTTTAGCTTCATCAATTCCCGCCACATCCCTAAAAGTAATTTTTTCTTTATTTTCCACAAGCTTAGCTCGAGATTTTCCAAACGACATGGCTTTACTGCCGCCGGCTTGAAGCTGCTTAACGATAAAAAAGAATGCTCCAAATAGCAACAATAGCGGAAGCCAATTGATTAAAAATGAAGAAAAGAAATTACCTGACTCAGCATCTAAATACGAAGGCTTATATCCTAATTTTTCTAGATCAGCTTTGACACTATCAACTGTGGGGCCCACAACAGAAAATTGAGTTCCACCGTATTCTTTTTCAAATTCAGTTTTTATGGTTCCTGTAATTTCAGCGTTTTGTTTATTTACGACTAACGTATCTTCAGAAACACTTTTCTTTTCTAAAGCCGTTATAAATTTTGGATAATTAAAATTTGCTATCATTTTCATTTGCTTACTATTATAAGCTTGAATAAAAACAATAGAAATAATCAAAACCGCAAACCAAGTTAACATTGTTTTTTGATTGAACTTCATGACATCCCTTCGATAAATCTGCCGATCACTTACTTTAGCACAATATTATTTCTATTCGTAAGCCAAATAATACCAGCAACTTTAAATATGTGATCATTTTGATTTTTGTCGAGCTGCTTTAAAGCTTCTTTTATTTGTCCTTGTGAAAATTCGATTTTAAATTCAGTTCTGAGAATGTAAGCTAGGACTTTCATCTGGAATGACGCGTCTAAACCAGTAAACCAGCTTCGTAAAATCACAACTTCATTACCATCAAAAATTATGTAACGCGCTATTTCCTGCTGAAAAATATCACTCTTGTTTTCAAATTCACTCGTTATATTTTCTAGCGATCGAGCTAAATTCAGCTTCGAACCTGGAATTTTTTCTTCCAACTGCTTCAGCCAATTATTTCTGATCCAATTTCTGTTATACTGATCAAGTAAATTAGTAGGATCTTCAAACCATTGAAGTTTTTCATCACTTGCATATTTAATTAAATCAATTTTAGAAAAATCTAAAAATGGTCGGTAAATCTTATGATTCCATTTCTTAAAGGCACTTAATGAATCCAAACCAGAACCGCGAATAAGTTTAAGCAATTGAGTTTCTAAAACATCATCTCTGTGATGAGCAGTTAAGTAAAATTTAGAATTATTTTTTTCTAAAGTTTTCTGAAAAAAAACCAGTCTTGCTTGCCTATAATCATCTTCAGAGCTCAGCGTTTGATCAGAAATTTCAAATTCAACCTTTATAGATAAACTTTCTAAACTTTGAATATATTTAAAAGATTCATCTCTGTAACTTTGGCTTTCAAGAGTGCTCGCTTTACCATGGTGAAAATGCATAAGCACTAATCTTGAAAGTGGCTTTACTTTATGAAGCATTCTAACTAAGGTCAGTGAATCTAAACCGCCCGAAACGGCGACCAAATAAAGATCAACATCTTGTAATTTATGTTTTTTAAGATCAGTAAATAAAAGATGTTCTAAATTATTCCACATGATTTTACTTTTCCGAAATCACTTTTGTTTGTGTAAACTCTAAAAACCCTTGTTGACCTGATTCACGACCTATCCCTGATTTCTTAAACCCGCCAAAAGGAAGATCTACATCTGATCGAATCATGTCATTAATGCAAACCTGCCCGGCCACAATTTCTTGAGCTAGTTGACGGCAAGTCTGAAGATCATTTCCATAAATTGCAGCCCCTAAAGCATATTCACTTTCATTTATATTTTTGATCGCCGTTTTAACGTTATCATAACCAATGACAATTAGGCACGGGCCAAAAATTTCAATATTTTTTAATGCTGAATCATTTTCATTAAAGTAAATTAAACAAGGATTTACAAAACTCATTTTATCGTTGGTATTTTGAAAATTCATATTTTTTTCATAAACCAATAAATGCAATTTCTTTTTTAATTCTGAAACTTGCAAGTTATATTCATTTTTTAATTTAACAGAAGCTAACGGGCCGACAAGGCTATCCTTTGAGCTGACTACTGTTTCAAACTCTTCTGAAAAAAGTTTCAAAATGAGGTCTTTATTTTTTTTTGGAACGAAAACACGCTTAGTGGAAATACAAACTTGACCAGAATTTTGCAATCTAGATTTAACAATTTTTTGAATAGCTTTTTGAAAATCAGCATCTTCTAAAATAAGGCTGGCATCATTTCCACCAAGTTCTAAAACCACTTTTTTCAGTGCTTTTGCGGCCATTGAATAAACGGCAATACCTGCTTGAACAGATCCTGTTAAACTTATTCCACCTATTGCGTGGTGTTTTATAATTTTATTTAAATCTTCGACAGAAATCATTTGATGTTGAACTAAGTATTGTAGCCCTGCTTTTTTAAAACATTCAGCAATCATTTCACAGGCTGTTGGTGTTAATTCTGAAGATTTTAACAAGCTGACGTTTCCAGACAAAATTGTTGGAAGCATGACACGAACCGCTTGCCAGACCGGATAATTAAATGGAAGTATTGACAAAACTACACCTAAAGGTTCATAAAAAACTTGGCTTTCGCGATAAGTGTTATTTTTTATCTGCAGTGGGTTAAGACAATCTATCTGATCAGTTGTTAGTTTTATAAATGCATCTATGCACTTTGATACTTCGGCGTTGGCTTGAGACAAACTTTTTCCCATTTCAACAAAAATTGATTCAGCTATCTCATTTTTTTTATTTTGCAAATAGGGAATCACTTTTTTAATTTCAAGTTGCCTTTTTGAAACAGAATAGTTTTTCCATATTTTAAAAAAATGACTTTGTTTTTCAAGTGTAACGAACACTTGGTCTTGATTAATGAATGAATACGATTTAATTTTCAGACCGGTGCGGGGATTAATTAACCCCACTTGATTGCTCATGACTTCTTTTTCTTTATGATTTCAATTTCGGCTGTGACTTTAAACTTATGATCTTCAGCAAATTGAGAAAATTCTTTTACAAAATCTATTTTTTTTATCAGTGTTAAAATTTCTTGAGTGACCTTTTCAGAAATATCCGATTTCGTTTTTTGAACTTGCCCGACAGCAGATTGAAAAAGTTCTTTTGAAATTTCAGTAGCACTGCCTGAAGCTAAAATTTTCTTGAATGCATCTTTAACCGTATTTTTTTGAGCTGTTTGCTCTGTATTTTTTTGAGCTAAGTGCTCTTTATTTTTTTTTGAGCTCATTGTTTACCCATACACTTCTTTAATTCGTTTCTTGAAATTATTCATCATCGACGGTAGATTAACACTTATTAAAGTTTTCGCAATTGCTCCGGGAACTAAAAGACCAAACTCGGCTGCAATTGTATACTTCACTTTGCATTTTCCACCAGCTAAATCAGAAATTCTCCATGATCCAGCCATTGATTTAAAAGCATCACCTTCAGTAAAATAAAAATCAACTTCTGAGGGCGATTTTTGAGTCGCTTTAATTTTATATTTAATAATTTTAATGACAGAAACAGTAAATTCCATTTCTTTTTCTTTTTTGCTTTTTTTTAAAATTTTTACTGATTTAATATCATTTAAAAATTCATGATATTTTTCAAAATTCACAACAAGATCAAAAAATTCCTCAGCTGTGCAATTAAACTTATCACTTATTTCTGCTTGTGCCACAAATCACTCCTTTGATTTTATTTTATTTTTTGAACAGGGCCTCAGCCATTGCTTTTTGCTTTGCTTTTAGATCAATAATTTCTCCGTCACCGCGGGGTAGGTAAAAATCACAAAAGTTAGCTCGATCTTTAACTTTAACAGGCTCAGCAGAGTTTTCACGACATTCATTATAACTTTTGACATCATAAAACTGACAATTTTTGCAAGCATGTAAATCAGACTTACAAAATTGACATTCATCCCTACGGCCAATCAAGGCATAGTTAAATTCGTTTATTTTTTGACAATGATTGCAATAAACTTTTAACATTAATCTTATAAATCCTTAATTGAAAAATTATGATACGCATCCACATGACGAATTGTTCCAGTTTGCGAACGCATAACCACAGACTGTGTTAGTGCACGGCCTCCAGGTTTAATTTTCACACCTTTTAACAAGGGCCCATCAGTTATACCAGTGGCACAAAATATAACATTGCCTCGAGCTAAATCTTGTAAAGTTAATTTTTTATTGAGATCTTTAATTCCCATTTTTAAAGCGCGTTCTTTTTCATTTTCGTTTCTATATTTAAGCCGACCTTGAAAATCCCCGCCCATACATTTCATCGCCGCAGCAGAAATAACCCCCTCAGGCGCGCCTCCGATTCCCATCAGCATATCAATACCCGAATCAGACCATCCCGCCGCAACTGCCGCTGAAACGTCTCCGTCACCAATCAACTGAATGCGTGCTCCAAGCTTTCGTACTTCTGTAATCAAGTCATGATGGCGAGGCCGATCAAGAATCACAATCGTTAAATCAGTAATAGGTTTTTTTAAAGCCTCTGAAACGCGGTGGATATTTTCAGTGGCAGACAGATCAATATTAATAACACCTTTAGCTTCAGGACCCACTGCAATTTTATCCATATAAGTATCTGGTGCATGTAAAAAACCATTTTTCTCTGCAGCAGCAATGACTGATATAGCACCTACACCACCGTGAGCACAAATTGTAGTTCCCTCAAGTGGATCCAAGGCAATATCAATTTGTGGATTTTGCAAACCTAAAATATTTCGATTCGCACTGACATTTGAAAATCCAACTTTTTCTCCAATATAAAGCATCGGAGCTTCATCCCGTTCACCTTCACCAATAACAACTGTTCCATCAATTTGAACTGAATCAAAAGCTTTTCTCATGGCATCCACAGCGGCTTGATCAGCTGCTTTTTCATCGCCACGACCCATTAATTTAGCTGAAGCTAATGCTGCAGCTTCAGTAATTCGTACAAATTCTAAAGCTAAATTTCGATCCACACTGGACTCCTTAAAAGAGAATTAAAAACCTCATATTGACAGAGAGTTTCTTCTCGCTCAACATATAATTGATTTCAACAAATAATGAATCAAAAGTAAAACAAGGTTATTGTATGGATAAAGATTTGAAAAAAAGATTTCCACTGGCGATGACTTTGACATTATTTCGAATCGTACTTACTTTTCCCATTTTACTGCTGGCTCAATATCAAAATGTCACTTACTCGTGGTGGGCCATCAGTTTATTTATTTTAGCCTCAGTCACTGATTACTGGGATGGCTATTTCGCAAGAAAATGGAATCAAGTCAGCAATTTAGGTAAATTTTTAGATCCAGTGGCCGATAAAATTTTAGTTTCAGCACTTTTAATTCTTTTGGCGTCACAACAAAAAGTTGATATTTGGATCGTCATTTTATTTATTACTCGAGACACTGTCGTAGGCGCAGTCAGAGCAGCCGCAGCCTCAGATGGAATTGTGATATCTGCTCACACCACAGGCAAATGGAAAGCGGCACTTCAAATGTTTTCTATCCCTTTTATATTAACTCAAGAACCCTTGTTTGGTTATGATGCCAATCGAATAGGGTATTTTTTACTTTGGTTTAGCGTCATTTTAAGTCTACTTAGTGGATGGCAGTATTTAAATCTTTACGTCAGTCAACGTCCCAAGGTATAAAGAATTATGCAAAATTTTATTCACATGCGTAATTTGTTTTTATTGTTTTTAATCCTTACGCTTAGCTATACACTTCATCAAAAAATGAATGGCCAGTCCAAATACAAATCTAAACTTTACTCAAGCGCATCAATGAATTTTTTTAGATAATTATCTTTGATTTATTTTTTTAGTTTTTAATTTTTAATTTTTAAAATTAAGTCCAAAGAAAGAAAAATTTGACCTTATCCCAAAACGAATCTTCTTTTTTCAAAGAATCGCAACTTTGAAAATTTTGAAGCAATCTAGCATTAAAATCAGTTGTTCCTTTAGAAAACTTCCATGGTGGGTAAGGAAAAAAAGCTGCTACCACACAGTTCCCAGGCTGAGCTGCTGCCCATTTACGATCCTCACTTGAAGCCATATGAATTTCACTAGAAACTAAATCTTTAATAGCCACTGAAAATGAAAATGCTTGATCAGGAATTCCGCCACTCACAGCTGTATTTACAATTAGACCTGCATTCACTTTTTCAACAGTAGAAAGTTGTCCTACTATTTTTCTTTTAAAAATAAATGACCAGTTAAAAACAAATACCCAAATCAAAAATGAGACGACAAATATAGACACAAAAGATTTTACTATAAATTTGAACATGAAAATAATATGGAGGAAAAAAAATAGAAATTCAATGTCTCCGTCTTCAGTGAGCACTTATTTTAACGCGCTAAGCCTTAGATTTATTCATGATTCTCGATGACTGAATAAAAGACTATTCTATTTTCTTATGTTTTCCCGCATTGAAAAAATTATTCTTTTTTGTCTAGCAGCTATTCAGTTCAATCATATTGTTGATTTTATGATTGTCATGCCACTGGGTCCAAAGTTGATGCGCATTTTTGAAATCTCACCCGATCAATTTAGTTTACTTGTGTCTGTTTATACACTCACCGCTGGTGTTTCTGGTTTTATTGCTTCATTTTATGTAGATCATTTCGATCGGAAAAATTATCTGATCGCTATGTTTACTGGTTTTATTATTTCTACGGCACTCTGTGGATTTTCTCCAAATTTTCAATTCTTATTGATCGCACGTGCCTTTGCAGGTTTTTTTGGTGGAGTTATGAATTCACTTGTAATGACAATCGTTAGCGATCTTATTAACTATGAACGCCGCGGAACAGCTATGGGTGGAATCACTTCAGCTTTTTCTCTGGCTTCTATTATGGGGGTTCCTTTTAGTTTATTTTTATCCAACTATTTTGACTGGCATGCACCGTTTATTTTCTTAGCTATTTCTTCAATTTTTATTTTATTCATTTGTTTAAAAATGATTCCACCTATAAATGCTCACCTCAAGCACGATATTCAAAAACAATTACCCCGTCAAAATCCACTGCGCTTTATTCTTAAAAGCCCGACACAACTTTACTCGCTTTTATTTATGTTTATTCTTATGTTTGGACATTTTTGTATTATTCCTTTTATTTCCCCTTCTCTTGTCGCCAATGCTGGAGTCAGCGAAGCCCAATTACCTTATATTTATTTGGTGGGCGGAATTTGTTCGATGCTGATGGCCCCCCTAATAGGCAGGCTGTCTGATCAAATCGGCAAAGCTAAAATATTTACTTGGGCGGTATTCTTATCCATTATTCCTGTATTTTTAATCACTCATCAAAATATTGCACCACTTTACATCGTTTTATTAATAGCTGGTTTGTTTTTTATTTCTGCTGTTGCACGAATGATTCCAGCAAATGCTTTGATTTCCGCTGCTGCCGATCCTGAACATCGCGGATCATTTTTAAGTATACTAAGCTGCATTCAATCGATAGCCATGGCCTTAGGCTCATGGATGTCTGGACAAATTATTATTAAAAATGCTCAAACTGGACGTTTAGAAAATTATACTGTTGTGGGCTATATAGCTATAGCCATAGGATTTGTAGCTTTATTATTATTTCAAAATATTAAACATCTCGACCCAAAAAAAGAAAGATTAACTTAATTATGAATTTCACTTCAATGTTATTACCACTTTTTGTAGGACTTGCATCAGGAACACTTCTGATTTTTACAGCTTTCAAATTAATTGATAGATCTATTATTAAATCGGCAGAAGAAGAAGCCGACGACCTAAAAAAAGAAGCTCAAGAAATTTTTCAAACTGAAGAACTAGAACGCACACAACGTATTCAAGAAATTGAATTAGATCTTTGGAGCAAAGTCGAAGAAACACATTTAGTCACAGAAGATAAATGCACAGAGCTTGATGAAAAAATCCAATCGCAAAAAAAAATGTATGAAGAGTCTGATAAATTACAACGCCAGTCACTGATGAATACTGAAAATGACCTCAGACTTTTATCTATAAAATTAAATGATGTTCAAAAAGATTTTCAAACAACAACTGGCAAACTTGATTCTCAAAAATCCGAATACACTCAAGCGTTAATGACGAAAACACAATTAACAGCTGAAGAAATTAAAGATCAAATTAAAGATCGACTTATCAATGAGTGCGAATCAGATAAGGATAAAAAATTAGACGCCATTGACACTGAACTTAAAGACTTTTCTGAAGCTAAAGCTAAACGTATTTTAGCCCTGTGTATTGAAAGGTTTACAAAGGAAATGAGCACTGAGCGTCATATTGCCTCAACATTTTTTCCTGACGAGCGTGTCCGAAATTTATTTTGTCAAAAATTAAAAGAAAACCTAACTGTTATTCAGGAGCTGACTGGATGCGATGTTTTAATTGATCCCATGCCTGAACCTGAAAGACTGCTCAATATTCAAGTCGTTGGCTATGATCCAGTTCGCCGTGAACTAACACGACGCATTTTTGATAAAATTTTTCGTGATACAGAAAAATCTGGAAAAGCAACTGATCCTACTTATATAAAGCGTGTCGGTGAGACTCTGAAAACAGAACTCATTAGACAAATTAAAAAAGATGGTGATGTTTTAGCTAAAGAACTTGGATTTATGGATTTGCATCCAGAAATTAAACAAGTCATGGGATCGCTTCGTTATCGTTATTCATATACTCAAAATCAATATTTTCACTGCGGCGAAGTGGGTTGGTTTGCTAGCCTTTTAGCGCAAGAATTAAAAATGAATAAAGCAGAAACTAAAATGATTAAACGCGCAGGCCTTCTGCATGATTTAGGGAAAGCTTTAGATCATGAATTTGATGGAAGCCATGCAGTTATTGGTGCGGATTTTATCCAGGCCAGAAACGAAGCCTTAGAAGTGATCCATGCCGTGCGTGCCCATCACTACGATGTGCAGCCTGATCAACCCATCGATTTCCTTGTTATTGCTGCAGATGCAATCTCAGGAGGGCGCCCAGGAGCCCGACGAAGCACAATGGAAACTTATACTCAAAAAGTAACTGGTCTTCAAGAAATAGCTAGAAGATTTCATGGTGTGACAGATATTTTTGTACTTAATGGTGGCCGCGAATGTCGTGTTTTAGTTAATTCTAAAATCGTTGATGATGCTGGAGCCATGAATGTTTCCGCACAAATTGCCAAAACAATCGAAGACGAAATGCAATACCCAGGGCAAATAAAAGTTGTTGTTGTTCGTGAAACAATTGCTACAGAGTCTCGGCATATTGAAAACAAACGAAATGATCATCGAAGTGATCAACGTGCTGATACTCGCGGAGATCATAAAAACGACCAGCTGCGTAGCGAAAATGACAATCAAAATACTCAACAAAAAAACAAACCTATCCAAAAACTAAATAATCAAAACAGTAGGAGTGGTTATGTTAAGAAAGTTATCACACCAGTTAACGAAAACAGTTAGTTTTTATTCAAAGTCATTTTTCAAATCAGGAATATGTTGAAATGAAATTCTTGCTTTAGCTTGATCAACTACATCTAAAAAAGCTCCACTTAAAATAGAATTTGCTCCATGTTTTTGGTTAATTTGATCAATCACTGAATTCATTTTATTTTTTTTCACATCGTCGAAAAATGAAAACTGCTGACTACTCATATTGGTCAAATCAAATAACACAATGCGAACCTTTATGGCCTTCTTATCAGGAGCCAATTTGAACATTATTTTCAGCTGTTCAGTCATCATAAATAAATCATCTGACTCATTAAAATGAATGCTTTTTTCAAAAAAAGTTCGATCCATAAAATGAACTGAAGCCGAAAAACCCTTAGCCCTTCTCTGTTCTGACCGAAGTCGTGCACTAGCTTTAAATAATAATTTACTTAAAATTTGATAGGCCCCTAAACGGTTTCTTAATTGTGGCGGAAGAACATGCTCGTGGGAAAAGGATTGAGTAGCTTTTTTAATTCTATCGACATCTTCGCCCCGAAGTTCAAAAGACATTCTTAAACCTAAAATACTTCCGACATTTTTTTTCAGTTCAAGATCCGAAACATTTAATAAATCATTCACTTTAAAAAAACCTTGTGAATTTAATTTATATTTCATATTAGGGCCAACACCTGATATAACATTAATATCAAGATGTCCTATTTTTTCACGAATTTGCGTTTTCGGGACAACCACTAATCCGTTTGGTTTTTGCATATCTGAAGCAATTTTTGCAATCAAAATATTAGGACCAATACCCACTGAACTTGTAAGACACTCGCCCACATCTGTTATAATTTGAGCCTTTATTTTTAGACCAATTTCAGTGGCATTTGCAATTTCACATTCACGCCCGATCAATCGACAGGCCATTTCATCAATAGATAATACTTTTTCCACCGGACAAATTTTATGAACAGCTTCAATAATACGATGATGATACTGAATATATTTTTTGTGGCCTGTGCTAACGAATTGTATTTCAGGACACATTTTTTTAGCCTCAAAAACCTTTGTTCCTGTTTTTATTCCAAATGCTTTAGCCTCATAGCTTGCAGCCAGAACAGAAGTGTTATCGGCCATCATTGGAACCACAGCGATGGGTTTTCCACGCAACGATGGATTATCTTGTTGCTCGCACGAGGCAAAAAAAGAATTCAAATCAACTAATAACCAACGAAGTTCCATCACTCTATATTTACATATTATTTACATGTTGTCAATATTGCTTATTATTTATGACAAAAAGACTTTCCTTGACGGGTTTTAATAAAGTCTTTAAATTTACAGAACGCATTTTTAATGCGGGAGTAGCTCAGTTGATAGAGCGATGCCTTGCCAAGGCATAGGTCGCGGGTTTGAGTCCCGTCTCCCGCTCCAAATTTTTTTCTTAAATTTGGAGCTTTCCTGGA
>JAYUJM010000084.1:0-6429 GCA_043765175.1 Pseudobdellovibrionaceae bacterium | reverse complement strand
AAGAACCGAAAGTCACTGTTGTTAATTTTTTATCTGGTTTAATTTTGATTAATGCGATATCGGTGCGTTCATCTTGACCAATAATTTCTGCTTTATATTGTTTGTCTGAGTTTTCAGTTAATTGAACTTCAATTAAGTCAGCACCTTGAATCACATGGGCATTTGTCACTATAAGGCCATCTTCGCGAATAATAAAGCCTGTTCCTAGCCCCATACGTTGGGGTTTTTTAGAATTCTCTTTTCCGCTAAAAGGGTTTCCTCCACCTTGAGAGCCATAAAATTGTTCGAGCATTTCTAACATAGGATCGCGGTAACGTCGTCCTTGAGAAATGACCGAAGTTGAAATATTAACGACAGCAGGATTAATGGCTTTACCTAATTCGACAAATAAATTTCCCGGAAGTGGATCTGATAACTTCATCATAGGAGGATTTGTAGGAAGAGCCTTGGAAAAAGTTTGTGCTGTGATGGAGCCTGTGTAAACAGAAAGAAACAGTACAGATAGGGTGATCATGAAGATATATTTTTTCATTTTAAAAATCCTTTTGAGAATATAACATTTTAAATCAAAGTTGAAGAAATTTGCCTTGCAAATCGTGCAAAATATTTTCAATTAATCCTTTTTCCTCTGCTGTTAAATTATTAACAGTTTTATTTTTAAGAACATTAATTAAATCAATATTGAATTTTGCTAATTCTTTATTAACCTCAGTCTGACCCTCGGGATTTGGTGTTAGTCCCATTGACATGGCGGCACTTGAAGCAATTGACATAATGATCACTGAAAATGAGGCCTTCATAAGTGGTTCGGAATTAAGTAAGTCATTATTATTCATTTAAATTCCTTTTTTAATATTAAATCCTACAAATTCAGGACTAAAGTCTTAAATTAGTTCTTAGTTCCATTTTATTTCCAGATTTGTCGAAATCAAGTCATTTTAAAAAATAAAAAAAATTATGCTGAGCTCCATATTTTATTTAAAAATTATTATAAAAAATTATTATAAAACTTATTGTCCCTTAAGCAAAAGTTTACAACAATAGAGTCCGAGCAAATTAATTGAATGATTGGAGAATCTATGTCTGAAGTTGATCTTTTATCTTTAAATCAAAAAATTAAAGAACAGCGTTTGTTTATCGATGCGATGATGAACGAGATGAGTCAGGTTGTCGTAGGACAACGCGATATGATTGAAGGTATTATTATGGGTTTATTGACTGGGGGGCATATACTTTTAGAAGGCGTTCCAGGATTAGCTAAAACTCTTACTATTGCTACTATGGCAAAAACAATATCACTTCAATTTCAAAGAATTCAATTCACTCCAGATTTGCTTCCAACGGATTTAATAGGAACAATGATTTTTAATCCAAAGTCTGGGGAATTTACAGCGAAAAAGGGACCTATATTTTCAAATATAGTATTAGCTGACGAAATTAATCGAGCTCCTGCAAAAGTTCAATCGGCCTTATTGGAAGCTATGGCAGAAAAGCAAGTCACTATCGGGGAGCAATCCTACAAGCTAGATACTCCATTTTTAGTTCTAGCGACTCAAAATCCTTTAGAGCAAGAAGGAACTTATCCTTTACCGGAAGCACAAATGGATCGTTTCATGTTTAAAATTAATGTGACCTATCCAACTAAAAGTGATGAATTAGAAATTATTCAGCGCATGGGAGTGAATACAAAAATTGAAATTAAAAGTGTAACGACCCGTGAACAGTTAATGTCAGTCACTGAGACTGTCGATCAAATTTATGTGGATCAAAAGATTAAAAATTATATTGTAGATATCGTGATGGCTACGCGTGAACCTAAACGATATGGATTAGGTCGATTTGAAAAACTTATTTTGGTCGGAGGATCTCCACGAGCCAGCATTAGTTTAGTTCGCGCAGGAAAAGCCCATGCTTTTTTGCGTAATCGCGGCTATGTCACTGTTGAAGATATTAAAGCCATTGTCGGCCGTGTTTTAAGGCATAGGCTTATTTTATCTTACGAAGCTGAAGCAGAAGGAATTACAACAGAAAATATTATTCAAGAAATTCTAAGCACTATTGAGGTTGGAAATTAAATGAATATTAAACTAGGATCGTGAATGAGTCTTCCAGCAGAGGTTCTAAAAAAAGTTAAACGTATTGAAATCGACACTAAAAAGTTGGTGAATAATACTTTTTCAGGTGAATATCATTCTCGCTTTAAAGGTCAGGGCATGACGTTTTCTGATTTTCGAGAATATGTTCCAGGTGATGATGTTCGTTCAATTTCATGGGCGCTAATGGCTCGTGCTGGAAAACCCTATGTAAAAACATTTGAAGAAGAACGAGAGTTAACTATGCTGCTTATGGTTGACGTCAGTGGATCGCAGCATTTTGGTTCTAAAAATTATTTTAAAGCTGAAACACTTTCGTTAGTTGCAGCGACACTGGCATTTAGTGCCGTAAAAAATAATGACCAAGTGGGCTTAATTTTATTTTCTGACGATGTTGAACTTTATATCCCTGCTAAAAAAGGCAAAGCTCATGTTTATAGAATATTACGTGAAATTTTATTTTACAAACCAAAAAGTATAAAAACTGATTTAAATCAAGCTTTAGATTTTGCACGAGGCGTTTTGAAAAAACGAGCCACAATATTTTTATTAAGTGATTTTCGACAAACGAATTCAACTGTTTCATATGATGAATCACTTAAGTTTTTAGAAAAAAAACATGAAGTGATTGCAGGCTTAATACAAGATGAAGCAGAGTTTATTTTTCCTGATGTTGGTCTAATTGATTTGCAGGATGCTGAAACTGGCGATTCAGTTTTAGTTGATACTTCTAATGCTGCATTTCAACATGCTATGAAAGCTCAGTTTAAGTCTGAGTTTGATGTTTTTTCTAAAAAGTTGAAAAAAAATGGAATCGATACATTCTCCTTAAGTGCAGATGATCAGTATCACACAGCTTTAATTGCTTTTTTTAAAAGAAGAAAGCGAAGATCATGAGCGATACTCCTGTGGCAATTAATTGTATGATGCAAATTCCTGAAGTGCTAGGTCAGTTGTCACAACAAATCACGGTAGGCCGCCCTTTTTTATTAGAATGTAAAGGAATTGAAATCACTGCGGACTTCGATAAGAAAAAAATAGATGTCATCATTCCTGAAGCAATGAAATATAATTTACATTTATTGAAAATTGAAACCTTAGAGCCAGGTCAAGTTGTTTTAAAAATGACTTCTTATGTAGCTAGTGAGGGCAAAAATTTAGTTTTCAAGTTATCAGACGGAAATAGAGAAGTTGATTTAAGACTTGATCAAATTAAAGTTGAATCTGTTTTGACTCCTGAACAATCAAAGTTATTGTCTGAAGGACAAGAAGTTCCACCATTTGGTTTTATCACAGCTTCGCTTCAATGGCCTATGGCTATAACTATTTCTAGTTTAGTTATTGTTTTACTTTTCTTTGGAGGCCTATTTTATGCGGCTCGAAAAAAACGCCAATTGAAAAAGCTTTTTGATCAACTTAAGAATTATCGTTCTGCCATCGAGCCAGATTCTCAGATATATCGCTCAATTAGAAAAAAAGAAACTTTTGGCATTTCAATTATTGAACTCGAAGAGTATTTTAAAATATATTTAGCGCGCAAATACGAGATTCCATTTGTTGAACTTGGACAAAAATCTTCTATGAACTATTTTAAAAAAAAATATCCTTATTTTAAAGAAGAATATCAGCTTATTCAGCATCGATTTAAAGATTTAAATGAACTGCAAAAAATGAGTGATTCTGAACATGTTAGAAATTATATACCAAAAATTTATCACACTGTTGATTTTATAGAAGATCAGTTTAAGCGTCGAACTACGGTTGGTCATATATGAACTGGGCTCATTTTTCATTTCGTTATCCTTTAGTTTTACTTGCATTGATTCCATATATTTTAATGATCTTTTTTTTCATGAATCAAAAACTACGAAGTCCTACTTTTCAAGTTGGAACATTAGTGCATTTAAAACAATGGAATAAAAAAGGACTTGCGTTCTTTCATCTGGCTTCACAGTTTTCAATTTACATATCAGTTGCTTTTTTTATAATCGCATTAGCTAGGCCACAATTGGCAAATACTAAATCTTTACGTACAGTCGATGGGTTAGATATTATCATTGTACTTGATATTTCTGACAGCATGTTGATCGAAGATATGAAGCCATTCAATCGCTTAGAATCTGCAAAACAGACAATCAGCGAGTTTATAAAAGCAAGGTCAAGTGATCGAATTGGAGTAGTTATTTTTGCGGGTGAAGCTTTTACTTTGGTTCCACCAACTTTAGACTACGATCTTATTTTAAATCGAATTCAAAACATTCAAACTGCAGCAGATGCTAGAATAAAAGATGGAACTGCTATTGGTGTTGCGATGGCAGCAGGAGCTGCGCGTTTAAAAGATTCATTCGCAAAAAGTAAAGTGATGATTTTTTTAACTGATGGAGAAAATAATTCAGGAATGATTTCCCCTGAGACAGGTTTAGAAATAGTTAAAGGATATCAGATAAAAATTTATTCGATTGGTATAGGTAAAGATGGAAAAACGCAGCT
The DNA here is from genome assembly GCA_043765175.1 of Pseudobdellovibrionaceae bacterium. Classification (GTDB taxonomy): domain Bacteria; phylum Bdellovibrionota; class Bdellovibrionia; order Bdellovibrionales; family Bdellovibrionaceae; genus Pseudobdellovibrio. Next base: position 1,846 of record JAYUJM010000084.1, on the reverse strand, counting down.
TCCCATTTATACGACAGATTTGTTTGGTAATAAGACAAAAAGATACCAAAATTTTGAAAGCACAGTTAATGAAGAGTTACTTGGTCAAATGGCTCAAGTAACAGATGGGAAATATTTTAGAGCGTCGAAAGAAGACTCATTAAAAGGTGTTTTTGCTGAAATTAATCAATTGGAAACAACCAAGATAGAAGAAACAAAGTACACACAGTATACAGAGTATTTTTACTATTTTCTAATAAGCGGTCTGGTTTTATTTTGTTTTTGTCAATTGCTTAATATGACCATTTTACGACGGGGACCTGCATGAACGGACTTCGTTTCCAAAACGATTCAGCTTTCTGGCTATTTATATTCATTTTATTTTATATATGTATTTTTTTGTTTTTTTTCAAAAAAAATAAAAAAAAAATAGATCTTCATTTTGGTCAAAGAATTTCACCGTGGTTGAGTCAATCAATTGCTAAAGAAAAATTATACTTTAAATTGATTCTTGAGTGTCTTGGAATGTGTTTTTTAATATTAGCTTTAGCAAGGCCTCAGTATGGTCAGTCGCAGCAGGATATTAAAAGTGAAGGCATTGAATTAATGATATTAGCAGATGTATCTGAAAGTATGCTGGCTGAAGATATTAAACCTTCACGCTTGGAACTGATGAAAATTGAACTGGAAAAACTAGTTGATAAATTACCAGGGCACAAAATGGGATTGATTGCTTTTGCTGGAAGTGCGGCATTGATGTCTCCGTTAACTTCTGATCCGTCAGCTTTGAAAATGTACTTTCAAACTTTAGATACAAATTCAGTGACCACGCAAGGTACAAATTTTCAAACGGCTTTATCCTACGCTCAAGAAGCTTTTGAAAAAGGTGGTATTACTCAATCTGAAGCAACCAAAGCAACACGAGTCGTTTTAATTTTATCTGATGGTGAAGATCATGATAAAAATGCGATCGCAGAAGCTAAAAAACTTTCTGAAAGCGGAGTATATATTTTGACTGTGGCCTACGGTACGGAAAAAGGAGCTCCGATACCCACTCGGGATCAGTTAGGTAATTTGACAGGAAATAAAAAAGATCAAAATGGACAAGTCATTTTATCGCAAGTTCGTGGCAGTTTTTTAAAAGAAATAGCGCAAACTGCTAAAGGTGATTTTTTCACTTCACAGTTCGGAGGTGATCATATTAATGGAATAGTTGCGAAAATTAATGAGTACGAAAAAACTCAATTCGCAACAAAGAAAAATATTCAATATGATGAAAAATTTATGCTTCCATTAGCAATAGGTATTTTGTTTATTTTATTTAGTTTTATGTTATCAACACGACGTTCAAAAATGATGAGCTGGAAAAGTGAGTATGAAAATTAATAAGGTTTTGATAATAGCAGGATTTTTTTTAACAGGATGTTCTGGTCATTTTGATTATGTGAAAGCTTATTATCATTCTCATTTTTTTAATGTGTTAACAGATCAAAAAAAAATGCCCGAAGCTTTAAATCAAGCCTTTCAAGCCAAGGAATCTTTAAGTCAAGATTACAGAATAGATAATCAGCTTGGAATTGGCTTTCATAATTCTGAAAAATACGATGATGCACAAAAATCATTTAATGAAACTTTAAAAGTCATTGAAAAACAGTTTCCTCAGCTTAGTGAGGAAAAAATTAAATCACTTTTTCTTACTTATTTTAATCAAGGTGTCTCAAGCGGAGCACAGAAAAAAATCGATGAGGCTTTAGATTATTATCAAAAGGCATTGGATTTAAATCCAAATTCTCAAGAAACTAAAAAAAATATAGAACTTCTTATTAAGAAAAATCAACAAGACCAACAACAGAAAGATCAGGACAAG
>JAYUJM010000083.1:0-2388 GCA_043765175.1 Pseudobdellovibrionaceae bacterium | reverse complement strand
GACCAGATTTACGACTAAAATGTTTTACTAAACGACGATGTGATGCCATTTTCTATTTCCTTACCGATTACGATTCACGTTTTGCTGGAGGTGGAACATTAGGATCCCATCCTGGAGGTGGCCATCCCTCGATTTTCATCCCTAAACCTAAGCCCATTTCAACCAAGATCTCTTTAATTTCATTTAAAGATTTACGACCGAAGTTTTTAGTTTTAAGCATTTCTGATTCAGAACGAACAACTAATTCACCGATGTAACGAATATTTGCATTCTTCAAGCAGTTCGCAGAACGAACACTTAATTCAAGATCATCTACTGATCTGAATAAGTTTTCATTCAATGACGAATTACCCATAGATTTAATTTCATCACTAGGCTCTAAAGATTCATCAAATGTTAAGAAAATTTGAAGTTGTTCTTTTAAAATCTTAGAAGCTAAAGAAACAGCTTCGTCAGGTTTTAATGAACCATCTGTCCAAACTTCTAAAGTTAATGCATCGTAATCAGTTCTTTGACCAACACGTGCGTTTGACACTGAATAATTCACTTTTCTGATTGGCGAATGTAAAGCATCGATAGCAATGTAGCCAACAGACAATTGTTCACTGCGGTTTTCAACTGGAACATAACCACGTCCGTAAGACACGATTAATTCTGCGTTGAAAGAACCATTGTTACCAAGTGTAGCAATGTGTTGATTTGGATTTAAAATTTCAACTTTATCGTTAGTTACGATATCAGCAGCTGTTACAACGCCAGGACCTTTTTTGTTAATTTTTAACGTAAAAGTTTCTGATGAATGCTGTCTTAAACGAACTTGCTTAAGATTAAGAATGATGTCTGAAACATCTTCTAACACATCTGGTAAAGTTGAAAACTCATGAAGAACGCCTTCAAGTTTAACAGCCGTAACTGCTGAACCCATCATTGAACTTAAAAGAATTCTTCTTAAAGAATTTCCTAAAGTTACACCAAAACCTCTTTCAAGGGGTTTCACGATAAATTTAGAGTATTCAGAAGTTTGAGTATCTTTTTCGATCTCAAATCCTTTAGGTTTAATTAACTCTCTCCAAAACTTAAAATAATGTTCTTGCATCGCGCACCTCTTTATTATCGTGAGTAATACTCAACGATCATACTTTCTTCAACAGGGATTGAAATTTCGTCTCTTGCTGGAATGTCTTTAACAGTTCCTTTGAAAGAGGCATGGTCTGCTTCTAACCAACTAGGAATTGTTCTGCGGGCAACCGCTTGAATTCCAGCTAGTACTTTATTTACTTCACGGCTTTTCTCAGTCACTTCAACAACATCACCTTTTTTAACGATATAGCTGGCGATATTAACGCGTTTGCCATTCACTAAATAATGATTATGAGAAATTAATTGACGAGCTTCACGACGAGAACTTGCATACCCTAATGTGTACACAACGTTATCTAATCTTAACTCTAAGAATCTTAATAACTCTGTTCCTGTGATTTCTTTAGATTGATCAGCACTTGCAAAATATTTTCTAAATTGCTTCTCTGATAAACCATAATATCTTTTAGCTTTTTGTTTTTCTCTTAATTGTAGAGCGTACTCAGAAAACTTTAAACGAGACTGACCATGTTGTCCTGGTGGATAAGGTCTTCTTTCGAAAGCACATTTATCCGAAAAACAACGGTCGCCCTTTAAAAATAATTTTGTATTTTCGCGACGGCATAATCTACAAACCGAACTATTTACACAACTCATATTAAACTCCGATTAAATTCTTCTTCTTTTAGGTGGACGGCATCCGTTATGTGGGACTGGAGTAATATCTTTTAAAGATAAAATTCTCATACCTGTACCCGCTAACGCTCTGATAGCTGGTTCACGACCGGCTCCAGGACCTGTTAAGAAAACTTCAACTGATTTCATGCCGCTATCCATTGCTTTCTTAGCTGCATCTTCTGCTGTAACTTGAGCTGCGAAAGGAGTCCCTTTACGAGAACCTTTGAAACCCATGTGACCAGCTGAAGACCATGAAACAGCATCACCTGATGGATCAGTAAATGTAACGATCACATTACCGAAACCAGCATTGATATGACATTGTCCTTGAACAACATTTTTCTTAACTTTTTTCTTAGTTACTTTTTTTTCTTTATTTTCAACTTTAGTTGTAGCCATATTTATCTCACTTTACCTAAAATTTTATTAAACTACTTTTTTCTTATTCGCGACAGTTTTCTTAGGTCCTTTACGAGTTCTTGCATTAGAACGAGTGTTCTGACCACGAACTGGTAAACCTTTACGATGTCTTGTTCCACGGTAGCAATTCACGTCTGTTAAACGTTTAATTGATAAACCGATGTCACGTCTAAGATCACCTTCAACTTTGTAGTTTGTTTCGATAAGAGC
>JAYUJM010000082.1:0-6501 GCA_043765175.1 Pseudobdellovibrionaceae bacterium | reverse complement strand
AAAAGAGCCTGGAGCCCGTGTAACATTCAGTAAAAATTTAGTTTCGTTAAGCAACAAAGGAGATATCTAATGTTGACCTTAAACAATAATTCAATTATTAACCCCATTGAATCAAAGTTCTCTGACAGTCCTAAAGTAAATGAATTAGAAACAAAAAAATCATTAGCTCAAAAACTAAAGTACTCGATCTCATATATTAATAAGTTAATGAGACAACGAAAGATTCCATACTTAAAAAATGGAAAATCAGTACGGTTTATTTTGAGTGAAGTCATGACGGCTCTTCAGGAAGGAAGTGCCCTGTGAATACGAAATTTAATCCTAAACTTTATTTAGGTAAAGACCGCGTCATGTCTAAATTAGAAAAGGGTCTTTCAAAATGCTGGGAATGGGACGAAACGATAAAGGAATATCGTTTCAAAAGCTATACAGCTAGAAAGAAAGGTCTTTTAAAAAAAGAGAACACTCAGTCTTTTCAGGATCTGAAAGCAGCTAAGCACTGGCTTTATAATATCAATGTGCCTAATCCACAAATTGATAACAGCCCAGTGTTTAGTGATATCTTTACAAGATGGCAAAATGAGCAACTTTCAACAAAACGCTACAGCACAATAACATTTTATAAATCAAAATATAAATATTTAGAGTACTTTGCAAATATGCCAATAGAATCGATTAGGCCAGTTCAGATTGATTCTTGGATCAAATGGCTTAAAACACTTAAAATGAAAAATATACGTACAAGCTTTAATAAGGAAATTAAATTTTTACGAACTCTATTTCAATTTTACAAAGACAGGCACGAGGGTATTTATGACATTCCAATTCGACCGTATCATTTTGCCCAAGGTAAAATTAAAGACAAAGTTTTAAAACAAGATATTTTGCCAGAATCAGATTTCATAAAGTTTAGAAATGAACTAGAAAAAGATCCTAATACCAAAATATATGCAGCACTTGCTACAGTCCAATTTTATCAATGCCTTCGTATTAGTGAAATTGCGGCTTTACATAAAGAAGATATTAATCTTAGTGAAATCGACTCTAAAAACAAAATTCATATTCGTCGAAAAGTTGAATGGGCAAGACTTAAGGGTGACGCAACTCGAATTGTTGATTCGTTTAAAAACTCAAGCATGATTGGCATAAAAAGCAGTGTTCTACACCCTGAATCTAAACATTATTTAGTAGAATATTATGAATCTGTTAACAGTGGACTTGTCTTTAACAATAATGGAGAACCGCTTTCATACCGTAGCATACAAGCCAACTTTGATAAAGCATTTAAAGCTGCTGGCTTACCATTTAGATCAACTCATTGCTTACGAAAAGGTGGAGCTACGGCTTATTATAACGACCATGGAAGCACATCCCTAGTTCAATCACAACTAGGTGTAACGAATTTAAAAACAGCGCAGGTTTATGCGAAGCCAATACAAAAGGAATCTGACGACTACATGGCCAGTTTGTACAAAAAAAGAAAATAAAATCATTGTAAATCATTGCAAGGGAGGTTTAAAAAATTAAAAATTAATGAAATCAAGGGCTTAGAAAATTTGGTGCGGACGGCAGGACTCGAACCTGCAACCTACCGGTTCGAAGCCGGGAATTCTATCCATTGAACTACGACCGCACGATATAATTAATTAATTATTGTTCTAACAAATTACGCTAATCTTGCCACCAAATCAACTTATTACTGTACTCATTTTGATCAGTTTCTGCTGACTTAACTGGAAAAACTGTTTTTAACTCAGTTTTTAAATAGCGAATAACATCAACTAAACCTTGTTCGTATTCACTTCGTTGAAATGCTTTTTGCAAAATTTGTAAACATCGATTTGATAAATCTGATGTGTTGATTAATTTTATTCTTGGGTCTGGAAGTATTACAATTTTTTTTTCTAAAACTGAAATATAAATTAATAAAGCATGCTGCGATTTGAGTTCATGCAGTCGCTTCAAGAAAAAAATCATTTTTGCTTTCTGCAAAACCTGTCGTGACTTTTCAGAATTGGATATAAAAATACGTTTAACAGAATCAAAGCGTACCAAAATTAAACTTAAGATGAACGATAGTAAAGCTGCGCCAATAAAATAAAATGTTCGATCGTACCAAGAATCAAACATCAAGTAATTGAGAGCTAATTCCAAGGTTGCTGAAAATAAAATGATCAATGCAAAAAACAATAAATAAAAAACATGTTCTGTGTAACTTGACTGTTTTGCTAAAACGGGTACTAATTCAAAATCGATTTCTGATTCAAATGAAGCCACTTCTTTTTCTATAACCTGTTGATTAATTTTATATATATTCATTTACCAATCTCCACTTGCGCCACCACCACTAGATGAGCCACCGCCGCCTGACCAGCCTGCGCCACCACCCCAGCCACTAGATGATCCGCCGCCGCCATATCCACCACCGAAACCTCCACCGCCCCAACCCCCTGATCGTCCGCGAAAATTTGAACCATTCATTCGATTTAAAAATGGCATGAATACAAAAAATAAAAGACCAAAGAAAATCAACATGTAAACAGAAGGAATCTTACGGCCGATTACTTTTTCTGCCGCAAGTGATCCATCATCACCATTAATAATATAATTCTGAAGTGCTGCAATTCCTGACCAAATTCCTTGACCAAATTGATTCTGTTTAAAATAAGGTCTAACAACCTCTGCAATAATTCTTTTTGCATAAGCATCAGGAACAGAGCCTTCTAAACCCTGCCCGACTTCGATTCGCATTTTACGATCGTTAGGTGCAATGATAAATAAAATACCATTATCTTTTTTATCACTTCCTAATTTCCATTGATCAAATATTTTAATTGAAACACTTTCAATGGCTTCACCATTTAAAGTTACTGGAATAAATACTTGAATTTGTACACCGGTCTCGGATTTAAATTTGATAAGATTCTGCTGCATATTGTCTTTTTCAATAGAAGACAATAGACCCACTTGATCCATAATCGGGCCTTCAAGTGCAGGTATTTCAAAGCTCTGGGCTTGGAAGGCTAGAAAAAATAAAATTAAAAAATAATAAATTGTTTTCAATAGAAATTAAAATTTAACTTCTGGTGCTTTTTCAACTTTTTCCTTTTCAGATGCAGCTACATCCCATTGAGGCATTTTATCATGACGATAAAATATAGAATTCGTGAAACTTGTCGGAGGCACAGTAATTAAATTATTAAAAACTTTGATCGATTCTATGTAGCGATTTCTTGCAACAGTAATACGATTTTCAGTTCCTTCAAGTTGCGCTTGAAGATCACGAAAATTAGCATCTGCTTTTAACTGAGGGTAATTTTCAGACACAACCATTAATCGACCTAACGCTGAAGAAAGTTCACCTTGAGCACTTTGAAATTTTTGGATTTGTTCAGGTGTTGCCTTAGATGGATCTATTGTCATTTGTGTAGCTTTTGCGCGAGCATTAACAACACCTTCTAAAGTTTCTTTTTCATGATTAGCATAACCTTTTACAACACCTACTAGATTTGGAATTAAATCTGATCGTCGCTTGTATTGATTCGTTACTTCAGCAACTGTAGCTTCAACTTCATTTTTTTGCTTTGGAATATCTTGAACACCACAGCTAGTTAAAAATAAAACTGCAGTTAGAACAGTAAGAAATGTAAAATTTGTCTTCATAAAAACTCCTTGGTTTTAATAACTTTATCATATTCAAACAGCTGATGACCGACAACTGATTATGTGATTTAATTATATTATGCAACAGGACTTAAAAAGCCAAAACCAAACAAATGATGCTTCCAAACGAAGTGCACTTAAAAAGCATAAAATACCTCAATTTGAACAGAAAAATGACATAATATGTGTTTCAAAAGCCATTGGAATGCGAACTCATAAAGTCAGTGAAGATCAACTTGGTTTAGTCGAAGTACTTTCGAGTTATATCGATCAAGAATTAAAAGTCGTTCACAGATTAGATAAAGAAACAAGTGGACTTATATTATTTGCTCGAAATCCAACTACAGCGGCAAGGATAGCGCACGAATTTGAAAATAACCGTGTAGAAAAAAAATACCTATTTTTATCAGCAAAAAAAAATCAAAACGACTTTTTCTGTATGGAAAGTCATATTGAAAAAAATGAACATCAATTTATAAACAATCCAAATAAAGAAAATAATTCAAAAACTAAGTTTGTTTATTTGGAAAAAGTAAATAATTACTACCTTTATCAGGCCGAGCCTATATCTGGAAAGTCTCATCAAATACGACTTCATGCTGAATTAGCTGGAATTCCTATATTAGGGGATCTTGAACATAACGGAAATTCTTGGTTTCGACTAGCTTTACATTCTAGTGAAATTTCATTTTATTTAGAAAATGAACATTATCAATTTAAAATTCCGACTCCTCATAGTTTTTATTCAAATGAGTCTGAATTAATACTTTTATTTGAAAATGCTTGGCAAAGTTTAAATTCTATTTATCAGATTGAAAATGATAGCTGTTATCGTCTTATTCATACCTCTCGATTCAAACTTCAAGCGGATATATATGGTTCTGTACTTTGGGTTTATTGGTATGAAAATCAACCCATCACAGATTCACAATTTTCTGATTTACTCGATTTCGCAAAAAGTATTCATCGACATTTAATTGTTAGACATATGATTAATCGCGGTCATGGCGTAGGCTTAGTCGAACAACAAATGATTCAAGCTAGCGATGGCACTCCCCAAAATTGGATAGCTACAGAGAACGGAATTCAATATCAACTCAAACAAAATTCAGGATTTTCACCGGGTCTTTTTTTAGATCAATGTGATAATCGATTTTGGGTTTATCAAAATTCTAAAAATAAAACTGTTCTTAATTTATTTAGTTACACATCAGGTTTTTCAGTAGCAGCCACAGCAGGAGAAGCTGAACAAGTCACTTCCGTTGATGCAAGCACCTCATTTTTAGAATGGAGTAAAGAAAACTATAAAATTAATGGACTAAATCCAGAGCTAGCAGAATTTTTTAATCAAGATAGTTTACTTTTTCTAAATGGAGCAAAAAAAAGAAATAGAAAATGGGATTTAATCATATGCGATCCTCCCTCGTTTGGTCGAACAAAGACCACGACTTGGAAAATTGAAAAAGACTTGCCTGAATTAGCACTGCTATTATCAGAGTGTCTTAGCGTAAAAGGTCAAATTTTATTTACCTGTAACTATGAAAAATGGAATGTAAGCGAGCTTGAGCAAAACTTTTTTAAAAAAGTAGACCGCCGAAAATATAAAATACAATCACTACCAACAACGGGCCTTGATTTTGATTTTCCTGATGCTTATCAAAATTTAACTAAGGGATTTATAGTTAACTGTTGTTAATTCAGTGGCTTTAATATTGCTTAAGAATTGTTATGATATTCAAACTAAATTGTCTTATTTTGATTCAAAAATTGTTTAATTTTGTTCTACTGGCGCCTATTTTCTTTTCTTTAAACTCATACGCCCAGGATCGCTGTCAGAATTTATTAAATTCTAAACTTATAAAAATTCATAATCCCACTTTGGAACGAAATGGATTTCATATCAGTCGTGGTATTGGACTTTACCATACCATGTTTGAATTTTATAAATCCAAAAGCTTAGCTGATGAAATTATGACATTACCTGCTGGTTCGAATTGGATTGATATGGGTGCTGGTAAAGGAATAGCCATGGCTGAAGCCCTTGAAAAAAATAAAAATATCAATCAAGCCATTGCTATTTCTTATTTAAAGCCAAATGACGCCATTGATGTTTCATTTTTTGAAAACAGAATGAGTTACTTATCTGGCGACTACGTTGAAAATATATATATGAAAGGCCAACTCAATCATTTTAAAAAAAAATTGATCTTATTAGTGATGTCTATGGACCCATGACCTATTCAGATCAACTTCCTATGTTATTGCAGACTTATTTTAATTTGCTGAAAACTAATGGATTAGTTATTTTTAATTTTGATATCGAAATGGACACTGCAAATTTAAAACATCAATATCGATTTAGAACTGATCGTATCGAAAGTAATGTTGTTAATGTTAATGGAAAATCAGAACGATTAGGACTTATTGATTGGATAAAAACCATTCCTGGGATTGAAATCATTGATTATGCTGATCGAGGAGATGTCACAAAAGCACATCAATATGTAGCTTTAAAAATTAGAAAAATTAATGATACTGTTCAAGTACCACAAAACTTATTAACAGTAGAATATATTCCAACAGGGCCTCCTGTTCGAAGATTTAAACTAATTACCCCGCGCTAAAATAGCCTCTGCTGAATCTAAAGTTCGTAAAGCATATTCAGCTTTCAGTATTCTAATTTGTTCAGGATTGACGTCTTCACATTTTCCCAAATTTTGTAAACGACTTTGATAAATTTGATACAAACATAAAGCACCAGCCACAGAAATATTAAAACTTTGAACAAAACCAGGCATAGGAATAATCACACGTTCTTCGGCAGCCTCTAAAATTTCT
>JAYUJM010000081.1:0-2443 GCA_043765175.1 Pseudobdellovibrionaceae bacterium | reverse complement strand
AAAAGAGCCTGGAGCCCGTGTAACATTCAGTAAAAATTTAGTTTCGTTAAGCAACAAAGGAGATATCTAATGTTGACCTTAAACAATAATTCAATTATCAACCTTTCTGACACAAAGCTCTGTGAAAGTACAATAGACATAAAAAATGTATTAGTATCTGCAAAACAACTAGCGATCCTTTTAGGATGCAGTGTCAGCTACATCAAAAAATTACGATCACAAGGTCGTATCATGCCTGAAGTAACGCTAGGTCGTTTTATTCGTTATAACTATGCTTCTGTTGTGGCCTCTTTGAAACGTAAAGGAGCGTCAACATAATGAAAAAGTTTAATTTAAAAGAATTTCACGGAAACCGAATTGAAAGAACTGTTTATAAATACCAAAATATAGTAAAAATCTGGGTTTGGGATACGGTAAAAAAAGTTTACACAGTAGCTAACGGCAATCCTTACTTAGCAAGACGAAATCGGACGCTTAATGGAATTACCTTAAAAGAAAGGCAAGCATTCTACGATTTAGAATCAGCTAAGGCGTGGCAAAATCAACCGGTAGCAGTTCAAACTTTTAATGAAATAGTCGAACAGAATAAGTCACCAACTTTTTATCAAATTATTAAACAGTTTAAAATTGATAAATTTAATTCACTTAGCAAAAGTACTCAGGAAATTTATGCCAGAAATTTCAATAGTCAGTATTTTCAGCCTTTAGAAAAATTAAAAATGTGTGATATAACTCCTTTTACAATTGATGAATGGATCAGGCACCTGAAAACTGTAAGTCGACACAAAACAAGAACCAACTTTAAAAGCCAGTTAAATATATTAAAATCTGTTATTTCATACTACAGCAATATTAATGATAGTTTTATTTCACCGGTTAAGAAGCGACATAGCTCAAGTGTGTTTCTTGAGCTTAAAAACTTTAAAAGAAAAGATTTAAGCGAGTCGGATTTTTTATTATTCAGAGATGAACTCAGCAAATTAAAAAATGGACTCACTTTGTCTGCCTTAGCGACTGTTCAGTACTATCAAGCTTTACGAGTAAGCGAAACATCGGCTATATCTTTTGAATCTGTAAAGTTAGATTTAACTAACCCAATCAACTCAAGATTAGTTATTGATAAGTCAGTACGGTTTAATTCAAATAAAAAAGCAGTTGAAATACAACTTAGTTTTAAAAATGCCAAATCAAACAGCGGAGCCAAAGAGTCACCCTTATTTGAAGAAAGTCATAATAAAATTGTTGAATTACTGATGTTTAAAAAAGCCGGTGACTACCTATTCACAAACGATGAAGGAAAGCTTTTTAACTACAGACAAATCGAAGGCGCTTATAACAGAGCTTTCAAGAAAGCAGGTCTGAACTATACTGGAACTCATGTCATGAGACATGGAGGCGCCAGAAACGTTTTTGACAAGTCTGGAGGTGACTGGGGTATTACAAAACAGTTACTAGGAAATTCTGACATGCGCACAGTGCAAACATATGCAGTTCGATCAACGACCGCACTCAATGAATTTGCCAAAACAACTTGGTCTGACCAAAAGAATAAAATTATATCTGAGAGCTAAAGTTTAAACTCTTACGAACTATTTTAAATTAGACCCGTTTTAATTATTAGAGCGGGTTTTTTATACTTCAAAAAATATATAATACCTAAATCATAATCCGCAGGAATCCGCTGGAACATTATTTTAGATTTTTTAAGCTTTAAAGTTTGTTTTATTCGAGATGGCTGCGGTAAAAGCCTAAATGGCGGAAAGCAAGGGATTCGAACCCTTGAGCCCCGCGAAGGGCTGCCAGTTTTCAAGACTGGTGTATTCAACCGCTCTACCAGCTTTCCGTTGATTGTTTTATTGGAATTAGCGGTTGGTATCAACGGATTTTTTGATTTTTTTATAAAACGAGGACTTGGGTAGATCGCAATTTAAGAAATTGATTAAAATGTTAGCGATAGTTAGCGGATTTCTGTTTTGTTACCCATGTAAGGCTGTAAAACCTGAGGAATTTCGACGCTACCGTCTTCACGTTGGTAGTTTTCAAAAATCGCAACCAGTGTTCTTCCGATAGCCAGGCCACTGCCGTTTAAAGTGTGTACGAATTGCGGCTTGCCACCGTCTTTAGGTTTAAAACGGATGTTGGCCCTACGAGCCTGGAAATCTTCAAAGTTCGAACACGAGCTAATTTCGCGGTAAGCATTTTGTCCTGGTAACCAAACTTCTAAATCATAAGTTTTTGATGATCCAAAACCCATGTCCCCTGTACATAATAAAGTTTTACGATACGGAAGTTGTAATTCCGTTAAAACTTTTTCAGCGTGTGATGTTAAAAGTTCATGAACTTTATACGACTGAGTTGGATGACAAAACGTCATCAGTTCAACTTTATTAAATTGATGTTGGCGAATAAGACCTTTGGTATCTTTACCATAACTGCCGGCTTC
>JAYUJM010000080.1:0-6638 GCA_043765175.1 Pseudobdellovibrionaceae bacterium | reverse complement strand
TCCTGCAGTTGTTGCCGAGTAAATATCAGATTGAGTTGAAGTCACAACTCGAGAAGTAAATGTTGAAGCATTAAAACTATGTTCAGCGTATAAAATTAAAGAAACATCAAATGCTTTCACTACACGAGTTTCAGGAACTTTTCCAAAACACATATGAAAAAAGTTCTCAGCAATGGATAAATGAGGATTTGGAGCAATGAAGTCTAAACCTTTTTTAAATCGATAATCAGCAGCCACCATTGTAGGAATTTTTGCCAATAGCTGAATGGCTTTATCAAGATTTGTTTCAGGACTTGCATCCCAAATACGAGTATCTTCACAACCTAAAAAACTAACTCCAGTACGAATCGAATCCATGGGGTGACATTTTTTTGGTAAAGTTTGAATGACATTTAAATTATCTTTAGAAATATCGCGAAGTGATTTTTCTTTTTTAGAAAAAATTTCTAATTGCGATTTATTTGGAAGTTCCCCTGTGTACATCAAGTAAGCCACTTCTTCAAACGAACAATTTTCAGCCAAATCTTGAACAGGATAGCCACGATAAACAAGTGAATTTGTTTCAGCATTAACCTTAGAGACACTTGAAGTGTCCATGACAACGCCTTCAAGGCCTTTTTTAACATTCATTTTTTCTGGTTCAGCAACGTAGTCGGGATTTATATATTCAGCCATTTCAGACTCCTTGAGTATAGTTATAATTATTAATTAGAGCTCATAGTATAGAATGCATTGTTCTTATTGAACAATGCATTTATCTCAATGATTTATTGCGAAAAAGATAAAAAAGCGAGTTAGTTAAACAGCGCTATGCATTGTGATTGAAAGCCGGCCTGTCTTTGCTGTGAAACGGGAGCAAGTATTTTTGTTTGAAGTTTGTTGTTTTTTTCGTGTTTGCGACTGTCGATATCTTTTAGTAAGTTTGAAAAAATATCTGTATATTCGATTTTACTTTTTTGAGTTTTAAAAAGCTTGCTTAATCTTTCATAAAATAATTCATAGGTATTTAATTGAAGAAGGTTTTCTTGATAGTTCATTTGTAACTTTTTGATTTTGGAGATGATAACTTTTGTTATTTTAAAATTTTCTGATTCGTAAGCTTCAGGGTCAGATAAAATTTTGATGATTTGATTTCTAACAAAGGGTGAGCTTGAAACTAAGGGCAAATAACTAAAAACATCTGATAATCGCTGCTTGAATGAAGCATCTTTATTTAAGAACGCAGAAAATGAAGCATTACGAACATTTTTAGGAATTAAACTTTCAAATTTTGCATAACTCAATCCAGCTTCTTCCACATAAATAAAAAACCTTGTTTTTAATTGAGAATCACTAAAGCCAGATTCCATAGACATATTATAGATAATTGGATCTGTTGATTGATTAAGATAATCAAATCTACCTTCCATAAGTTCTGCAATCAAGTTAAAATGCTCAGCGCTATGTTGTGACCACATGGCTCGGATTTCAAAAGGTGCATCTTTTAAATTTAAGTTAGCTTGATAAGCATATTTTAAACTTATGGCTTGATAGTGATTTTGACCGCCCCAAGATGAATCATAGGATTTTGTGTAAACTTCATCTTGAATTGCAGTTACAACCTCTTGAATCGTTTTATATTGGCCTGATTCAGTTTTTTGAACAATTGAGGCCAATGCATTTCTTTGACTTTCGTAAAGCATGCTTAGTGGAGGTGCGTTGTATAAATCATGCCCTAAACTTCCTGAGCCTAAGTCTGGACGGTTTGAGTAATCAACAAAGAATCGAATAAAATTTAAAGCATTATCTTTAAAAGCAGATCTTATCCCTATATTAAAATGTGCACTATTTTTTGAATTGATATGAAAACCAGAATTTTTAGCTACTTTAAAAATAGACTCGTTAATTCTAATGGCTTGATCACTTAAAGTTTGGAGTGTTGAGGGTTTAAAAGTAATTTCTACACAGCTTGGATCGTAACTAATTTTGAACCAGAATTTGTCATCAAACATGACTGTATAATCTATATCCCATTTTCCTGTAACTTCAAAAACTCTGCAATTTGCTGATAAACACATTTTTGTGACTGCATCTTTAAATTTAATTTGTGCTTTTTTCTCAGATGTTTCACTTGGATTTAAACCATGAAAACTGTTGTTGCTAAGTTCTGCAGTTGTAAACTCAAATTCAGCGCCGTATGTTGGAGGCCAAGCGTAACATATATTTGAAAATAGTATCAAAATGAGAAATACGTAACTTTGCTTTACAAGTGTCAACGATTTTTTCATTGAAAAGCCTTTCGTTTTGAATGCTTATCTAATTATTTGAATGCAAAACTGTATTCAAATAATTAGATAAACAATTAGCAATCATCTTGCCACTCAATAAGTAAATAGTTAGATCAAGTTGGGACAAAAATCGTAATTTTTAAATGGCACTTTGTAAAGTTCTGATACACTTTTTTTCTTTGAAAACGAATAAAACTTGTTTTAAGGTTCGGACTTAAATTTGTAGTGTAGGTTATATAAAAATCATTTCGTTTGTATAAAAGGGAATTAATCCCACAAAAAATGGGAAATGATTAAAGGGATTATATGTTAAATGTTAAAATGTTTGTTTCACTAATATTCGTCAGTTATTCAATATCTGCTTTTTCCCAAACTCACGTTTGTAAGCAATTCGAAGCACAGGTCGTTGGTGAAATAACTCACATAAAGCAGCAAAGCTCAAATTGCCAAGTTCAAATTAAGTACGATTATTTTAATAGTTCTGTTGTTTGCAGTTTAGACGCATCTCAAGTGAGTGAAGAATGGGTTGATGGCGTTGAATGCACTTCAAAAGTGGGTGACAAAGTAAGTGGTGTACTAGTAAGTGAAAAAAATTCACTTCGTTTAGAAAGATAAATTATCAAAAACCTATTTTTGAAAATTAATTTTTTTAAGAATTAAGATTTTATGCTAGGAAAAAATATGAAAAAATCGATGGCTTTGCTTTTTATCATTTTAACAAGTTCACTTCCGCTTTTTGCAAACTGGCTTACTTGTGAGCAAAGTCAAAAAAATCGTTTATCTGATGATCTCATTAAACAGCTTACAGTAAAAGTTTGTCCCCAAACAAATTCAACCGATCCTGATATCTACTTGGAGTATTTTAGAAAGCTAGAGTCCCTTTCAGGCAGTGAATTTCTGGTCTACGAATACACAAACATCTGTTATCAAAAAATTAATTCTGAGCTTTTCAAAACTAAAGATTTACAGGATTCTGAAACGATCAAGTTAGCACAGCAACTGGATGCAGTCCTTTGTGATTATCCTCAAAACAATGAAGTTGTCTTCCGTGGTGCAAACCTTCCAGAGGCAGCTGTGACTTCTTATTTCAAATCAAAAGAAATTTCAATCCCAGCTTTTTCAAGCACATCAACTTCGTTTGATGTGGCTTGCTATTTTGCAAAACAGGGGAATACTTTGATGAAGATAAAATCATCAAAAACAGGCCATGCAATTTCAAAAATTTCCAGTCGCGAAGATGAATTAGAAGTTTTATTTCGCTTAAATACAAAATTTCGAATAGTGATGGCAATGACAGGTTTTCAAGCCTCTATTGTTTCAGGCTGCAAGGGCATTAGCCACTATCTAGAGTTAGAAGAAATCACAAGCCTTTAGTTATGGTTCGAAGTGACACATTTAAAATTTAAAATTTTTGCAGCATCAGACCGAGAAAATACTTTTTTAAGAACCTTCTCGATTATATCGATTTTAAGTTGAATTTCGGTATCCATACACAGCTGCTTTTTTCCAATATCTTTACCACAAAAGTACTTAAGTTATACTACACAACTGCCGATACAAGACTTAGGAATGAGGTACTTCTATGGCAAAAAAAATGAAGGATCTTGTATTAATATTTATTTCAGTCACTTTTACTGTGTTGCTATTTCAAAATTGCAGCAAAATGAGTTCAAATTATAATGCATCCTCAAGCGGTATTAAAGGCTTAAACACTTGCGACAGTCAGTTATTGATTAACTACCCTGCCTGTAATGTTTGTATAAACGGCTCTAAAAATCCTCCATCCTGCATTGATACGACACCACAAGTTTGTCCAAATTTAAATCATGGTCATTTTCCAGCTTGTAAAACATGTTTGAATGGATCAATAAATTTTCCATCTTGTGCCCCTAATGGTGGAGAAAAAGTACAGGCTACAAATTTTATTTTTAATCATACACCAGTTCAATTACCTGACTTGAACGCAGCTATTTGTAATAATATTTTTAATAAAATTGATATCGACAGAAATTTTAAAGTTAAATTTTTTACATCTGCTAAAGGTAAGCCATATCAGCGTGATGTGTATCTTTGGTTATCTGATGACAATCAGATTTATGCCATTAACAAAAACGACAATGAGCGCCATTTGAATGGAGAATTTGTCGCAGAAGTTTCAAAAGACAGTGATCTACCAAATCCAATCGACGCAAACTACATTCCCTGTTTGGCAAGAAAAGATCCACGCCAGGGCTATAAGACTTCGGATGATAAGCAATTAATTGCTCAATCGCTTCCTCGTGTTGGGTCACTTTTAACTTACTTTGAAGATGGCAAATTGATGGCCCCTCAGGGGGGCCCTGTATTCGTAGCCCAATGCAAGAATAACACAAAATACATAGGGGCTTACACAAAATACTCAGATCCTGGTTGCCCTGCAAGTATTTGTAACCTTTCTGACCATCCTGACGATACCACAGAAGTGAAAATAAAATTTCTAAATCCCGAGCTCATAAAAAACTACTCTACTTTTTGGCCATCTGAGCAACTACTTGGTTTTGGCCTTAGTTCACTTAATTTGCAAATTTATAAACAATTAGGATTGTGGGCGGGGAAATCTCATCCCTGTCCAAACGAGCAGTAATTATGAAAAAAATATTTGCATTTATTAATGTAAACAAAAATGACTTCATTTCATTCATATTCACAAGATGGTAGGCAAGAAATAAACGCGCGTCTTAAGTCAGACGTAAGTCTGCATTCAAAATATTTCAGTTGATGCAATAACTAAATAAACTTATTGTTAAGTTACAGCCTATTTATTGTTTTACCAAGGAGTTTTGATGAAAGCAGTTTTGTTTATTTTGTTATCCATTAATTTTAGTTTTTCAAATGCTGAAGAAACCAAAAAAGTAGATCGAAAACCAAGTTCAGAATCTGGAAGCATATTTTGCCAGGGGAAATCTGGTGCAGACAAATTTGTATTAGAAGTATGTTATTCTAGAACAAGAAAAAAAAATCAATTAGTGTTTAATAAAGCCTGCGCAACAGACCAACAAGTTAAATTAACAGAAAATAACCGTCATATTTCAAAAGACCTATTTAAAGTTGTTAACTTATCCGTTCTGTTGACTAATGCTGAGTCATCTTTGTCTAGTCAGATTAAGCAAATGTCATTTCAGATATTGAAAGAAAAAAACGAAGTAGCTGCTGATATTTATTTTTCTGAGTCAACAGGTTGGAATGTTTTTAAATATGAATCTATTTCAGGATCACAAGTCACAAGAAAACTAAGTACAGACTTTAAGTGCCTCAGTTTACCAAACGGCTAAAAAACTTAAAGAACTTCAAAAAGGGTATACAGATATTTAAAATAATGAATATTTTTTAGATCGAATTAAAAGCAGGGCTTATGCCCTGCTTTTAATTGTTTTTAAAATTAACCAGCTATTAAACTAAAAGAAGCTTTGATAACTGTTCCCTTGCTATCAAGTAGGTAACGCAATCCATAAACATCACCATATCCGTTATCGTCGTCATTCATATCATCAGTTCCAATTTGAACATTACAAGTCGTAAGTAGTGATTTGCTTGGTTTATTGCAAATTGTGTCAATGATACTTACTCTATTTTCATAAGCTTGTCCTGAAAGAATACTTTTAATAAGTAAAGTGGCTTCTTTACCAGCCAGATTTTTATCAGCAATTTGCCCGAGAGCACTTGCCTTAGATGACTCTGACAATTTGACTTCTTTTGCAAATGATGTGATCGTCATTAAAATTACAGCAGCTGTTAGAAATGTTTTTTTCATTGAAAACTCTTTGTGTTAAACTTATTTACATATATCAATTCGGGGCAGTCCTATACTGAACCATAATCAATACATTAGTTTTTAGTAATTGCTTTATCACAAAAGCAAAGAGCAAGCCTGATTTACAGTTATTTCTTAAGGGTTGTGGGTTCAAGATGTCGAGTTTTATATTTTTCGGTGTAATACATTTGCATTAATATTTAGCGCCTAATGTGGTGTTGGAAACCTGACATGCGAGATGACTATTCGTCACTTCGTCAAAAACGAATACTTTTCCAATACAAAAATATTATTTTGATTTTCAATATAAGTTTTGATGCTTTAGAAAATACTCGGACCGTTTTTGATACACCCTATTTCATATAATTTTATTGGCAGATAGCTTGCTCTCTGATCTTGAGTAAGTTTAATCGTAGGAAAATAAAAATTTAAACCAAAAGGAACAAAATGAAAAATATTTTAAAAAGCACAATTACGGTATGTTGAACCTACCCCGATTTGATGGACATGAGATTAAGCGGCTGTTAATTGTTGTAATTCATAATCTACCGGCGACATATAATCAAGTGAAGAATGAAGTC
>JAYUJM010000079.1:0-29711 GCA_043765175.1 Pseudobdellovibrionaceae bacterium | reverse complement strand
AAAACCAAACTGATTCAGATTTTGATGTGATTGATGAAATTCAAAATCAAGAACCTCCCATGTACAAAGTCATTATTTTAAATGATGATTACACCCCTATGGATTTTGTAATTTATGTATTAAAAAGTATTTTTGGCCACAGTGATCAAAAAGCCCAAGCCGTGATGCTTGATATTCATAAAAAAGGCGCAGGTCTTGGTGGAATCTATAATTTTGAAGTTGCAGAAACGAAATCACACACCATGAATCAAACCGCGCTTGAAAAAAAGTACCCCCTAAAAAGCTATATTGAAGAGGATGTTTAATTATGATGACAAAAGAACTAGATAAGCGTCTTGGTAAGGCCATCGATATGGCCACACGTCTTAAACATGAATATGTGACACTAGAACATTTTTTATTTTGCCTTTGCGAAGCGCCAGTTATCATTTCAATATTTGAAGATTTAGGCGTAGCTGTAGCTGATATTAAAAAAGAAATTCAAATTTATATTGATAAAATAAAACCTCTTAAATCGGTTAAGCCTGAATGGAAATCAGATCTAACAATCAGCGTTCATCGCACTTTCGAACGAGCAGCGCTGCAAATGCAAAATGCAGGGCGAAATGAGCTTACCGAGACTGCTGTACTTATTGAAATTTTTGATGAAAAAAAAACTAATGCTTGTTTTGTTTTGGAAAAAATGGGTTTAACCCAGTTTGAAGTGATCAGCATAGTCAGTCATTCCATTGGATCCCCTGGTATAGATAAATCTGAAGACACTGAAAATAGAAAAAATAATTCCAAGGCAGAATCTGTATCTGCTTTGGAAGATTTTTGTGTGAACTTAAATTTATTGTACGATAAAACGAAAGCACAACCCAGAAATCCCCTCATCGGTCGTGATGATGTTATTGAAAAAATAATTCAAACCTTAGCCCGAAAGCAAAAGAACAATCCCCTTTTAATTGGAGAATCTGGCGTTGGAAAAACAGCTATTGCTGAAGGCTTAGCAGAAAAAATTATGCTGGGAACAGTTCCAGAATTTTTACTTGATAAAATTATTTACAGTTTAGACTTGGGCTCATTATTAGCCGGAGCAAGATATCGCGGAGATTTCGAAGGACGACTTAAAAAAGTAATCAAAGAGGTCAGTGAAAGAAAAAATATTATTTTATTTATTGATGAAATTCACAACATGATTGGCGCAGGAAGCACTTCCGGTGGATCAATGGATGCTGGAAATTTATTGAAGCCTGCTTTGTCCAGAGGGGATCTTACATGTATCGGAGCCACTACATTTATTGAATATCGACAGTACTTTGAAAAAGACCGAGCTTTAAACAGACGATTTCAAAAAATTGATGTCAACGAGCCAAGCCGAGAAGATACTTTAAAAATTCTAATTGGACTGAAGGAATCCTATGAAAAATTTCACAATGTAAGTTATTCAAATGAAGCCATCAATGCCTGTATTGACTTATCACTCAAGTATAACCCTTCTGGAAAATGGCCTGACAAAGCTATTGATTTAATGGATGAGGTTGGAAGTTTTAAAAAACTAAAAAAAGATGGTACAAATATTACTACTGATGATGTCAGCCTCATTGTCAGTCGTCAGTCTGGAGTTCCCACAACTCAAATTTCGACAAGTGATTTATCGCAATTGAAAGATTTAGAAATTAAATTAAAATCTTTAATTTTTGGTCAAGATGAAGCCATCAGTTCACTTGTTAAATCCATTAAATTTGCTAGATCTGGTTTAGAAAATAAAGAAAAACCATGGGGATCTTTTTTATTTGCAGGTCCTACTGGCGTTGGAAAAACCGAAGTTTGTAAACAACTGGCTCGAATTTTAGGAATTACTTTTCAACGTTTTGATATGAGTGAATATATGGAAAAACATAGCATTTCAAAATTAGTAGGCGCCCCTCCGGGATATGTAGGATTTGAACAAGGCGGTCAATTAGCTGAAGCTGTTACTAAAAATCCTTACAGCTTAATTCTGCTTGATGAAATTGAAAAGGCACATTCAGATATTTACAATATTTTACTGCAAATCATGGATGCGGGTACATTGACCGACAGTCAAGGTCGAAAAGTTGATTTCAAAAATTGTCTTTTAGTGATGACTTCAAATGCAGGAGCAGCCGAAGTGGCCAAAGGCCATATTCAACTTTCAATCAATGCCAGCCAGGATAAAAAAACGATCAGTCACGAAGCTATCAAAAAAACTTTCACTCCTGAATTTTTAAATCGTTTAGATCATATTATTTATTTTAACACTTTAACATTCGATTTGATTAAACTAGTTACTGTAAAGTTTTTAAATGAACTCAAAATGCAATTAGCTAATAAAAATATAGAATTTATTTACTCAGATTCAGTCACTGAGTACATTTCAAAAAAAGGATTTGATCCCATCTATGGAGCAAGACCATTAGCAAGAACTATCGATAAAGAAATTAAAACACTATTTGTTGATGAAATTTTATTTGGATCGCTGAGCCAAAAAAATATGAAACATCAATTATCTGTGAATTACAAAGATGATAAAATCCAATTAGATATTAGTTCCAATGTACTACAACAGAAAGAAATGGCTCATGTTTAGAATATTATTAATCAGTCTTGTTTTTATAGCTCATCCAGCCTTTGCTGATACTAATTTATCAGATCTTGAATGCTCGCTACTCATTAAAAAATCAGCTGATACAGATTTTAGTTTAAAAAATTTAGCAGGACTCTATGCGAATCGAAAATGTAAGGATTTTAAATTTGATTTCACCACACTATCAAAATTAGAAAAACAAATTTTTAAAGTTAAATTTGATGAAATAGAAGCTGACCTTTCTAGAAAAGAAGATTCAGAAGAAAACGTTGATAACTTAAAAAAATTATTCAAGCTTGAAAAAAATAAA
Organism: Pseudobdellovibrionaceae bacterium; assembly: GCA_043765175.1. GTDB lineage: Bacteria > Bdellovibrionota > Bdellovibrionia > Bdellovibrionales > Bdellovibrionaceae > Pseudobdellovibrio. Next base: position 26,811 of record JAYUJM010000079.1, on the reverse strand, counting down.
CTGACTCAATTCGAATATTTTAAAAAAATCAGACAAAAATATAGAACGAGTGGTCAAAAAAAAGCTAGTTTTAATTTAATTCAAAAATATTATGCTGATTTACATACAGAAATGATTAAAAGTAAAAAAAATAAAGAGGACTTGTTTAATGTATTTAATGAAGTTTCTCAAATTTATGCCAAAGCCCTTTGGAACAATGACAACCCTAAAAAAGCTCTTGTAGAATTAGACAAAGCCATAAAAATTCTAGATTCTAAATTTCCACTTTATAATCTTTACTTGAACAAGGCAAAAATTTCTGAAGACCAACTTTTAATTGATTCAGCTCTTTTAAATTTTGATCTATCCATTAAAGCTTTTAAAAACGATTCTGAAAAAAAAATATCGTTTGATCTTGCAAAGGTACTTTGGAATAAAGCTTGGCTCATGTATCAAAACAGTAAACCTGAAGTGGCTCTTGTTGCACTTAAAGACATTATCGATACAGCTACTGACCCTGCTGAGAAAACTCGTGCCCAATTTTTTGCAGCAAAGCTTTATAAAAAAACAAATAATGAAACTGAATCAAAAAAACTATTAAATGATAATATTCAAAGTGATTTTTTTAGCTTTTACGCGATGGCTTCTTATAAGGAACTTAATTTAAAAATACCTGCTCTAACAAAATCTATCAACTCTGAAAAAATTGAAATCGATAAGCTTTCTTCATTTCTAGAGCCCGCTGAACGGCAGTTTTTTTTAGACTTACTCAATTATCAAGAAATTGAAATGGCTGAAAAAGCCACTTTAATTTTAACTAAAAACAATAACGATTATGTTAAATTAGGATTAATACTGGCTGAAAAGGCTCAATTTTTTAATACTTTATTTACAGGATTCGCAAAATCTAATATTACTGAAAAAAAAGAACTTTTTAGTAAATACAGCAAATATCTTTTTCCACAAGTGCACACTGAAAAAGTAACTGAAATGAGTCGTCTAACTGAGGTCTCTAAACCGCTCATTTATTCAATCATGAAACAAGAATCAGGCTTCAATCCATCTGCAAGAAGCCCTTCAAATGCACTTGGCCTTATGCAAGTTATTCCTCCTTTAGCTAAATCACTCGCTAAAAAATATAAAATAAAAGATTATAAAAGAAATGAGGACCTGTATAATCCAATGGTCAATATAGAAATGGGTGTCTATGAACTCAAAGAACAACTTACAAAACAAAAAGGTCAATTGTCTTTTGTGGCTTCAGCATACAATGCAGGACCTAATGCTTTAAAACGTTGGGTTCAGCGTGAACCAATTACTGATATGTTTGAATTTATTGAAAACATTCCGTACGACGAGACTAGGCTTTACGTAAAAATAATTGCTCGAAATATGTTATTTTATCAACGCCTAGGACAACCCGACCAAGAACATGATTTTCCAGATGATTTTATTAAAATTGTTCCACAAACCTAGTTTTACAATTGTAAAATGAAATGGCTGAAAAAGAATTGTTTGTCTTAATTTTATATAAAATGACTAATTTAACTTCTTCAAACCTACTAAAAAAATTTCTTTAGAAATTTTACGAGTTGAATCTGGCTTAACAGCTTCAAATTTTGAAAACTCACTTTTAATTTGATTTTTTAAAACTGTGAACTCATCCGAATGAAATAATTTACAAACAAAATGCCCGTCTTTTTTCAAAAACTGACGGGCTACATTTAAAGCTAACTCGCATAATTCAAATGATCTAGCTTGATCAGTGATTCGAATTCCAGTTGTTTTAGGAGCCATATCTGATAGGATCACATCAAAGGGCCTGACATAACCTTTTTCTTTAAAAATTTCTTCTAATTGCAAATCTCGCAAATCAGCCTGAATGAATTCAGCATTTGCAAGCTTCACATTAACGGGGCTTAAATCAACCCCGAGAATACGGCCTTGTAAACCGATTTTTTTTGAACAGTACTGCGACCATGACCCAGGAGAAGCTCCTAAATCTAAAATATGATCGTTGGAACGAATAATTTTTAATTTTTGATCAATTTCTTCTAATTTAAAAACCGAACGAGCAGCAAAATTTTGATCTTTTGCTTTTTTAAAATAATGATCTTTTGGATTATAACTCATAGCTAATTCTATCAAATTTCTTGTCCTCTGTCACAGAGTGTTTTAAAATAACAGTATGGATATCATGTGGATTTTGGCTTTTTTCTTTATTTTTATAACAATTGTATTTGTTGTTTTTGCCGTGTTTTTTCCCGAATGGATCGGCATTACTGGCAAAAAAGCATTAGAAATTCAAAAACATCAACAAGCAACTTCTGAAAATCAAACAAAAGAAAACATTAAGTAGTTCTTTTTTTTACTTTTAATAAATAAAACAAAGCTATTAAAAATAATAAATTCAAACTTAAAATTGAATATCTCGGGCTTTGAAAAAGAGCTGATGTCAAAGCTACTAAAAGCGGACCCATGATTGAGGCAAACTTTCCTAATAAATTAAAAAAACCAAAGTACTGTCCCGATTTATGAACCGGAATGTCTTGTGCAAAATATGAACGTGATAATGCCTGTATAGCACCTTGAGCTAATCCTATAAAACCAGCCATTAAATAGAAATGTAGTTCACTCTTCATTTGAGTTGCTCCTAAAACAACTAAAATATAAATAATCAAACTAGTCAGTAAAACACGATGAGCTCCTTGATGCTTTGCCCATACCCCTGCTAAAAAGGCTGAAGGAAATCCTACAAATTGCGTGATCAGCAAAGCCTTAATTAAAGCCGTTGCATCTAAATTTAATGAAACACCGAAATCCACTGCCATTGACATCACAGTTGAAACACCATCAATATAAAACCAATAGCTTATCAAAAAATAAAGCAAATTTTTATTTTGTTTAATTTCAAAAAATGTTTGTTTTAAATCATAAATAGAGTTTCGAACTAAAGTAGTGACTTTTTCATGAGAGATGCCTTTATTTGATTCCTGAACAAAAAACATTAATGGCAAGCTAAACAAAAACCACCAAACTGCAACTGATATGAAAGAATACAAAATACCTTGTATAGCTGAACTGATTCCAAATAATTCTGGTTTTAAATACATTAAAATATTGATCGTAAACAACAAACCACCAGACAAATAACCTAAAGCATAACCCAAAGAAGAAACCTGATCATACTCATCTGGCTTTGCAACACTGGTTAATAAGGAATCATAAAAAATTGTGCTCGCTGTACAACAAAAAAAAGCTAAACCATATAATCCTGCAGCCCACATCCATTGACCTTCGCCTACAAAGCCCAAAGCCAAAGTTGCGACTACACCACAAATCATGAAAAAAAATAAAAGTTTCTTTTTCATTTTTTTGTAATCAGAAATAACACCTAAAACAGGCGAAATAAGCGCTAACAATAAACCAGCTATGGCCAATACGATTCCTAGGCGTTGAGTTGTTACATTCGTATCAATTGCTGCACTCCAGTACTTTTTAAAAAATAAAGGAAAAAAGCCTGCCATAACTGTCGTGTAAAAAACACTATTTGCCCAGTCATAAGCTACCCAAGAAATGATATTTTTTTTCTTCAATAATTTTAGCATAATATTCCTTTACTTAAGCCTATCATAAAGTAGTCTGTGGATGGTTAAAAAAAATTGAAATTAAAACAGGACGATGGTATCAAATTTGTCGACACATGAATCGCGTTTCTTACTATAATCGCTTTTTCCGAGACTCATTAGACATTAATGGACTTTGTTTATTGGCAAAAGCACTAAAATTTGATCACCCAACTGAGAATAAAACGATTCTAGTTCAATCGCCGCAGCCTGATAAATGGAAAAAACTTGAACTTCTTTTTTCACAGAATACAGTAACTTAATACTTAATTTAAGGAATCCTCTATGCATAAAAACAAAGGTGCTGTTTATTATCACGATTATTTAAAACTTGAACAGCTACTCAGTTGTCAAGAACCACTCAGTCGTCGTTTTGCTGATCAAAACAATAAAGAAGCTCATGATGAGATGCTTTTTATAACTGTTCATCAGTCCTATGAAATTTGGTTCAAACAAATTCTTCATGAAATAAATTCAATCATTTTGCAATTCAAAAAATCTTCGGTTCCTGATTCAGCATTTGGTCAAATTTCAAATCAACTTAATCGTATCACAAAAATTCAAACAATGATGCTGAGTTATTTGGAAATACTAGAAACTATGACTCCGATGGATTTTTTAGAATTTAGAAACTTACTCATACCTGCTTCAGGATTTCAAAGCACACAGTTTCGCGAGCTAGAAATAAAATTAGGACTCAAAACGAGTGATCGTGAAAATGTTGATAAAGAATTCTTTTTAGGACGCCTAACACAGAAAGATCGTGATTTGTTAATAGCTCTTGAATCAGAAACATCTTTATTAGATTTAATTCACGAGTGGCTAGAAAGAATGCCTTACAGCAATCAAAATCAATTTAACTTTTGGGAAAAGTACCGTGAAAAAATTAATCTAATGCTTAAAGACGATGAGGAAACAATTTTAAAAAATAGCGCTGGTTTATTGCCTGAAAATATTCAAGGTCAACTTGAAAATTTAAAAGTAACTAGAAATACTTTTGATAGTCTATTTGAAATTGATTTACACTCGGAACTTATTCAACAAAAGAAGCGAAAGTTTTCACAAAAAGCAATTTTAAATGCACTATTTATTTTACTTTATCGTGATGAACCAATGATGACACTTCCACAAAAAACACTTTCACTATTAATGGATATTGATGAAAATTTCACAACTTGGCGTTATCGACATGCTTTGCTTGCACAGCGTATGCTAGGCACAAAAATTGGTACTGGCGGATCATCGGGCCATCAATATTTAAAAAAAGCGGCTGATAATAATAGAACATTTATGGATTTATTTAATTTATCGACTTACCTTATTCCACGAAGTGCGTTACCAGAATTACCATCAGAAGTAAGAAAAAAATTGAATTTTAATTAATATGTACCAAAAATATTACTCCAAATTTTTAGCAGCTAATCCTAAAACAATTCACTTAACCGCACACAGTCATCACTACTGGCCAGATGTTACACTTGACGCAGTTATTGAGTACTGGATGCTTTCCGCAAATATGACTGACAAAAAATGGAATGTGATACTCAATCAAAAAGTTCCAGAAGTGCAAAAACAAATCGCTCAAAGATTAAATTTTTCAAAACCTGAAAATATTTGTTTTGCACCTAATACTCATGATTTGCTATTACGAATTTTATCTTGTCTTGATATTAGAAAAAATAAAAAAATATCAATTTTGACAACAGACTCTGAATTTTACAGCTTCCAAAGACAAATTCTAATTTTAGAAAAAAACCATTTAATTGATGTTCACGTTATCTCTCAAAAACCATTTTCTGACTTTTCACAAAGACTTATCACTGAACTCAATCAAAATAATTATGATATGTTATTTATAAGTCATGTTTTTTTTAATTCAGGATTAATCTTAGAAAATTTAGCAGAACTTGTTGCTTCTACTCAATTAAAAAAAACAATTTTTGTATTAGATGCTTATCATAGTTTTATGGCATTACCTTTTGATTTAAAACCTTACCAGAACGATTTATTTTATATTGCAGGTTCGTATAAATATGCTCAAGCTGGCGAGGGATGCTGTTTTATGACTGTACCAGACGGTACAAAACTTAAACCCCTTGTTTCTGGTTGGTTTGCAGGCTTTACTGACTTAGAAAATACTGAAGGCACAGTTAGCTATCCTTCTGATGGTTATCGTTTTGCAGGATCCACAATGGATTACTCGACTTTATTTAAATTAAATGCCGTATTTAAATTATTTGACGATAAAAATATATCAATTACTGAAATACACACTTATATTCAAAAATTACAGAAAATATTTCTTAAAGAACTAAAAAAAAATAATCATCCTTATCTTAATGAAAAGTATTTAATACTTCATGATTTAAATCATCACGGTCATTTTTTTGCTTTTGAATTACCTAGCGTTGAAATTTGTCTTCAAATTAAGTCTCATCTAGAAAAAAATGGAATTCTTACTGATTCTCGAGGTTCTGTTTTGCGCTTTGGATTTGGACTCTATTTAGATCAAAATTTTAGTTTAAAAATTGAGTAATTATATTTTTCTGATCTGGAGCTAAGGCATCCATCCAATAAATATCTTTGTCACGCTTAAACCAAGTTTTTTGCTTCTTTACAAGCTGTTTCGTACTTAGTGTAATTGCAGCTGATAAATTTGATTTTATAATTTCTCCGTTTAAATATTTTTTAACTTCAAAATAGCCCACACTATTTAATGGCGCCCAGTCTGAGAAACCTTGATCTATAATATTTTGAGTTTCTTGCACTAAGCCTTGTTTAATCATGAGATCCGAACGTTTTTGAATTATATCGAGATGTTTTTCAGTATTTATTTCAAGACCAATTTTTATATATGGAAATGGTAATTTTGATTTATTTGCATCATTCTCTGCTTGTTCTTTTAATTCACTCATTTTTAAATTAAATACACGTTTAATTTCTAATGCGCGACCAATTCGATACCAGTCGTTTGCATGAATTTTAGTTTCAGGATCAAATGAAATTAATTCTTTATAGGCAGCCTCAGCCCCTCCGTTTTCAATAAAATATTGAATTTCTTTTTTAACTTGAGGATTAATTTCAGGAACATTATACACTCCTTTTTCTAAAGCCTGAATATAAAAACCAGTTCCACCAACTAAAATTAAAGGTTTGCCTTGATGTTTTAATTGAAATTTTTCAGATTGAATCAAATTATAAAACTCACGAATGAATTCTCCAGCTGTCATTTCAATCGGTGCTTTTACGTAAGAGTACAAATAATGTGGCACTTTTTGTTGATCATTTAAGTGAGGTGCAGCTGATCCGATCAACAGATCGTGATAAAACTGAACACTATCACAATTAATAATGACTCCATTAAATTTTTGCGCAATTTCAATGGCTTTTTGACTTTTTCCTGTAGCCGTTGCACCGATAATAAATAAAACTTTATGATTTAAATTCATTAAACAATTCGACCAAATTTTTTTTCGATTTCATAAAATGAAAAATCAACGCTGACTGGTCTTCCATGGGGACAAAAACTTGATAAAGGAAATTGATCCATTTCAAGCAATAAGTGTTGCATCTCTTTAACACTCAAACTTTGTCCTGCCCTGACAACAGAATGACAAGCCATTGTGGCAAAAATATCTATGATGATCTTATCTAAACTATGAGTTCCACCATGATCTATCAATTCCTGTGACATTTTTTCGAAAACTGTGGGATAAACTGAATCTTTTATAAATGACGGGCTTGATTTGACTCCGATGACTGTCGGGCCCAGTTGATCTATTTCGATTCCTATAGACTGCAAATCATTTTTTATCAACATTAAGGCTTCAGTTTTTTCATTAGATAAATCAATAGCTAACGGAAATAGGAAATTCTGAATATCGAAATGATCAGGTTTTGTATTAAAATCTTTTCGATTCCAATACGACATCAATTTTTCAAAAGCTACGCGTTCATGGGCCGCATGTTGATCAATAAGAATAAGTTTGTCTACTTTTTGACACACAAAATAGGTCAAATTAATTTGTCCTACAACATCTAACGAAGACCAATATCCTGACTTTTCTAATGTTGTTATCGCTGGTGAAGACTTAATTAATGATAAAGATTCTATAGGAAAATTAAAATTTTTCTTTTTTAAAAAAGTTTGCTGAGAATTAAAATCTTGAAAAAAAATTGGCTTTATTTCAGTGTCCAAATTTATTTTAGACTTAAAGTTAATTTGAGATGGACTCTTTAACAGATCTGAGTCGTTTTGTATCAACCATGGAGCTTCAACTAAGCCATCTCTGATTGATGCCTGAACAGCTCTGAAAGCAAGGCCTGAATCCTGAAATTTAACTTGGCTTTTAGTAGGATGGATATTGACGTCGATTTCAGTAGGATCACACTTCAAAAAAACAGCGCAAATTGGATATTCACCATGCATTAACAGACTTCGATAGGCTTCAGCAACTGCAGCCTGCAAACCTCGGTCTTGAATCCAACGATCTTGTGCAAATAACCAAATATTTTTTGAATTTTTAGCAACATCGTTTGGACCGCAATAGTAAGCTTCAGCAATGTAGGATTCACGCTGAGCTGAATGAATAAAAATATTTTTTTGATTTAAAACATCTTTAACTCGATCTATTTTTAAATTCTGAACTGCGTAATACAAATCTAATTCATGATTAACTATTAATTTAAATTCAACTTGATGAAATGCCAAAGCCATGGCTTTAATGACATTTCTAATTTGAGCCACTTCCGCCGCATCAGACTTCAAAAATTTAAGACGAGCTGGTGTATTTTGAAATAAAGCTTCAATAAATAGATCAGTTCCAAAAGCCCTGTTTGTTTTTTGGATCTTGGAAGTAACACCAAAGTGACTTTTAAGTTCAAAAGCACTCTCCGATTGATTTGTTCTTGAAACAATTTTAATTTCTGAAACAGAAGCCGCACTTGCTAATGCTTCTCCTCGAAATCCATACGACGATAAGTTCCATAAATCATCAGTCTTTGTGATTTTACTTGTTGCATGTCGAGTCAACACTAACTCAAGATCTTCGCTTGAGATACCAGAACCGTTGTCGCTGATTTTAATATAGCGACCGCCTGAGGAAATTTCGATATGAATTTGAGTGCTATTCGCATCTAAGCTGTTTTCAATAAGTTCTTTAACAAGATGTGATGGTCTTTCAACAACTTCTCCAGCTGAAATTTGATTGACCACATCTGGATTTAAAATATGAATAGACATTAAAAAAGAAAACCTAAGCTAAGCCCACCGTACGGAGCTTTATCCCAGTAATAACGTAAACCAAAATCGATACCTACTGGCCCTAGATGATAAATAAAACCACCTTCTACTAAAAAACCAATTGTAATATCTTGCAACGTATACACTTTGTTCGGCACTGAAACGCTATAATTTGAATATTTAATAAATGGACCTAAACCATACCGAATTGTTTTTTTTGAATCTAACGGAGAAATATTTACCAATTGAGTACCCAACCATAATGTGACCCCTGATCCAGATGCATTTAATTTATCTTTATAATAAGCTGGCAATCCGAAGTTTATATTAGCATCCCATGAAACACTGGCTGCAAAATCTGACAAATAAGGAATGTAACGATAACCAAATGAATACAGGTCAGCAATTTGAGTCTGGCTCATCGTTTTTTCATGATAATTTACAAGTCCTAAAATAAAGCCGTGATAATTTGTTTTAGCATCTGGATCTTCAGATTCAGAATCCTCTTCAATTTCTTTAATTCGAGCCTGATCATTTTTGTTAATTTTAGTATTAGCGATTTGCTTTTGATCTAAATCTTGATCATCTAAAAAAGCCTTTTCTTTTAAAGGACCGATTCCTTCAATATCTAACTCAGTATCAGCCACATACCCAATCACTTTTTCTGATAATTTAATTTTATAAAATGGCCCGTAGGTTTTTTTTGAGATCAGATAATATTTACCTGGATTGATAGTAGAAATGATTTCTGAGTCGAAACTGCTTTGTTGATATATTTCTACATCTTGTCGAACGGCCTGGGCACGCCGAGGCTTAATCTTAACAGATTGAGTGGATTGTGCAGAAACTGAATTTATTTCACTAAAATAGGCCGAAAAAAAAATAACAAGTAACAAAAAATTTTTTTTTGCAAGGCTAAAGTCCATACCCAACTATAATCATCTGTAAACTGATCTGCAAAGATATTTTGATAAATTAAAGTTTTTTATTGTTTATCTACTGCTTATCGATTGCTCGAATAGGAGTTTTTTCTGATTTAGTGCGAATAGGGATTTGCATGGCTGGTTTCAATAAAAATTCAGGTTTATCTGATCTATAATGCATAAAATCTTTAATTTTTTCACCTGCACGCTCAGGGCTTTTTTTAAATAAAATGAGATCAAATCCACAGTTTGTACAAATCATTGATTGACGCCATTTGATTTGTGAAAACAATTCGCCTACAAATAAAAAAAGTGTAAATATAAAAAGACTTCGAACATCAAGATTTTCCCAAATTACAAAACTAAGCAAAATACTCATTCCAGCCAAAGCTATAATTGAAAGTATCCCTAAGAACTTTGTTTTATAAACTCGACGTGGAGTTTTGCAAAATGCACAAAAACAATCCAATCTTTTCTGAAACAACATAATTCACCTAAGATTAGTTTGCCAAATATAAAGTACTTTTCATATGCTAATATCAATGTTTGAAAAGGAACTCGCCTTAAGGCCAAATTGCTTACTGACAAGACTTCCGCTTGTATTTAATTACGAGTTTTTAGATTTTTTATTCATAAGACCTTTAAGTATTGCACATGAAATTGCTCGCGAGCACGGCTATATGTGTTTTAAACAATTTCGTCTTCTTAAAATAGAAAAAACGAATCGTATTCATTTTTTTTGCTGTGAAAAAGCATTTAACACACTTATTAAAAGTAATTTTTTTGATAACAAAGCTTCTGTAACTGTATTCACAAAAGACATTCACTTTAAAAATGATCCACTCAATAATATTTATAATTTTCATCAAGAGACGATCTCTTTTGAAAATATGGATCCATTCTTAAATCACTGCATTCAATTAGCTGAACAAGACTTTATCAACGATTAAACTCAGTGTTTCAGATATCTTGATTTGATTCTTAATTCATGATTTATTAATCCTATGAAGGAAGTTAATTCAAATATTCAAACAGACGATTTTGATGTAAAGTCAATACTTGATTTTTTGTTTAAGTTTATTAAACAACCTCATTTAATGATTACTCAAATTCCAAACTGGTCTTGGAAATCTTTATTTGTCATTCAACTTTCAATTTCGATTGCTTCGGGACTCATTGCGGGTATTTTAAAATTAAATTTTTACCGAATATTTGCTGGTCTAATTATTATGCCAATTGTGTCGACTATTTCGTCACTCCTTTTGGCTTCAGTCTTGTATTATTACTTTCAGTTTTTTGAAAACAAAACTGAAAGTTTTAAAAAAATATTTTCCTTAGTCATTATAGCATCTATTCCATTTTATTTATTTCAAATTTTATCTGAGTATTTTTCTCCAATTTCTATTATTGGATTTTCAATGACTTCACTGCTTCTCATCATTGGTTTAAATGAAATTTTTAAAGTTAATAAAAAAAGGTGCTACCAAATTGTATCAGTTCTATTTGCTTTGGTACTTATCACATGGATCACAAGTCAATTTGGTTTATAATATACTTTAATTGAATTTAGTTTCCTAATTTTTTCCAGTAGATCCAAAACCGCCAGAACCTCTTGCAGTTTCTGATAAATTTTCACTGATCTCAAATTGCGCTTGAATGATTGGACAAATGACCAACTGTGCACAGCGATCCTGATCGTTGATCGTAACCATTTCATGACTTAAGTTTATCAAAATAATTTTTATTTCTCCGCGATAATCTGCATCGATTGTTCCTGGAGTATTCAATAAAGTCAGCCCTTGCTTAATCGCCAAACCACTTCTTGGACGAGCTTGAATTTCAAATCCAACAGGTATTTCTAAAGTCAAACCAGTGGGAACAAGTACGCGCTCCATGGACTTTATTACTAAAGGTTCTGATAACTGTGCACGCACATCTACTCCACTAGCACCAAGAGATTCATATTTTGGAAGTTCGCCTTTAAAGTGTGGCCAAAGTTTTACTTTTACGTTCATAGTCTATCCTTAGTTATTTAGAAAAATCAAAATCTTGAATCCATTTTTCAAATTCACTCATGTTAGAACCCAATAAAATGACAGCAACTTTGTCGAGTGAAAAATGATTTTTAATATAATCATTCACTGATTTTAAATTTATTTTATTTATTTCATGAATAACATTATCAACAGATCGATAATCGTTAAATATCATTTCATTAACTCCGAGTGAAGACATTCGACTTTCAACATCATCAGAACTCATCAATAATTGACCTCGCACTTGCGTTTTAAAAGTATTTAAATCTGATTGTTTAAGTCCATTTCGTTTTAACTTAAGCAATTCATCAGAAATAATCTGTATTACTTTTTTTACTTGAGTGACGTCCGTTCCAGCATATATAGAAATGCTTCCGCTATCTGTTTGAGTGTTTAGACTTGAAAACACAGTGTATGCCAAGCCTTGTTTTTCTCTGATGGCTTGGTATAACCGAGATGTCATCCCCCCGCCAAGTAGTGAATTTACGATAAACGCTTCAAATCTGTATTGATCATGAAAACTAGAAGCAGGCAATGCCACTAATAAATGAGCTTGCTCCATATCCTTTTCATAAACAGCTCGAGCAGCTATCCATTTTGGAACTTTTCTTTTCGAAAGTTTTGTATTGTATTTCTTTTTGTTTTTAAATATTTTTTCGCACTCAATAACAAAAGAATCATGATCAATCGGTCCAGAGGCGCTAACAATTAAATTTTGACCTTGATAATATTTTTGATAAAATTCAGAAACTTTTTTCAAAGTCATTTTTTGAATTGTTTCACTTTGACCTAAAATTTGTCGACTCAACGGATTGTTTTTATAAACTGATTCAAATAAATAATCGTAAACTATTTCTTCTGGAGTATCATCGCTCATTGCAATTTCTTGCAAAATTACTTTTTTTTCTAAATCAAAGTCTTTTTTTGAGATTTTCATATTACATACTAAATCAGCTAAAATTTCGAGACCAATCTTCCAGTCTTCATGCAAAACTGTACAATGATAACAAGTGTATTCTCTGGTTGTGTAGGCATTCAGCTCACCACCTAGAAATTCCAATGATTTAGCAATTTGAAAGGCATTGCGAGTTTTAGTTCCTTTAAAAACTAAATGTTCAACAAAATGAGAAATCCCAACGCTACTATTATCCTCATCACGAGTCCCAGTTAAAACCCATACTCCAATTGAAACAGACTTCAAGTGACTGATATTTTCAGTCACAATTCGAACTCCATTACGAAGTATAGATTTTTTAAAATCGTTCATTAAAAATTATTGAAGCAAGGCTTTTCTAGAAAGTTTAATTCTTCCAGCTCGGTCAACTTCAAGAACTTTAACATCAATCACTTCGCCCTCTTTAACAACATCTGAAACTTGACGTACTCTTTCGTTAGCTAATTCAGATATGTGAAGTAATCCTTGTGTATTTGGTAAAATTTCAATAAATGCACCGAATTCAGCAATTTTAACAACTTTACCTTTGTATATTTTACCAACTTCAGCTTCCGCACAAATTCCTTGAATAATTTCAATGGCCTTCTTTGTCGCTAAAGGGTCACTTGAAGCAATATTAATAGTCCCATCATCTTGAATTTCAATTTTAACACCTGTTTGCTCAGTAATACTTCGAATCGTTTTTCCACCTGAACCAATGACTTCACGAATCTTGTCTGGCTTAATTTTTATGGTCTCTATTCGAGGCGCAAATTCTGAAATTTGACCACGAGGAGCTTTCATTACTTTTTCCATTTCAGTTAAAATATGCAAACGTCCATCTTTGGCTTGATTAAGTGCTGTTTCCATAACTTGAAAACTAACAGAATCAATTTTAATATCCATTTGCAAAGCAGTTATTCCAGTAGAAGTTCCTGCAACTTTAAAATCCATATCTCCTAAATGATCTTCGTCACCTAATATATCTGATAGAACTGCAACTCGGTCGTTTTCTTTTATTAAACCCATTGCAATGCCAGCAACATTATTTTTAATTTTAACACCGGCATCTAACAACGCTAATGTTGACGCACAAACAGTTGCCATTGAGCTCGATCCATTACTTTCTAAGACTTCACTCACAATTCGAATTGTATACGGAAATGCTGCAGCATCAGGAGTAATGGCTTTAACTGCACGCTCTGCTAAATTCCCGTGACCGATCTCGCGACGACTTTGTCCGCTGAATCGACCCACTTCACCCACCGAGTAAGGCGGAAAATTATAATGAAGTAAAAATTTCTTTTTATATGTCCCACTCATAGCCTCAATTGATTGTTCATCATCGCCTGTGCCTAATGTTACAGTTCCTAAACATTGAGTCTCGCCACGTGTAAACAATCCAGAACCGTGAGCACGAGGTAAAAATCCAACTTCACAGTTGATTGGTCGAATTGTTTTTAAATCTCTGCCATCGATTCGATGACCTTGATCTAAAATCATCGATCGAGCTGACTTATATTTTAAATCTTCTAAAATTCCTTTAGCTTCTTTTGTCCTTTGATTTTTTAATTTATCATCAGTAATTGTTGCAAGAACTTGTTCTTTTAAAGCGCTAAAAGCAGTATCAAATCCAGCATATCGATCCTGTTTAACTTTCACAGACATGGCTTTATCAACCAGAGGTTTCATGACTGATTCTGCTTTTGCTTTAAATTCTGCATCTATAACTGCAGGCACAAAATTTCTTTTTATTTTTGATCCAGTTTTTTCACGTAACTCATCTTGCAAACTAAGTAATGATAATAATGTATTATGTCCAAATTTAAGTGCGGCTAAGGCGTCAGCCTCAGTAATAAATTTACACTCACCTTCAACCATTAAGATTCCATTTTTAGTTCCTGAAACTAACATATCCATGTCAGATTTAGCCATCTGCTCTGGAGTAGGGAAAGCGATAAATTGACCATCAACACGACCAACGTGGCAAGCTGCTGTTGGTCCATGAAATGGAATATCAGAAATATGAAGTGCACTCGATGCACCAAGTGAAGCTAATACATCCATTGAAATCGATCCATCAGCACTCAGAATAGTCGCAACGACTTGAGTATCATTTAAATACCCTTCAGGAAAAAGTGGACGAATAGGACGATCAATAATTCGAGCACTTAAAACTGACTCTGTAGAAGGTTTTCCTTCACGTTTAAAATATCCACCGGGAATTTTCCCAATAGCATAGAATTTTTCGATATATTCTACTGTTAAGGGAAAAAAACCTTGATCAGGTTTAGCTTCTTTAGCTGAAACAGCAGTTACTAAAACCATATTGTTTCCTGAAGTCACAAGCACTGAACCATCAGCTTGTTTTGCGAGTCGACCTGTTTCAATTGTAATTTGACGTCCGGCAAGTGTAGTCGATACTGTAGTCATCATTTTTATTTCTCCTTAACGCTTCTTCTTTTGCGTTTGATTTATTTAGCTTTTACTTTTTTATTTTTTTATTTTGGTTTTTTTCGTTAATTAATTTTATATTTTATTCTGCGCCTAGTAGATCTGTTATAAAACTATAAAGGCCCTTCTCAGGGCCTTTATATTATTTACGAATATTCAATGCTGCGATCAAGGCTTCGTAGCCCTTGACGTCTTTTGATTTTAAATAATCAAGTAATTTACGACGACGATTAACGGCAGTGATTAATCCGCGTTTTCCATGATTATCTTTTTTGTGAATTGCAAAATGTCCAGTTAAGTGATTGATGTTTGCAGTTAGCAAAGCTACTTGAACTTGCGGTGAACCTGTATCTAAATCAGAAGTTTTAAATTTTTTAAGAATTTCTGCTTTTTGTGCTTTTTCAACGGCCATTATCGTCTCCTTGTAATACAAATTTTGTATTATTATTTTATTGTTTTTATATTTACCTAAGCCGATTTATCGTTATGGCTAACTTATAATTCAGCAATGATTAGTCTCAAACAAGTATCAATTTTTACCCCTTATGTAAAGTAAATACCCCAAAATCTAGTTAAATACTCGTCGAATAGAAAACCCTTTACCCGCTTCTATACCTACAATCGAAACTAACTTTAAATCAGAGTCTATTATTTGGACATACTGATCTGTTTCAGGCTTGAAAATCATAATCAATCTGGCTCTTAAGTCATGACTAATTTGACCATTTTTAAGCAATTTAAGATCTTGCCCGAGAATTTTAATCTTTTTAACTTCTGGCAAGGCTTCATTAATTGAAATTAAATGTCGACTCAGATTCTGACTTAATGACAAATTTTCTAAATCAAGCGCATTTTCTAATGTTTGTTGGTGTGACGAAAGCCTAACTAGACCAGACATTGTAGCCCCACAACCTAGTTTTTCACCTAAAAGCTTTACCCAAGAACGAATGAAACTACCCTTAGAACATGAAACTTCAAAAGAAATTGTTTGTTCTGTACTGCGATTTTGGATTCCCCAAAAAATCATTTTTTTTTCAGGAATCAATACAGCTTCATTTTCTCGAGCGTATTCATATAATTTTTTACCATCTATTTTTTTTGCAGAATATAACGGAATAGGTAATTTCATTTCACCTGTCAGTTTTAAGGCCTCTTCAATCACTTGCTTCATAGTAGCTTGAACTAAATTTTCTGTTAAAATAATTCCGGTTGTATCTAGAGTATCTGTCGTTACCCCAAGTTTAATATCGACACGGTAGCACTTATGACCTTCAGTGATATACGAACTGAGCTTTGTTGCTTCACCTAAAAGAAGCACCATTAATCCACTTGCTAAAGGATCAAGTGTTCCTGAGTGCCCTACTTCTTTTGTTTGAAAGATTTTACGTACACGAGAGACAACATCATGACTTGTACAGCCTGTCGGCTTATTAACTAAAAGTAATCCATGATATTTAGACATAATAAACTAAAATGTATCCTCATCAAAATCATCAATATTTGTTGCTGGATCTTTTTGATCAAGTGTCGAAAGTAACTTTTCAATTTTTAAAATTTTTTCAGTTGATTCATCAGGCATAAAAGTCAGCTTTGGCAAATATTTCATTTTTAATTGACGATCAATTTCAGTCTGAATATTTTTTGCATGATGCTGTAAAACACGAATCGCTTTATCTAAATGATTTAATTGTAAATTTGTTTGCTCAATTTCTGCAGTATGATTGATCTGCAGCAAGCTTACAAAAACTTTAGCTGTTCGTAAATCACCTGGAACAATGACCCGGCCGACAGTTATGAAGCCTGGCAATTCAGATTGCAAATGCTGAACGATATAAGTCGACACAGCCGAGTGAATTTCTTTTTCCACTCGTGAAACGCGACGGCCATCATTTTGTTGGCCGCTTTTTTTTTGTGTTCGACTGTTTTCCATATTTTCTCTTTAATTTAATTAAACTAAGCCATTGGTGTTAATTCGCGTGCGACTTCTTCTTTAATAAAAGCTTCGATCACATCGCCAATTTTTAAATCGTTGAAATTTTCTATTCCAATACCACATTCGAATCCGTCAGCCACTTCTTTTGCATCGTCTTTAAATCGTTTTAACGAAGAAACTTTTCCTTCATAAATAATTTTCCCCTGACGAACTAGACGAAGCATATTTGATCTTTGAATTTTTCCAGAAGTTACAAAGGATCCAGCGATGGCACCAATTTTTGGAACAGTAAATACGTTTCGTACTTCTGCAGATCCCATGACCTTTTCAACAACTTGCGGAGCTAAAAGCCCTTGCATTGCTTTTTTAATTTCATCAACCATTTCATAAACAATTGTGTAAGATCTAATATCAACACCAAGTTGTTTAGCTTTAGCCTGTGCATTATTATCTGGACGAACATTGAATCCAATAACAATTCCTTTTGAAGTCTGCGCCAATGTCACATCATTTTCAGTGACACCACCAACAGCTGCATGAATAACTTTATTTTTAACTTCAACTGAAGTTAATTTAGTAATCATTCCTTTGATAGCCTCAAGAGATCCTTGAACATCAGCTTTCAAAATAATGTTAAATTCTTTAATATCACCCTGGGTTACTTTAGAAAAAATATCTTCCATTGTCATTTTTTTAGCTGAGTTTAATTCTGCATGAATTGTCATTTTTCGATTTTGAACAACTTCATTTGCAGTTTTTTCATCACTTACAACGTCGAATCGATCGCCAGCTCCTGGAACGCCATCAAGACCTAAAATTTCAACTGGTAAACCCGGCGTCACTTTATCAACTTTTTCGCCTTTATCATTGATTAAAGATTTAATTTTACCTTTCATCGTGCCTGCAACGATGTATTGGCCAACTTTTACATGACCATCTTTTACTAAAATTGTAGCCACTGCGCCTTTACCTTTTTCAAGTTTAGCTTCAATGACTAAACCAGTTCCTGCTTTTTCAGGATTGGCTTTAAGCTCGGCAACTTCTGCGAGTAAACGTATATTTTCTAATAATTCTTTAATACCTGTTTTTTTCAAAGCTGAAACTTCACAGAAAATAGTGTTTCCACCCCATTCTTCTGGGACTATTTGAAATTCAGTTAATTGCTGCTTAATACGATCTGGATTAGCACCCGGCTTATCCATTTTGTTTACAGCTACTATCATTGGAACGCCTGCAGCTTTGGCGTGATTAACAGCCTCAGCAGTTTGTGGCATCATTCCGTCGTCTGCGGCAACAACAATAATGGCGATATCAGTGGCATTAGCACCACGAGCTCGCATAGCCGTGAAAGCTTCATGTCCAGGAGTATCTAAGAAAGTAATTAGACTTCCGTCTTCAGATTTAACTGAATAAGCTCCGATGTGCTGAGTAATTCCACCAGCTTCACCAGAAGCTACGTTTGCATTACGAATGCAATCAAGAAGTGAAGTTTTTCCATGATCAACGTGACCCATAACTGTCACAACAGGTGGTCTGATTACAAGGTCTGATTCATTGACGATGAATTTTGTATCGACAATTATTTCTTCTGCAGTCTTGAAAATATTTTGCGCTTCCCAGCCGAACTCAGGAACAATAAGTGCCAATGTATCAAAATCTAAATCCATATTCATATTCGCCGTTACGCCATTTTGCATAAGTGCTTTTGTCAATTGCGATGCTTTTATACCCATTTCATTGGCTGCATCAGATAATTTCATTTTATTATTTATTTTTAAAACACGCTTTGAAGCCTTAGATTTTGTAATCTGAGTTTTCATTGCATCACGATTTAATATAGCTTGTTTTTTTCGAGGTTGAAAAACCATCTCACGCTTACGAAATTCAACGGCATTAAAGCTTTGTAATAACTCAGCTTGTTCTTTTTCTTTAGCCGTTAAACCACCTGTGGCTGTATTAAATTTTTTAGCTTTTTTATCCAAGTCACGTTTAGAGTCTTCATTATTGTAACTCGGAGTTGGATCAGGCATTGAAGCCGCTGCAACAAATCCAGCGCGAATATTTCTTCCAGTATTTCCACCTGCTGTTGATGGGCGTGCGTTAAATCCAGCCGTCGCGGTGCTTGTTCCACCAGGGCGATAACCACTAGTTTGAGTTCCACCACCAGGTTGATAAGAGCGAGGCCCGCTTAATGGCCTTTGCTGATAACCAGAAGTATTATCTGATCCTTGTGGATTTTGAACCCGACTTAAATCCATTCTTCCAATAATATTTCGTTTAGCTAAGTTAGCAGAACTTGATATTCCACTTCCACCAATTGAAACTTCTTTTTTTCTAGATGGAACATTTACAGAAACAGGAGGTGTTGCTTGAGAAGTCGCTATTATAGGAGCTAAATTTGAATCTTTAATTGGAGCTATATTTTCAATTACTTTTTCAACAATTTTTACGACTTCAATTTCTTTTTCAATTTTAGCAGCAATAGGTTCTTCAATAATTGGTTTAGAAATTATTTTAGCTTTAAGCTCTTCAACAACTATTGGCTCTATTTCTTTAACTTTACGTCGAATGACTTGTGATTTATTTGTTTGCAAATCAACCACAGAGGCAACTTCTACTTCAGCAGTTTTTTTAACAGCTGCTTTTGAGACAATCTTATTTGCTGGAGCTTGTATTGGCTTTGCAGCTGCTTTTGCAGAAGTCGTCTTTGTTGCTACTGCTTTTGCGGCTACTGTTTTTTTGACAGCAACTTTTTTAACTTTGACATCATCTTCCGATGCTGATCCAGAAAGCTTACTTTTAAGCTGACTTAAAGTTTCAGGCTCAAGTTCAGCCATGTGGTTTTTCACAGGCAACTGCCATTCTTTAATTTTATCCATTAATGCCAATGGCGTCATACCGATTTCTTTTGCAAATTCAAAAACTTTTGGATTACTCACGCAATTTATCCTTACTGTTCTTACTTCAATTTCTTACGTTCTTCTACTAACCTGACTTATTTACTTTACTAATTCTCTTCTTGTTTTAACTTAGACAATTCAGATTTTAACAATTCTTCTGCTTTTTGTTTTGCAGAAACATGTGTTTCTTTTGCTGCTTGTGCTTGCGGAGAAACTGGAACTGGCAAGCCTTTGTCTTCATACTCTTTTATTAACTTTTTAGCATCTTGAATTAACTTCTGAGCTTTATCTGGATCATCATAGCCAGGCACTGTCATAATTTCTTCAACAGAAGTAGCAGCTAAAGATTGAAAAGATCCAAACCCAGATTGTAAAATATTTTGAGCCATTGTTTCGCTCATTCCAGGTATAAGCATCAAATTAAAAACCGATTCTGCAGTTCTTGCTTGAGCTGAAGTTGTAGAAATAATATCCAATTTCCAACCAGTTAATTTTGCAGCTAACCGAACATTTTGTCCGCGTTTACCTATAGCTTTACTTAATTCAGAATCAGGAACAACAATTTCCATTTCCTTATTTTCTTCGTCTAGAAAAACTTTAGAAATTTCAGCTGGACCTAAAGCATTACATACAAATCGCGTGACATCTTCATTCCAAAGAACGATGTCAATTTTTTCGCCTTTTAATTCTTGTACAATATTTTGTACACGAGAGCCCTTCATCCCCACACAGGCTCCGACTGGCTCAACTGATGGATCTTTGCTTGTCACGGCAATTTTTGCTCGCTGTCCAGGCTCACGAGCTGCTGACATGATTTCTACAACGCCGTCATAAATTTCAGGAACTTCCATTTCAAATAATTTAACTAAATACCTTTCATCAGCACGAGACATAATGATTTGCGGACCACGCGTAGTCTGACGAACTTCAGACAAATAACCTTGAATACGATCACCGGGTTTAAAAATTTCACCAGGAATTTGTTCACGCGGAGGAATGTGAGCCTCTGTACGACCAAGATCGACAACGATAGCCCCTTTTTCAACTCGTCGAGCAATTCCCGAAGCAACTTCACCTTTTCTTTGTTCAAACTCAGAAAAAATAATGTCTCGTTCTGCATCACGAACTTTTTGTAATATAATTTGTTTTGCCGTTTGGGCTGCGATTCTTCCTAAATCTGAAGAATCCATTTTAATACCAATCGAATCATCTAACTGAGCCGCAGGATCTAATAACAAAGCTTCATCTAATGGGATTTCAACTTCTTCATCGATAAATTTTGCACGCTCAACAACTTCTTTGAATTCATAAAGCTCTACTTCACCTGTTGACTCGTTATACTGGGCTTCAATCTCACGATAAGTACCATACTTTTTTCGCGCTGCTACTAATATCGCTTGTTTGACTGCATCTATAACTATTTCTTTATCAATACCTTTATCGCGACCTACTTGATCAATAACTTTTGCTAAATCTGTAAATAAATTTTCTGCCATACCTACCCCTTAATAATTTCTTTAGTTCTTCATTAATATTTTAGCTTTATTCGCATTGCTATCTGATTCGTTTTTGCTTTTATGCTTTTTTAATTGAGCATTAAAATCAAAAACTAGTTTCGCTTTAACAATCGCATTCATCGGAACTTTTAATTCAACTTCTTTAACAAAAATTAATACACTGTCGATCTCAGTTCCTAAAACGACAGCTTCAAATTTTTTCGCATTAATTAAAGATTTATCTTGCATCCCAAATGTAGCTAAATTTTGATTGAGTTCAAAAGCTGCTTTTTCATTCACTACCGAAGAAAAATGATTCATTTTTTTTAATTTTCGATCTAGACCAGGACTTGATACTTCCAGCTGATATTCTCCACCTGGAACTATATCATTTTCGTCTAGATACTCATTAAGACCCTTTGAAATGATTGAACAATCTTCGATTCCTACGCCTGATTCTTTGTCGATATAAATTGCTAAAACTCGGCCATTACCAGTTCCGGTGAGTTCAACATCATAAAATCGGCAACCTTGCGCTGATGCTAAATTTGAAACTACTTCTTCGATTTGATTTATCCAATTATCCAATAGGCCTCTTTACAAAAAAAAATTGGGCTTTGGGCCCAATTCGATTAAAGCTATCAAAAGGTTTACTCAAAATCAACAATTTATAAGCAGTTTTGAATCAAACATCCATCTAAGACGATTTTTCACCTAAATATTTCATTAAAAAAGCATCTCCATTGTTTTTATAATATTTTTTGCGGATATTATAGATAACAAAGCTACATTTTTCATAAAGTTTAATCGCAAAAGTGTTTTGAGCATGAACTTCTAAGAAAATATCCATTTTTTTTCTGCTATAAATATCAACAAAATATTTTATTAATAACTTCATAAACCCCTGTCCTTGGTGGTTTAAATCCGTAGCTAGCGCTTGAACTTCTACAAAATCTTCAGTCTGCTTGTAAGAAATAAATGAAATTATTTGCTGATTGAGGTCTTTTAAAAGAACAAATAAACTATATTGCAATTCAGAATCAATAAATTCAGAAGTCCAATTTATATAACCACTCGACAAGTTTTTTTTTGATGAGATTCAAATATTTGAATGACACTTGCTCTATCAGTTTGATTGAGCTTATCACCTTTTAGTAGTTCAAAATTAGATTTCATTAAATTGGTATTTTCTTTTTAAATATCCGAACCAGGCTAAATACTTTTCAAGCGTATATTTATCTTTAAATTTGAAATCTTCGATTGAATTGATTAAGTTGATTTTTTGAATTTCAGATTGAATTTTCTTTTGATTCACTTCCGACTTTAATTGATTTTTAATGTCTAAAAGTTTTTGATTAATCAGATCTAACTGATTTAAATAATCAATAGCTTGAAGATAAAGTAGTCGGCTAAAAACAAATAATTCACGGTCATCTTTCACAAAACGCATCAAATCTAACTGTATGGGATTTTTTTTATAAACAGCTAAAAATTGCTTTTCATCATAGGAAGTCCAGACTTCTGATTTAACTTCAAAAAGCACTTCATTGATAGTTTCATTAGCTAATGAATTTTGTGAAGTTACTATGATTAATACACAAATAAAGTTTTTAATAAATTTTAAAATCATAACCTATTAAATATCGATTCATCACAAAAGGAAAGAGCTGACTCTGAGAGTCAGCTCTTATTAAAAAAACTATTGTATAAAACAATTGAAACTGGACTAAAACATTATTTTTGCAGTTACACCTAGTAAATAATAACTCAATTTTTCAGGTGTTTTAGCTCCTACAGCTGTAGATCCATTAATATTACTTGTTAAATTAAACATGTATTTCAAATCAGCACCTAAAGCGAATTTTTTTGATAATACAAGATCTACTCCACCTGTGATACCTAAGTCCATCGCATTTGATTGACCAAACTCAGTACCAGGATTTCCATAGGTTGTGTACGAATCAGATTTGTATTTTCTGAATGAATATGAACCTAAACCACCAATATTCGGTCGAACAGATCCATCTAAAAGTTGAAATTTTGCAGCCACAAAAGTTTGGTACTGACTCATGATAAAATCAGCCGTCCAAACAGAATTATTTTGAGCCACATATTGAGCATTAGCTATCAAATAATTTGAGAAAATAAAACCACCTTCAACTTGCAAAAATTCATTTGTTGTACCTAATGCTAAACCGATCGAGTACTGACCTTGAATTCCTTGAGCGTCTGCATACTGAGGAACTCCTGCAATAGCTGTAAAATATTTTCGTTCAAAAAGACTAATTTCAGGCTCTGCAGCAGCTTTATCATCGTCTAGGGCTGCTCGAACTTCATTTTGAATATCTTCTTTAGATACGCTTGCAGCTTGCTGAATAATTATTGGTTGAGGTTGAATTTGAGAAGAAGGGGCAACAATTGGAGCCGCCGCTTCAACAGGTTTACTTTCAACTGATTTTGGTTCAGATTCTTTATGGTTTAATGAGTCAAATTTATCACCAAACAGTATTGCAGCTCGTCTTTTTTCATCTTCCATACGACTCACTTCAAGCTTTTCTACAATGCGAGACTCTGTGCGCATTTCTTCATCTAAACGATTTTTTCGAATAGATTCAGCCGAAGAAGCAGATAAAGGAGTTGCTTCAATAACTGTAATTGGTTGCTTTTGAACTGCTAAAATTTGCGTTTTATAAACTGGAGCACTAGACGACAATTTAGCCTGTGGTGCTGACTGATACATTTTTTCAATTTCTGCATCAACCTCATCACTTAAATTTTCTGAAACAACCTGAGCTGAAGCTATTGATGCTAGTAGCAAAATGAAAAGCTGAACTTTTAAATTATTCATAAAACCTCCACGAGTAATTTTTTATACGAATTACAACAAAGCAACACCGATGCCAAGAAATGATGCTGATTTTGCAATTCTTCAATTACCACATAACTCATTGATATTTATGGTTTTTACTGACTGCCTGGCTTCATATTTTAATTAGTCTTTTTACTTTAAACAGAACAAATAGGGTCATATCTTATAGGCATCCGTGAAAAAAATACTTGAATGTTGATTCAGAATATTCTTATTATCTTAGCTACAAAGAATTCAATCAACGTGGCTCGGTGATGAAATTGGTAGACTTGCTAGACTCAAAATCTTGTGGGAGCAATCCCGTGTCGGTTCGATTCCGACCCGAGCCACCAATCTTCCAAGTAATAAAAACTAAAAAAATCGTAAACAGCATAAATCACAAAACAAAGAAATCAAAGGCTTAGCTAGGTCAGTTTTCAAAAATCATCACAGAAAATCACCCCAAATCACAGAGTTTATCTACAATTGATCTACACTTTGTCTACACTAGGGAATATTGATTTTCAGATATTCGTAGGTTCTACTGCCCTTTTGTTAATCCACTTTTATTTGATCAAGATAAATTAAATATTTTTAGAATTTATACAGTTGAAAAAATCTAATCGTTTATATTTACCAGAAATTGGTTGATATGAACCAATTCTTGGTAGACACTAAAGTCTATGTTAGAAAATATATTCGGTAACAAAACTGCAGAAAAAGCTTTACTTCATATTTTTCACTATGGCGATTCACATGCATCTGCTGTAGCCAAAGACTTTAAAGTTTCACTGAATGCTGTGATTCAACAACTTAATCGTTTTGAAAATGCTGGCATCCTTATTTCTAAAGAAATAGGACGTTCGCGCGTTTATTCATTTAATCCAAAATCTGCATTTGTTAAACCTGTTAAGACTATTATTGAAATAGCCTATGAATCATTTTCTCTTTC
This sequence comes from Pseudobdellovibrionaceae bacterium, assembly GCA_043765175.1. GTDB lineage: Bacteria > Bdellovibrionota > Bdellovibrionia > Bdellovibrionales > Bdellovibrionaceae > Pseudobdellovibrio. The sequence goes on along the minus strand of JAYUJM010000079.1, from coordinate 1,488 downwards.
TGAACGGACTAAGATATTTGAAACGCGCCGAAGACCACGAAGAAAAGGTAAGCCCGTTAAATAAAAATTCCTCATTGGAAATCAGCTTCAGAAGAGCAAGTTTGGGAATTTGTTGGCTGGCATTTGGCAAAAAACGGAATTCAAACAATACTTGTCGGTGAAGCAGTATTTGCTATTTATTCTGATGGTATTTATAAATCAGGAGATCTTGATTTAGTTTTAAAAACTTATGTTGATGTCAAAATAACCGAAGTCATGTCAGAAATCGGTTTTCAAAAATCAGTGGGTCGCCATTATATTCATCCAGAATGTGATAAGTATGTTGAATTTATGTTTGGTCCTGCTGGTATAGGTGATGATATAAATATCAAACCTGACGAGCGTAAGGTTGAAGGCCAGACTCTTTTTATTTATTCACCAACTGATTGCATACGTGATCGATTAGCCTCGTATATTCACTTCAAAGCGCGCGATTGTCTTGATTAAGCTGTACTAGTTGCTAAAAAATTTCCATTCAACAAAGACAAAGTCAAAAAATGGTGTGAAAGTGAAGGCTCGCCAGAAGCTTATGAACAGCTAATCAATAAAATTAAAAAATCGTAAATATAAAAAAACATCTTCGCAAAAATTAACCGGGTATTTTATTGTAACAAAATTGAAACCATTTTATTAACCTCAAGACATAAGTACAATACAACGCTCTCAAAAAACTAATTTAATTGAGTACTTTGACAAACCTTGAAACCATTATTTAACATGCAGGAGTTAATATGAATTTGAAAGTTCAACATTGTTTTCTAATGCTGACCCTTTTGTCTTCAAATATTACTTTCGCTCAGATCGAAGCTGATGACAACGAAATTATAGAAACAAGCGAAAGAAAAACTAACTATACAGACGAATCTGAATGTCAAAGTGTTGACTACAGAAATCTCTATTCCCTAAAAAAACGAGATCAAAAAAATATTGGATGGTGTTTTGCCCACGCCAGTGCTGATAATATTCAAATGCAAGAAAAAATTAATGAACAAATTTCTGCAGCAGACATTGCGATTAAATTTTCAAATTCACCAATATCAAAAGTGACAAATTTTTTTGACAGAATATTCAATCCTAACAAAGATCAAACGGCTCCTGAAAATGGATTGGCCAAAGTAGCTATAAAAATGATTGAAAGTGAAGGTTATTGTCCTGAATCAGTTTTTCCTTCTGAAAATTGGACAAGAGTTGATCTTAAAGGAAATAAAAAGCCGATTGAAATAGAAACTGCGTCTACTGAAATTTTCAAATTTTATGATGATATTCATAAAAAGCTAGATAAAAATAATTCAATCCAAATTAAAGATGTTCCATTTTACTATGAATTTACTAACAGGCTCCTGAAAAACATTTAAATTCAGGTTTTCAATTTAATATTTTTAAATTAAGATAAATCCATGCGTGGACAAACAAAAAATCAAGACCAGTTGTTTTATTCTTTTTCAATCG
>JAYUJM010000078.1:0-6650 GCA_043765175.1 Pseudobdellovibrionaceae bacterium | reverse complement strand
TTATATTGGTGTTTATAAGCCGGTTTAAAAAATATTTTAATAGCAAAAATTACCTACAAAGTGCAGCTGCCGATCCTGTGCAAGCACTGTGATCTGTGGGTTCCATTTCAAGTGTTTTATTCAATGAATGTCTAAATTTAGAAATTTCTTCATAAACTAACTTTCGAGTTCGATTAATTTGACCCAAAGGGCGATTTTCGGGGTACGTATGCCAAGGATTAAAACTTAAATTGTCACAAAAATTCAAACGATCATTGGTGCCAAAATCATTTTGTTTTTCGATATCTATTCGAGCCACTTTTACGAACGGAGATTTTTCTTCATTCCATGTTAAAGTTGGATCTTCTAGCTTGTTCAATTTGGGATCATTGTTAGGCTGCACATAAAAATCAAAGCATGCAGTTCCGGTTGATAATTGTTTAAATAAAGATTCGCTTAAGTAGTTCGGCTGATTTTCATCAACTGATTTATTTGGAAGAAAATTAGTCTGACAAGGTGTAACCTTAAAACGCATCGACTGATTTCCAAGTTTTGAAGGTACAGGACTGAAATATTCAGCTTCCAAAACGCTTTTTATTTTTATCTGTCCACTCTTGATAATAATTCCGTTTTTAATATTAGTTAAAAAATAAAGAGCAGTTGCAACTGAACCTTCACTAATTGCTTTGGAAAAATTAAAATAGTCCTCACTATCACGTGAGAAAAAACGAGTTAAGCTGACCATTAAAAAATCTTGGTTTCTTTGTGGAGTCATGAGTTTAATTGCAAATCCTCGAACATCAGGTTTGCTATCTGGAACCTTAAGTCCATCTGAGGCACCGTTTGAAAATCTAATCCAAGCAGGTATTGTTTGAGTTTCAGCAAAGACCCCTGTTTTGAGCTCAGGTTTTAAGTTCGAAGTAATTGGTGTCCACTGAGCCTTAACGCAACCATGCGTTTTAGGATGAGCATCTCGTCTTATTCGATCATTTTGTTTTTGATTCATTTCTATCAGTTTTTTTGTTGTTGCAACAATTTCATTTGCGACTTGATCCTGTTTAGCACCCCAAACTTCTCCAAGTTCTACTGTTGGAAAAGCAGTAGTGGCTGCAACCTTACGTTCAGCTATAAATTCTTTATTTGAATTAAAATAGATAATTGAGATTAAAATTACAACTGTGCACAGTCCAAAAATTATTTTTTTATTTTTCATAAATAATAGAGTATCTTAATCTGTAGAAGTGACAACAGCTATGATCAAACTAGACTTTAATAATTATAGAAAAATTTATTTCAACTTAAGAATTTAAATTGTGGAATTTTAATAGCGAATTGTGAAGCAGCAGTGCTTAATAAAAGGTTTGCAAATTCTGACTTGAACCGATCTTTTCAAAAAATTGAAATCCTGAATTCTGAAATCACAAGAGCCAAAGAAATCGAAAAAATTTTTGATCACACAGATATTCTTTTTGATATTAACCAAACTGAGCAACCAATAAATCAGCTTTTTTTGTGACGCAAAAAAACAAGAAAATTTAAATTTGCTTCGCTTAATGGTTGCGTTACTTTTATTGCCGAGATGGGTGAAAAAGGACCCTCTGATGAACAGGCTTTAGAAGTTTATAAAATGATTATAAGGCTTCTAGAATAGAGCAGTTCAGTAGAAACTGTGTCAGAAAGCAACAAAGATTCAGTATGGTGAATACGCTAGTTATTCTGGTAGTTTGTGTGAGCTGATTCGAAGTGAACGGGTGTTTGGGTAGATCTATTCCTTTTCAATCCCCAAGTGTTTCATTATTTGTGAAACCTGTTTTCGAAGTTGCGGCAAGAATGCCAATGAAGTCATAATGCGAAGACTTTCTTTATGAGGTGTTAATGGAAAGCCGCCGTAAACACCGGGTTGTTCAACGCTATGTATGACGCCAGCGTTTGCTGTCAAGACAACATTGTCTGCAATTTTAATGTGACCATTCACATGAACTCCGCCACTCGTCATTAAATTTTTTCCAATCACTGTTGATCCTGCGACCATAAATCCACCAGCTATGATCGCATTTTCACCAATAGTACAGTTATGCGCGATATGTGCAAAATTATCAAATTTAGATCCTGATTTGATTCTAGTTTCATTAATCGTAGCTCGATCAATAGAACAGTGTGATCCAATATCACAGTGATCTTCAATAATCACTTTTCCGATCTGTGGAATGTGATGATGTTTGTTTTGATTGTCAGTATAAAAACCAAAACCTTGTGATCCAATAGTGACATGACTTGCTATTTGGCAAAAATTTCCAATTTCACAGTGCTCGCCAATAACAACTTGCGAGCTGATCGTTGTATTCGAACCAATTTTTACATTTGATTCAATCGTCGTATGCGCTTTAATCCAACTATTGTTTGCAATGGAGGAGTTTTTTTTAATTATGACGTAAGGATCAATGGTCACATTTTTTCCTATCTTTACAGTCAGGTCAATGATTGCAGTAGGGTGAATTTGTTGATCAGGCTTTTCTAAATGGTTGAATAAAGCTAAAACTTCTACCATGGCTTGATTGATTTTATTTGTTGTCCAAACATTAGAGTCACTTGGAATTAAATCAGAAACTGATTCATAAATTTTTTCTTGAATTATAAAATGGCGAGCAGATTTTTTGAGTGCTATTTCTAGTAATTCTTTTGATGAAATAAAAACAAGTGAATTTGTTGTGGACCTTTCAGGAATTTGAACTGAATCAATTTCAAAAGATGATTGTTTGATTAATTTTAAACATTGAATTAAATTTAATTTGAAATTTTTTGTATCCATATTCTAAATTTACTAGAAGTTTATATTATGAGCAAGGCAGATATATATTTAAAACTCAATTATCTTATGGTTGAATGAGATATGGAATTTAACGAGCTTAATCAATTTAAAAAATGGATTTTTAAAACCGCTCAGAATAATTTGCAAGACTTTAAAATTACTACGTTATCATGGGCAAAAGATAATCACTTGCCATTATATGATTTTGAAGTTCTTGTAAAAATCAATTCCCTAGAGTTTCAAGGACGAGGCACTGATGAAAATCAAGATTTAGCTTTATGCAAAGCTGTGTCAGAAGCTTACGAGCGATATTGTGTTTCTATCCTGGGATTAAAGAATTCTAATGGATGTTCAGCACATTTAAACATAGATTTAGCAATTGAAAATGCAAAAAAAGAGCTGATTGAGCGCGATTGCTTTTTGTATCAATTCATTTCCAATCAAGGATATAAAAAGATGAGTTCTAGTAAATATAAAATAGCTAACGTTAATTTAGAAAATTATCTTTTAAGTACTAAAAACGTTAATGTTGTTTTATCTAGAATTTTAATTGATGATTATATGCAAGTTTTTGGTTTGGGCACTGATGGCGATTTATTGCTTTCAGTTATGGCGGCTGAAATTGAAGCTTTAAGACAATGGGCTTATTTACAGACACAAATCAATGGTCAATATCAGTTTAAGTCAGATCCGAAATCTTTTGATGATCATGGTAATTCTGCTTTAACACATAAGTATTTTGATTTAACAAAACATCTTTTTGAAGATAACCAGTCAACACAGAACTCATTTGTCGATTTAGATCAAAGATTATTTAAGATTTCTAATTTCAATATTGAAAAAACATTATTATTTAAAAATTGTCCGCTGCATTTCGTAAAAGTGGAACACCTTGAAGCACAGCCATTATTTATTGGTGTAACATTGAATAATCTGAATAAGTCTAGATTTGCAAATTTAAAATTAGAGGAACTCAATTTATGTCCACATCCATTTCGTTAGTTCATATCAGGAAAAAATTTGTATTATTTTATTCGATACTTGTTATTCTTACATTTTCTGTGACTGCAATAATTTATGATTATTTTTTGACAAGTACAGCTCAGGTTATTTCGAATGTATCCCATAATTCAGTTATGATTAATGATTTATTTGCACTGAAGCAAAATGTATCACCGCTGGTTACGGGTGATGTTTTTGATGTTCAGCTTTTTAACAGTGTGGATCAAGTTATTTATTCGCATAGTACTGAAAAAAAATTTAAGCTCTACGCGACTCATTCTTATTCAGTTAAAACGAATGAAAACGTATTATTTACCGTTGTAATTAAAGCAAGTCTTCTTAAGATTTCAATTTTATATTTAACAATGATTTTGCTTATGCTTTTTTTATACTTTCCATTTAAGAAATACGAATTACGTCAGTATGAAAATCAAAGAAATGAGTCTATTGCAAGTCTGACACGGAAAGTAGCTCATGACATACGTAGTCCTATTTCGACATTGAGTTTGATTTCTCATCAAATTCCAAACGACGAAATTAAAAAATTACAAATGTCTGTCGTCGAGCAAATTAATTCCATAGCAGAAGATCTGCTTGAAAAAAATAGAATTCTATCTGGCCAACCGCTGGGGTTAAAGAATAACGGCCAAATACTATTAGTAGATTTATTCAAACAGATTGAGGCTGAATATTTTGCTAAAAAAGTTATTCACAAGCGAAGTATTCAATTTTTAATTTCATCGAATAATTTTCTTATTCAAAAAGAAAAAACTAAAATACTATATCCTGTCGTATGTAATTTTATAAATAATAGCATCGATGCAACTTTCAATGATCTAAGTATTATAACAATTACAGTTGAGACATCAGCAAAGCATATTAAAATTATTTTTTTTGATAATGGGAAAGGAATGCCTGATGACATTGTAAATAAAATCGGTCAAATGCCAATCAGTTTTGATAAATCAAATGGTAACGGATTAGCATTGTTTAATGCCAAAAAAGATTTAGAAAGTATCGGTGGAACTTTAAAAGTTAAATCTGTATTTAATGAATTTACTCAAATTGAAATTGAAATAAAAAATTAAGACATTAAAACTGAAACGATTTCTTTTTTTGTGGCCGGTATTGATTCAGGAGGCATAAATAATCCAGTTCTTAATCCACCCTCACGAGCTGTACTACCTTTAGACAGATTTTTAAACGCCAACAATTGTTTAAGCGCAGCTAACGCTTTTGAATTGTTATCTTTCATGACTTTAATAACTTCTTCAACAGTCACATGGGGGCGACTCGTATCCCAGCAATCGTAGTCTGTGACAAAACAGCAAGGTAAATAAGAAATACCAGCTTCTCGCGCCAAGGCGTACTCAGGAAAATTTGACATTCCAATAATGTCTGCATTCATTTGTCTGTAAGAATGGGATTCAGCTTCAGTTGAAAAGTAAGGGCCTTCTATGCACACATATGTTTTTTCGAAATGTATTTTAAAATCAAAATTTTTAAGTATGGATTTAAAGTTTTCAGCCATTATTTCACAAATTGGTTTAGCTAATGATACATGGCCTACAAGTCCTTGGCCTAAAAAAGTATGTTGGCGTAATCCTTTTGTGCGATCGATGTATTGGTAGGGAATGACTAAATCACCAGGGGCAAGTTCAGCCTGCAATGATCCAACGGCGCTAAATGAAATTATTTCGGTGACTCCCAGTTTTTTCATAGCATATATATTTGCACGGTAATTGATTTCGCTAGGTAATAATTCGTGATGATCACCATGGCGTGAAATGAATAAAAATTCAGTGCCTGCTACTGAAACTTTTTTGAATCCTGAAGAGGTTTCTCGAAATGGAGTATTTGTTTCTAAAAGTTCAATGGTTTTAAATTCTTCAAATTTTTCAAAACCCGAGCCGCCAATTATACCAATCATGAAAAACATCCTTTCAAGACATCATTTTTAAAATAAATTCCCTGATCCATAACCCAAGCTGTAGTTAATTCTGCAGGTGTTACATCAAATGAGGGGTTGTATACGCTTACATTTTTTGGAGCCCATTGAATATTTCCGAAAAATCCCTGAGCACCAGTGACTTCGAAACTTGATCTTTCTTCAATGGGAATATTTGCTCCGTTTTTGCAAAATGAATCTACAGTTGTAAACGGGGCTGCAACATAAAAAGGAATATTGTGATAATGAGCATTCACTGCCACTGAGTAGGTCCCAATTTTATTCGCAAAATCTCCGTTTGCAGCGATACGATCGCTTCCAACAAATATTTTTTGTATTTTGTTTAAAGACATCAAGTGCGCTGCCATATTATCTGTAATTAATGTACAGGGAATTTTCAATTTCATTAACTCCCAGGCAGTCAGCCGACCACCTTGTAGTAAGGGCCTGGTTTCATCGATAAAGACATGAATTTTTTTTCCTAATCGATGAGCTTCAGCAATAATTCCAAGTGCTGTGCCGCAGCCTGCTGTAGCAAGGCCTCCGGTATTACAATGAGTTAAAATTGAATCACCATCATTGATAAGTGATTGACCGTTTTGTGCTATTAGATGACAAAGTGAAACATCTTCCTCAAAAATGTGAATTGCAGTCATTATAAAATCATTGAGTGATTTTTTATCGATTAGATTTTTTTTTAATCGATTGATGCAGTTCATAAGATTAACTGCAGTTGGACGAGCTTTATAAAGTGCGTTTGCTTTTTTTATTAATTCATCGATGTTAAAATCATTTTGTGCTTCGCAGGCTAATTGTAATGAGGCTGCAACGCCAATAAGTGGAGCGCCACGTACTTGTAATTTTTTAATAACAGTGATCATCTCATCTGTGGTTCGAATATTAAGCCAGATT
>JAYUJM010000077.1:0-6668 GCA_043765175.1 Pseudobdellovibrionaceae bacterium | reverse complement strand
TTTTTATAGTCGTTAACAGATTTGTTTGTTAAAAATAGATTCTTCAATTAAACTAATGCTGGAAATGAAAATTTTTTTTAGATTTATATTCATTCTATTTATTACTCAGTTGTCTTCTGCACAAATGTTTATTCCATTCGGTTTTTTAGGCCCAAAAGCAGCTTTGTCTGTAACGCCAACAGTAACTCAATATATTCAGCCTGGGGAACTTATTTCATTTACTGCCTCAGGTAGTACAGGTTCATATACTTGGTCGGTTTCTGTCCTTGGATCAGGGGATGGTTCAACCATTACAACGCCGGGTGCAACAGCCGATTATACTGGCCGAACGACAGCCTATACGACTGATACAGTGACAGTCACTTCTGCAACTTCATTGAATGTGAATGTTATTACGTATACTCCATTAGTTGTGGCTCCTGCCTCATTAACGATGCCAGTAAGTACGACTTTTGATTTTGGTGTAACAAACGGTTTGTGTGTACTATCGCCGCCGACTGCCTGTACAGATGCGACTGTCACTTGGTCTATTGTTAGTGGTGCAGCGAGTGGATCTGTTAATTCAGTAGGATTATTAACTGCAACCGCATTTCCAGGAACTGTAGTTTTACAAGCACTCGACGCGCTTGGAAATATTTCAACAGCAACTGTGATTGTTACAAATACTTTGCAAATTAGTCCAACGACTTTGAGATTAGGATTATTTTCAACAAATATTTTTACAGCTATTTTAGGAACTCAGCCTTATTCCTATTCTGTGTTTACAGGAACTGGGACTATCGGTTGTCAAAGTACACTAACAGGGACACATACAAATTTAGTGACTACAATTAATGTAACATCAACGTCTGGTTGTCCTTCAGTTGGTGTTGTTAAAGTAGGAACCGAAGATATTTGCTACACGTCAACAACGGCCACGACTTTTGCGGGAGCCACTCGGGGTTGCAATGCAACTACTGCTGCTTCATATTCAGCTGGTCAGACTTATAATGCAAGCCAAGCTGTTTACACGGCTCCGTCATTAATTGGATCGGCAACTGTTCGTGTAACAGATGTAGGATTAACAAATTCTAATTCAAATGTTTCAATTATAAGACCTGTTGATGTGAAAGTGGGTCAATATTTTGCTTGTGTAAAATATGATGAAGGTTCATTAAAGTGTTGGGGAACAAACGGAAGTGGACAACTTGGAATTGGCAGCACAACGACAATTGGTGATTCATCATTAGAAGTTGGCGGAGCAAATGGTTTTGTAAACTTAGGAACTAGTCGAACTGTTTCAAAATTTACATTAGGAGCAACTCACGCTTGTGCTATTTTAGATAATAATCAAACCAAGTGCTGGGGTGCTGGTGGAAGTGGGCGATTACTTTCTGGGGGAACCGCAAGTTTAGGAAATACACTTGGTACTACTGGAGATGGATTAGTGGCAATTAATTTAGGAACTGGAAGAACTGCAGTTGAAATTTCAGCTGGTGGAACTCATACTTGCGCCATTTTAGATAACGGAACTGTAAAATGTTGGGGATCAGGTGCTAGCGGTAGACTTGGAAACAATTCAACAGCAAGCCTTGGAGATTCTCCGACTGAAACAGGAGATGGTTTACCAATTGTTGATCTCGGTGCAGGGCGTACTGCCATTAAAATTGTAACAGGATTAGATTTTACATGTGTTATTTTAGATAATGGAACTGTGAAATGTTGGGGTGAAAGTCAACGAGGTCAAACAGGTCAAGATACAACAGTTGATGTTGGGGATGCCGCCGGAGAAATGGCAGCTTTATCTGCTGTGAATATTGGAGCTGGTAGAACAGCAATAGACATCATAGCAGCTTACGAATCTGTTTGTATCATGAGAGATAATTTAACAATGATTTGTTGGGGACAAAACAGCAACGGACAGCTTGGGATTGGAAGTACAGCTGGAAATAACGTTAGAATTGGTGATCAAGTTGGTGAAATGGCTGCAATAGCTGCAATAAATATGAATGCTGGTTTTGGAACTTTATCAAGAATATTAGCTACGGGTCGAAGCCCTTGTGCAATGGATGCATCTAATGTTGTAAAATGTTGGGGTTATAATGCTTTCGGTCAATTGCTTCGTGGTAATACTGCGAATGTGAGTTCTCCTGGAGTAACAACTACAAATTATGGAACTGGTTTAGTTGTTTCAAAAGTTGAAACTTACTTAGATACGATTTGTGTTTTATTCACAAATGATAGAATAAAATGTTTTGGTCGAGCACGCACAGGTACAGTGGGCGTGGTTAATGGAGTGCTACTTAATGGATCTGTTGAAAATTCCATTGGTGATGCAGCAGCTGAAGTAGGCGATAGTGTATTATTCACTAATCACTAAAAAACTATTTTCGTTTTTTGCGATATTGTTTACTATTAGCTTCTTCTTTTGCAATCATCTCAGAAATAGAAACACTTTGAGCCACTTTTTCTGCAGGCTCTAGATGTTGTTTGTGAACTTTTAATTGAACAATCTTGGTTTCAATAAAGGCTTCGATTTGATTAAGTAATTCAATTTCCTCAAAGCTATAAAAAGATAATGCTTCACCTTTTTTAAAGCCTCGACCTGTTCTTCCGATTCGATGAACGTAGTTTTCTGGATTTTCGGGTAAATCATAATTAATAACATGACTGATATCTGGTAAATCAATTCCACGCGCAGTTACATCAGTTGCAATCATCCAACCTGATGATTGATTTCGAAATAAATCCAAGTTTTTTTCCCGATCGTTTTGATCCATTCCACCATGCATAGTAATGACTTTAATATCATGTTTTGCTAAATGAGCTGTTACGCGGTCTACGCGAACTTGTGTACGAACAAAAATAATACATTTGGCCTTTTCGTTGGCTTGAATAAAATTAACAAGCAGATGTCTTTTTTCATCCATCTCAACTTTAACAACTGAATGTGTAATATTTTTTGAAACCATTTTTTCCGGTGATACTTGAATACGCAAAGCACTTGAACTAATTTGCGAATACGCCAATTTTTTAATTTGGGGATTAATGGTCGCAGAAAAAAATAATGTTTGGTGACGCTGCTTAAGGTTACGTTTAATTCTTTCGATGTCTTCGATAAAACCTAAATCAAGCATTCGATCAGCTTCATCTAAAACAAGAACGCTGACTTTGCTAATATCGATGTGTTGTTGACTCATTAAAGTGAACATTCGGCCCGGTGTTGCGATGAGGATATCAACACCGCCAGAAAGCTGATTAATTTGAGGGTCCATTTCAACACCGCCATAAACTGCATAACAAGAAACTTTGGTGTGTTTTGTAAATTTTGAAAAAACTTCACCGATTTGTTTAGCTAGTTCTCGTGTTGGAACCATCACTAAACATTTTAGTCCGCTGCTACGTTTACTTGTTTTGTAAGAATGAATAGCGCTGATTATAGGAATTGCAAATGCAGCAGTCTTTCCGCTGCCAGTTTGTGCGATTGCTAAAACATCTTCACCATTTAAAATGGCTGGAATGGCTTTATATTGAATATCAGTTGTGCGAAAATAGCCGTTAGCGATGAGGTTATCTTTAATTTCATCGGCAATCGCAAATTTTTCAAATTTCATACTGCGAAACTTAGCAGTTCTTGTTGCAATTCACCAGATTAAATTTTAAAGACTAATTTATTTGAGTTAATCCTGTTAAAATTGCATAGTAATCACCATGAATAACTCAACAGAATTGAACAGAACTTTTAGAATCGTACTTACCGGTGGCCCTGGTGGTGGAAAAACCACTGCCGCTGATCTTTATCGACGCGAAATGGGTGATGAAGTCATTCTTGTGCCTGAAGCAGCGACTTTAATTTATAAAGGTGGTTTTCCAAGAAGTGGTGATGTGAAAATCAAAAAAGCCATTCAACGTGCGATTTATCATGTTCAAACAAATCTAGAAGAGTCTCATTCGTCTCATCCAAAAAATAAGATTCTACTTTGTGATCGGGGAACATTAGACGGGGCAGTTTACTGGCCAGAAAATTCTAATGAATTTTTCGAACAGTTAAATACAACTTTAGAAAAAGAACTAGCCAGATACGATGCTGTCATTTTCTTTGAAACAGCAGCAGTGGGTGGAATGTCGATTGAAGGTAATAACTCGGCAAGAACTGAATCATTGCAAGAGGCTTTTACATTAGATCGTCGAATGAAAGAGGTTTGGTCACAGCACAAAAAATTTATATTTATTCCCCACGATAAATCATTTATTAAAAAAGTAAATAATGGTTTAAATGAGCTTGCAAAATTAGTTAATTTTTTAAAACAAAGCTCAAATTAATATCCCGGAGGCACCGCTACAAGGCCTGATCGATATTTTTCAGAGTTTGTCCACATCGGTGCTCCGCCAATATAAGGATTAAAAGGGGCGCGTTCTAAATTCATTATTGAATTTAAACGGCGCATGCTGTGAGCCTCAATGACTTCACCAAACATTCCAGGAAATACATGATAACCTGCATGAGCAACACCTACAAATAACGGAGCTTGCTTAAAGCTTTCTGGAATATTATTTTTCATATCAACTAATGTTGATTTATCATCAACTCGAATGCCATAATATAAATTTTTTGTAACAACTTGACGATAAAAAGCTTGGTGCTGACCCCATCCCACATTAAATACATTCTGGCCGAATTCATTTTTTACACCGCTATCCCATTTTACAATTTTTGTGTCTTTGAAATTAATGACATCTTCTGCGTCCCAAATTTTATTTGAAGCAGGTTCTGGATTCCAGTACATGACTTTCCAACCTAATTTTTGTAAATTTTGAATCAAAACGACTCCACTGACTCCGTTTGCATGGACAATATTTTCAATTTTTTTCCAAAGTTGTATGACATTAGCATCTTGGGTGGATCTGAAGCCAACGCCTAAACAGCGCATAGTTAAACCAATACAGCTTATTGGTTCTTGCATGTCGACCACTTTTGGATCTACACCGGCCTCTTGAATTATGGATAATCGCTTGGCTCGAGTATTTAAATCAGGGTTTCGATCGCCATAATATTTAGACATTCCATACTGATTATAAAAATTAATATGAATATCCCAAATAGAATTCATACACTGAGTAGTAGCTTGATTAATTTGTTCTTTGTTTACTAAATATTTATTAAGTTCGTTTTGAGTTAATGATATGGCAGTGGCTGCTGTTTGTGTATAAGCGCTTAAACTGATAAAGGTTGTTGCAAACAATAATAATTTTTTCATAAATATCCCCAAAAACAAATGTAAAAGTTTAAAAATTTTAATGAAATAGATTACTTAACTACACAAACATCATCTGTAAAATGACTTTCCCCTGATTGATCATCAGTCATTTTTAATTTAAAAGTATTTTCACTGCGCTGTAAGCTTAATAAAAAATATTGGAACGATGGTAATTTGATATTTTGAGCTGTGCTTAAATTTATAATTTGTCCATATTCAAGCTGATCAACAGCATGACCTAAATCATCAACTACTCGGTAATTAAATTCTGCATTGTTTGAAGATTTTAATTGATTAATTTCTATAACAGTCCTCCGTTAAAAACTTGATCATTTAAAATATTTAATCCAGTTATTTTACATTCAATAGACCTCACCGTCGAGATCGTCTGTGCAAAAGATGTTAAAGACGATAATAAAATACAAGTGGCGATGAACTGTTTAAACATAGGAACTCCTTATTTTTAAAACATTTAAGTATGTTTTAATGTGTTTTGAAGCTAAACATTACAAATTCTAAACCAAGGCTTAAAACGAATTAAATACATCAATAAGTAAATAGAGCGTATTAAAATTAGACAATGTGCCTTTTATTTGAAGAAATGATGTTTTTTTTCAAGGTTTTTTTAAATATCTTGTTTTAAATTAACCACATTATTTGAAATCGACAATTTGAATCAGATTCATTGCTAGTGAACAATCTCTTCTATAGAATTTAGATACTAGTATAAAATTATACAGAAAGTTGTTTAATGGAAAATAAAAAAGTATCGGATGTTTTGTTTGTTTTAGGATTTGTTTCAATAATTGCATCTATTGCTATTTGGTATGTAGCAAAAGAACCTGATCTTGCACATGGTGAACGATTCGGTATTTTTGTAGGTTTATGGGCTCCTACTTTTTTCATACTTTCAGACCGATTTGGTAGAAAAGTCTAGTTTGTAAAATGAATACTCCAAGTAATGATATAAAAAATAAAATCTGGCTTTCTAAATCTTTAGTTTTAGGAGCCGCTTTTTTTTCAATGATTTTTTCAATTTATTTATTTCATTCTGGTGATACGCAGAATGGAATATTTGTAGGGATATGGGTTCCATCAATTTTATCTGCTGGTACATTTCTAATGAGTGTTAGAAATGGATAATGAAATCATTTTACTTTTCGGTTTGGTTGTATTCGGTACTTTTTTGATAGGTATTTATATTTTTTTCAGAATTGAAGCAGAAAAAAAGTTTCGACAGTAATATAAGTTTAACAGTCAAAAAGATTTCGTATTAGGTTTCTTATGAAAAAAAAAGCTATACTGTGGTTTACAAAAGATTTGAGAACAGATGACAACTGCTTGATTAACTGGGCAGTTGAAAATCAATATGATGTCATAGGAATAGCTTTTGAGCCTGAACATATTTCTGATCAAAAAAAAGAAGCTTTT
>JAYUJM010000076.1:0-31258 GCA_043765175.1 Pseudobdellovibrionaceae bacterium | reverse complement strand
ATTCCTCAGGAAATGATCGAAGTAAATGAAGATTCACTTTTTGTTGACACTGAAGAGTCTACAGAAGATGAACTTTTATTCACAGATGAGGCTGATTCTGTAGACGAAAATGTTTAATCGGTTTAAAGATTATTTTTTAATAAGTTTGTTTATTTATTTTGTTTCTATGATGATTGTTTTAGGTAATGGAACATCATTTTTTGCTCGTGAATTGGGTTTTCTCTTTGCTCCAGTTGCTAATCTTGTTGGATTAAATACAACATGGAATTTTTTTTCGCCAGATCCAGCACATACAATGTATTTACGTTATCGTGTGTATTTTGATGATGCCTACGGAAACCCTACAAAAGAAGCTATCGAAGATTATTTTCCTGAAAAAAAACATGAAGGAGATTTTAGGCCTCATATTCGAAGAATGAATTATGTAATGCGGTTTTTTACAGCTAATAGTGAGCGTATGCAAAAATATTTTGTACCTTGGTTGTGTCGACGTTATCCGGGATCAACGCGAGTTCAAACTGAAGTGGAACTTCATCGGATACCTAATTTAGAAGTAGCTTCAAAGTTATCTGCTATTGATTATGACGAACTCACGCAACAAGAAGAAATAAATCAAAATGAATCTAAATGTATTTGATTCTATAAAAGCTTTTTTATTTGATAAAAATGGCCAATTTCAATTAGCTTTGATGCGAATTTCTTTAGGATCTACGCTTTTATATTTAGCCATTTCTAGGCAGTTTAATATCGATCAATATAATTTAAATTCATTTATTCCTAAAGAAGAAGCTTTAAGTATTTACCCTGATTTTTATCGGCCTGTTTTGCAATTTTTCTTTTGGCCTGATCAATGGGCATTTGTAGTTCATCTGTGCTATATTTTGTTACTATTTTTATTTATTTTGGGCTTATCCAATCGATTTTTGTCAATATTCACTTGGGTATTGGCTCAGGGTTTTATCAATAGAAATTATTCAATGTTATTCGGTGCGGATCTTATTGGAACACTGTTTTTCTTTTATTTATCATTTACAAATTGTCACGATCGACTGTCTATAAAGTCCTTTTTTAAAAAAAACAAACGGCAAGAAATTGTCAGTCATATTTTTTCAACAAAATTAAGTTCAGTGTTTTATCGTTTAATGCAATTTCAAATTGCAGTGATTTATGCTTATACAGGTTTTGAAAAATTAAAAGGCACGACTTGGTGGGACGGAACAGCTTTATGGACAGTTTTTGCAAATCCTCAATTTGTGAATTTTGATTTTATTTATCTTCGAAATTTTCCTTTGTTATTTTCAATAGGAACTTTTACCACATTGATATTCGAAATTTATTTTCCTGCCATGGTTATGTTTAAACAAACGCGTAATTTTTGGTTGATTTTAGGAGTTCTTTTTCACTTATCGATTGGCTTATTTATGGGTCTGATTCCCTTTTCGATGACAATGATTTCAACTTATTTTTTATTTATTGAAAAAGAAGTCTTAGAAAAATTTATTTATAATCATCTAAATCCCATTTCAGCCCGCCAGAAATCGTAACTAATCTTGTACTTGTTGTAGGACTTTTATTATTAAGTGCTATCGAATATTCAGGTGAAAAAACTAAACCAAGAGAATTTGTGAATCTGTAATACATTTCAATTCCTAAGGCGACATATTTTTTATTTTCATATATTTCGATATATGAAATACCATTACCCTTATAGGCAATTGATCCTCCATAGTTCATTGTATGACTTCTGATTCCGATATAGGGTTTCAAAAAGGAAAAAACTAGATAACCAATATCAATTTGAAGTCCACTTGCAGTAGGAGTGACTTGAGTTGAATAGCCACTGTTAATAGGTCCAGTGTAACTGTAGGAAATAAATTGACTATTATAGCTTTCAAAGTAAAAGTCATAATCTAAAATAAATCTGTTATAGTTATGACTTCCAGTAAAGGTTACGCCACTTATTCCTTCGAAATATACGGTATCAGTTGGACCTTCGATGACAGTAAAATTATAACCAGGGTTTGCATCTGCAAGTTGTTGAGCAAGTGTTTTTGACCATTTTTCTGTATAATTTGTTTTCCTGAGTGAAATAGAAGAGCAACTTGAAAGTGTTAGTCCAATAATTAATAAAAATATTTTTTTCATAGTTGTTATTATTTTCTAAATTAAGTAAGGCATCAATAGTGCTATATAAAAAATCGTCTTATTTTGAAACACGCCAAACCTTAGTCTAGCGAAGTGCTTTAATCTGAAAGAATTATCGTTTATACTATTTATATATGCAACTCCTGTATGTGTTTGTGCTTTTTCCATTATTTTTACTAATGACTTCTTGTAAGCCACAAACTTCGGGAATTTTAGTGAATCAGAAAGTTTGCTCAGTTGAAGAATGTCCTCCACTTCCATCAAAAATAAATGGTTCTCTTTCTATTGAATCGGACTCAGCAGCCTACACTTGGAATGTAGATCAAGGCGACATTTTTGAAATTTCTGGAAAATGTTCTGATCTTGGTATTAAAAATCACATTATTTTCACTGAAGTTTATGAAGGTGAAAATACCAGTGAAATAAAATATATCGATAATTCTTCATCTGCAAATTGTGAAGGAAGTTCTTCAACGTTAAACATAGGTGGTTCACTTAATAGTAAAAAATGTTTCTGGATTTCGCAAGGTAAAGGAATTATTACTGATGGTCGAGTTGGGAATACCGAATATCCTCAATGTGTAAATGGACGTTTTTCATTTATGGTTAGGCTTGGACGGGTGCTTCGGGCAACAGAAAGTGCAGTTGCTGTTTCCGATGACGTAACAAATCCCCGAAAAAAATATCTTGTACGTTTTGCTTTGAAATCAATTCAAGATGGATCGCAAACGGCATGGAGTGAAGCTTTAATTGATCGAGGCGTAAGTAAACCTAATTTTAGTTTGAAAAGTGATAACACGAATGCGAAATGTAGTATTCTAACAAACGCTGCTCGAAATATTGAAAATCTGACAGATTTACAGTATGTCAGTACACTCAATCGTGATTTTGCCATTGGAACCCCAGCTTTACCTGAAGTTATTTTTCCTACATTAGCGACTCCCGTCATGAATTTGAACTACAGCGCTTTGTCAGATTCTTCCCTGCTTAATTTTAGTATTGCAAATAGAGATGTTCCTATAAATTCTGTTGCAGAGGCAATTCCAGGAGTTAAGCACAAAATTCAAATTGAAGTTGTTGATAAAAAATATAACTATGTTTTAAATAATTTAAGAGATCCAACTCAGTTGGAAAGAAGCGGACTTAGTAATTCTCAAATGTGTTCTACTGTTCCACCAATATTAAGTCGAACAGCAGGTAATGATCCTCCATTGACAACAACGGCCGGAGCAAATAGTTGTTCATCATCACAGAAATTTTGTACTTTTAGCGTAACCATGCCACCTTTTAGTTTAATAAAAGGCTACACTGATATTATGATTATTCGTGGGCAAGCAAGTTGGGCTAGTGATTATATTCCGCCATTAAGTGTTACCACTATACTTAGTTCTTCAGTCTTTTTAGCTCGACAAAATACTTTGCCAGCAACTACTGGACATATTTTCCGAGTAGCAGGTGGAATTGGATCATTTACATTTAGTCCTGAACATTTAGGTGGAAATACTTGTGCGACACCAAGTCCACCTCAAATCACACATTCATATAATGCTACATACGGAGTAGCAGTTCGATATGTTGATATCACGCAAACTAAGTTTGGTGAGTGGTCTAAACATACTCCACAAAATCAATGTAGTTTTGGCAATTAGTATGCCTAAAAACTCTCATCAAAACTAACTTGTCCTGAAATCCCCACTTGATATGCAGAAACTCGTCTTTCAAAAAAGTTTGCAAGCTCTTGCATGTCTTGTAATTCCATAAATGTAAATGGATTTTTTGTGTTGTATCTTGGAGCCATGTGAAGGGATTCTAATCTGCGATCTGCTAAATATTCTAAGTACTCACGCATTTCGTGTTGTGATAATCCTGCTAATCCGTGTTGTAAAATGTCTTCAGCAAAAGACATTTCGCAATCAATGGCGTCCTCTAACATTTGTGTGACCATTTCTTCCATCTGTTCATTGAATAAACTTGGATCTTCACGTCTGGCAGTGGCAATAACTTCCATCGCAAAAGCCATATGCATGCTTTCATCACGGAAAACCCAATTTGTTCCAGAAGATAGGCCTTGTAATAAACCTTTTGAACGTAAGAAATACACATAGGCAAAAGCTGCAAAGAAAAATAATCCTTCGATGCAAGTGGCAAAACAAATTACATTCATTAAAAATTTACGGCGATCTTCTGTTGTTTTAATTTCAGATAAATTATTAATTGAATCAATCCATTTAAAACAAAAATCAGCTTTCTTTTTAATTGATGGAATATTTTCCACGGCCGAGAAAGCTTTTTCACGTTCGTTAGGATCTGGAATATAATTGTCTAATAATGTTAAGTAAAATTGAACATGCAAGGCTTCTTCATAAAGTTGACGTGAAAGATATAAACGCGCTTCAGGCGAATTAATATGTTTATATAAATTTAAAACTAAATTATTTCCAACTATAGAATCCCCTGTGGCAAAAAAAGCCACTAGGCGATGAATCAAATGTTTTTCTGATTCATTCATTTTCGAATGAAGATCATTTAAGTCAGATGAAAAATCCACTTCATCCACAGTCCATGTATTTTTTATTGCGTTTTTATACATTTCATAAAAAATAGGGTATTTCATAGGTCGTAAAGTTAAGTTAAATCCTGGATCAAGTATCATGTGTTAGTCCTTTGTTGTAAAATAGTTAATGTATTACTGGCACGCTTCGCAGGCTTCTGGGTTGTCGATACTGCAAGCTAAAATTTCTGATTCAGAATAAACTTTCGTCATCGTCGCTTCAGTGGATTTATTCACTGTAGTTTTTGCAATACTTGTGGCTGGACGTGAGCGTAAATAATAGGTCGTTTTTATTCCGCGTTTCCAAGCATACATATACATCGAAGAAAGCTTTCCAATAGAAGGGGATTCCATAAATAAATTTAATGATTGAGCTTGATCAATAAAAGCACCTCGATCAGCAGCCATATCAATTAATCCCTTCATTGGAATTTCCCAAACTGTGCGGTAAATATCTTTAATGTTTTGTGGAATTGCTGCAATATTTTGAATAGATCCTTCATTAATTTTAATTTCATTTCGAATTGAATCATTCCAAAGTCCAATCAATTTTAAATCTTGAACTAAATATTTATTTACTTGCATGAATTCCCCAGAAAGAGTTTCACGTTTGAACAAATTTGAAATCTGAGGCTCAGTGGCCTCATAAGATCCAACAATGGATGCAATAGTTGCCGTAGGAGCTATAGCTATGATTAATGAATTTCTAAGACCTGTTTTTGCAATTTTAGCTTTTAAATTGGCCCAACGTTTTTCATCAACTGGTTTAACATCCCAAAGGTCAAATTGAAGTTTTCCATGAAACGCACGCGTTTGTTCAAAAGACTCATGAGCCCCAAGTTTTTCAGCCATTTCTGCGCTAGAAGTTAAAGCATTAAAATAAATTTCTTCTTGAATTTTTGCAGATAGCTGTTGAGCTTCGACAGAGTCAAAAGGCATTTTTAATTGAAAAAGTGCATCTTGTAAACCCATGACTCCAAGGCCTACAGGGCGCCATCTATTATTAGAAGCTGCTGCAGTTTGAATAGGATAAAAATTTATATCTACAACACGATCTAAATATTTAATGGCAGTTTGTACAGTGCTTGCTAATTTTTCAAAATCAAATTGTCCACTGGCAATATGTCTTGATAAATTGATAGAACCTAAATTGCAAACAGCGGATTCTTTATTTGAAGTGACTTCTAGAATTTCGGTGCAAAGATTTGATAAGTGAATCACATTGTCTGGATGGCCTGTTTGATTCGACTTCTTATTGCTAGCATCTTTAAAAGTCATCCATCCATTTCCAGTTTGAGCTAACGTCTTCATCATTCTTTGATAAAGTTCGCGAGCTTTAATCTGTTTAAATTGTAATTTTGCATTTTCCGCTGCAACATAGGCTTTTTCGAATTCGTCTCCAAACAAATCTACAAATTGTGGTGTAACGTTAGGGTCGAATAAGGACCACATTTCATCATTTTCTACACGCTTCATAAATAAATCAGGAATCCAGTTGGCAATATTTAAGTTATGAGTTCGTTTTGCATCGTCTCCGGTGTTATCGCGGAGTTCTAGAAATTCCTCGATATCAGCGTGCCATGTTTCTAAATAAACACAGGCTGCACCTTTTCTTTTTCCACCCTGATTAACCGCGGCTACTGAGGAATCCATCGTTTTGATCCAAGGAATAATTCCATTAGAATGTCCGTTCGTACCTTTAATTAAAGATCCACGTGAACGCACTTTACTGTACGAAACGCCTATGCCACCAGCAAATTTTGAAAGTAAAGCAATGTCAGTGTATTTATCGTAAATTGATTTCAAGTCATCAAGTGGTGAGTCTAATAAATAACAAGAACTCATTTGAGGTCTTTTAGTTCCAGAATTAAATAAAGTTGGAGTAGAGGGCATATAATCATGAGAAGAAATCACACGATAGAATTCAATAGCTTCTTTCACTGTTTGAGACAGGCCGCAAGCCACGCGCATAAAAAAGTATTGAGGGGTTTCTAAAACCTGTCTTGAAGTTGGATTTTTTAATAAATAACGATCATAGACTGTTCGAAGTCCAAAGTATTCAAAGCGATCAGTTTTATAGTGTTCAATAGCGGCACAAAGTTCAGCTTTGTTTTTATCAACAAAATTAAAAAGTTCATCAGAAAGTAGTCCGTTTTTAAAACCAAAGGCAACTGAATCGGCAAATGAGCCAATTTTCTGTGATTTAACTTCTTCGTCTAAATAAGTCGATAACAACCGAGCAGCCAACCTAGAATACTCAGGATCTTCACCAATCAGTAAACTGGCTGTTTGAATGCAAAGATTATCTAATTCCTTTGTAGTAGCGCCGTCATAAAGTCCGCTGATGGCCTTAGTCGCTACGCGAAGAGGATCAATTTGTCGCAGTCCTTGACAGCAGCGATTCACGCGCTCAACTATTTTGGTCACATCCACAGGTTCTAATGAACCATCTCTTTTTTTGACTCTCATGGTTTGAGTTGGCAATGTATTAAAATTTTGATTTGATTCAGTTATTGTAGTCATCATTGACATTCCCTTTTGTTATTGGCCATTTCATTTTTAAGACAAAAAAACCCCTATTTCACAAAACACAAATGAATGCGATTTATGAAACTGTCTTTAAGTCTAGTTTCAATTTTTTAAGAAAAAATATTGACCATCAGTGGTCATTTTAATAGTTGAGACTCTATTTAAGAGTTTGTTAGGTGCTTGCTAAATTTTTTTTGCAAACCACTATAAACCACTATATCTAGTGTCTCAACCGAGTGCCTCATCCTATAAGGCATGTTTTCGTCTTGTTATTAGGTTGATAGACTTTTTTAAAAGAATCAAATATTTTTCATCAATTTTTAAAAATAATTCTTAGGTCTAGCTTAAAGATATGGCAGATGTTGTGCGTTATTGAAGTCAATTTCATTTAATTTTATATCGAGTTTCTCTCTCGAGAAATGATGTCAATAGTGAAAAAAAATATTTTTTTTTTAAGTTGTTTAACATAAAATATGTCCTAAATTTCACTTTCTTAAACTGACTGAAATTGTGATTTAAATATGATCTTTTGGAATAACCCTTTGTTGCATTTTTTCAAATAAAGGCTTGTCTTCAGGATTTTGTTGCTGAATCAGGCATCCTTGAGAAACTTTGGCAGCTCTTAGTTCATCAATTAAATACTGATGGACTCCCATTTTATCAGAGGTCCATTTCGGAGCTATCAACTCATCCCAACGTGAAGCAAAAGCGGCCAAGCGATGAACAGCAATACGAGGGTGTAAATAAGATAAAAATAAAAGAACTTTATTTTTATAATCCTCTTTTTCTATTGGTGAAAACTGGCCCAGATGAAAAAGTCTTTCAAGCTCGGTATTTTTAAGGACATGAAGGTTATGTAGTTTTACATTCGTAATTGGTAAGTCATTACAAATTTTTGCCGTTTCAATAATTTGTTGGTCGCTTTCGTTGGGTGAACCAAAAATAAGATGAATTCCTAAATCAACTGCGGTCGATTTGGAAATTTTATCAATGGCAGAAAGGGAATCTTTCACTGAATGACCACGTCTCATAAATTCCAAATGATCATCAAAAAAACTTTGTACTCCAAGCTCAACAGCCACAAAAGATTTTTGATAATATTCTTGCCATAAACTGAAAACTGCCGGCGACAAGCAATCAGGTCGAGTTCCTACAACAAAACCTTTTACAAAATCATAACTTAAAGCTGTTTCGAAGTTTTCACGAAGGGATGAAACTTTGGTAAAAGTGTTTGTATAGGCTTGAAAATAAACTAAATAATTTTTGGCGTGATATCTTTTTTCAATGATTTTTTTAAAATGAATAATCTGATCATTTAAATTCATTTGAAAGGATTCTTCCCGGGCAGCAGAACCCCAAACATCGCAGAAGCTGCATGTTTTCATACCTTTAAGGCCCATGCGATTCGGGCAGTTGTCGACCACCGTTACAGGAATTTTATAGATCTTTTCGTTAAAGATTCTTTTGTAGTGTTCTCCAATAGTATGGTAGGGTAAGCCAGTCCAATTTTTTTCCATAAATGTCAGTTTTACTGATGAAAGACACGAAATGCAAAGTAAGAATTTATTTGCAAATCAATTTTTGATTGTGGAAACATCTGATGGAAGCCCAACTTTAAGATTAAATACGCAAGATTCTGAAGCTATGCACCACTCTGCGGGTGCAGCTTCTGAGACCGTTTATATTTATGGAGCTGCTTTAAGCTTAGCTCGCGATTTATTTAAAACAGACCAAATAAGACACATGGTTATTGGGTTGGGTTTAGGATATATAGAAATACTGATCGCGTTAATGACTCACTTTCAATTTCAAACAATAGATTCCTTTGAAGTTGAAGAAAAATTAGTGACTCAATTTAAAAATTGGATTTTTAAGGAAGAAAGTTTAATTCATGATCAAGTCATTGCAAAATTATCGAAATTTTCAAATGTGAGATATGAAAAAAATTTTTTCATATCTCAATTTCAGGAAAAAATAAATTCAAATATATTTAAAATACATCAACAAATTAATATGAACTCCGTAGATAAAAAATTTCAAATCATCCACTACGATGCATTTTCATCCACTACTGATCAAACCTTATGGTCTGAAGAATGGCTCAGCCGTTTTATTAATAAATACTGTGATCAACACTGCGTGTTTGTGACCTATGCTAAAACTGGAATTTTAAATCGAGTTTTAAAAAAAGCTGGATTTAAAATGATTAAAAAAGCCGGATTTGCAGGAAAACGAGAATCAACTTTAGCTTACAGATAATTGCGTTCAATTAATTTTGATTAAAACGATTAATGTACTCAGTAATAAGTGCAAGTGTGTCGTCATTTACTTGCGTAAATCGAAGTCCAATATAACCATCGTTTCCAGAAAATGTGACTTCGGCTTCAATACTCAGTGGAGTAAAAAAATGAGGGCTTGAGATTTGTCCACGAATAGCTTCACCGATCGCTAAATCATGAGTGTCTGAAAGCCCCATTCCACCAATACTGATTGTAACAATACGAGAATTAAATTTCAGGCCTTTATTATTTGAACCAGAAAATTGAGCCAGTATTGGAATGCGAATATTTTTTCGACGACTTAAGCCCAACTGATCAGAGACTTCAGCTATTGCGTAAATTTCTTGCCAAACTTTAAGTTCTGAATCGTAAACTGCAATTTTATTCACATCTTCCTGTGTACGCGTGAATTGAATGAGTTCCTCAATAGTCATTGGTTTTTGTTCTACAAAGTCATATTGAACTTTAAAGGTTTTTGCAAAATTTTTATTATTTTGCAAAATGGGCTTAGATGCAGCTATTGGTTTTTCAGTCATTAAGTTAACGTTATTTTTAGACGAAGGCGGTGGTAACGGAGGTGTCAAAACTTGCATTTTATTAATAAGACCGGGCTTCCAGCTTTTTGCAGTCATCCAATCTGGTAGCCCTCGAGACCAAACAAAACTGTGATCAAGATCAGCAGCTAATAAATGAATTCGAGCAGGTAGCTCTATTTCTTCATAGGGTCCGTAGATTTTAGTATTTTGATTAATAAACCATTTCATAGTATTTACCTTTTAGGCAATTAAGCCGTTATTTTTCAAAAAAATTAATAATATCTTTTTGATTTGAAAGCGCATCTTCATAGCCATACGAGATCAGTTTTTTACAAAATTCAGAGTCAAACATAAGGTAGCTTATTATTTCATGAGCATCATCAAGTGATCCAAAGGCGCTTAAGCTTGTTCTTAATAGACGAGGTAATTTGTGTGCATATTGGCGAGCAAGTTGACCAATATTAATTGTAGGCGAAATGCAAAGTGCTGGTACTTCTTTAAGGAGTTTCTTGTTTTTACTTGTTTCGCCCGATTGAACATTTTGGATTAAAGCATTAATTCGTAAAATTCGTTGAACATCCTGCTCTACAGAATCTAATAAAACAGCATTAAGTAGGGTATTGAGTAACGAAATCATTGACACACTTTTTTCTTGCTCTGGAGATTGTTCTAAATCTGTTAAAGCTTCGAAATTTTTTTGTGATCTAACGCCAATCACAAATAATTTATCAGCCCCTAATCTTAAGCTTGGGCTACAAGGAGTACTATTGCGAACGCATCCATCGCCGTAATCTGTTCCATTTATTTTTACTGGTGGAAATAAAATAGGAATAGCTGACGAGCCCATGACGTGTTCAACTTGAATTGGAGTCAATAAAGGATGTCTTCTAGAGTCATTCCATTGCAATTTCTTTGAATTTTTTTGAGTGGCTATGAAGCTAACGGCTGAGTTATGATAATAACTATTCGAAGTAATGATCACAGAATCAAATTTTTTATTTTCTATATTTTTTTGAATTTGAGCAAAATCGATATGCTCCAATAGCAATTTTTGAAGTGCATCTGTTTTAAGAAGCGAGTTAAATTTTGTATCACTTGTTGAATTTTTGAGTGAAAATAATTGAGTGATTGAAAGTTTATTGATTGAAAACAAATTCACTTGAAAAACTTGACCAGCTTTTAATTGAGACCATAAGTAAATTAATTTTTCTACAGAAGTGCTAAAGTCTTCGGTTTGGCTTGCAAGATGAGCCGTATTAATTGCTCCAGCACTGACACCGGATAAAATTTGAAAAGGATTTTTAATCCTCTCTTTTTTTAAAATTTCAGCAAGACCTTTGAGTACACCAACTTGATAGGCCCCGCGAGCCCCTCCACCTGATAAGATCAGAGCTGTTTTTTTATTCATTTACTTATTCCAAATTAAAATGATTCAGCTGTCAATTTCACAGAAATAAAAAACTTGCTAATACCTAGACCAATGCTAAAATAGATTATCGAAGAAGACATAAATCATTAAAAAAGGAGCCCTCATGAAATCTATCTGTAAAACAACTCTCTTAGCCGCCACTTTAATAACATTAGTTTCGTCTTTGAGTTTTGCAAAAAAAGCAAAAAACAATGAAAAAAAAGAAGCGGCACCAACAGCAGAAGTCATCATCAACACTTTAGAAGGTCAAGTTAAATGGACTGGTTACGGTGTTGGAAAAAGTCATGGTGGAACACTTCAAATTAAATCAGGTGAAATTAAGCTTGTTGACGATGTAGCAACTCAATTGTCTTTTGTAGTTGATATGAAGTCATTAACATCGCCAGATAGTGAAAAACTAGTAGGCCACTTGAAAAATTCTGATTTTTTTGATGTCGAAAAATTTTCTGAAGGAATATTCAAATCAACAGAAATTAAGCTGATCAAGCAAGCTAAAGCCAATGGTTCAAATTACTCAATCAAAGGAGATTTAACAATAAAAGGTAAAACAAATCCAATTGAATTTACAGCTTCTATTTCTCATGAAGGCAAAAAATATATGGGTTTGGCAGAATTTGAAATAGCAGATCGAACTAAGTATGATATTGTTTACAATTCTGATAAATTTTTAACGGTGTCAAAATTAGGCGATAAATTGATAAAAAATAACATCGCTTTACAGGTTTCAATTACTACTAAGTAAGCCATTGTCTTAGTCAAAGACGTAAATCAGATCAAATTGTTACATAAAATATCATTTTGATCTGATTTATAATTTATTTGTTTCAAATTGTAATATGGTTCAGATCTTGAATAACTTCTTACATCAAGGGAGTTGTTATGTCTCAAAAAAAGAATTTAAATAGGACTGTTAAAATTACTTTCAGTTTTTTTATTTCACTGATTATTTTTTCATGCGCGCAAAAGCCTAATGGTATCAGAGTTATAAAACAAACAGATTCTGTAGCAGCAACTCCTTCAACTGCTGAAGCGAAGCAAGAAGCAACAAACCAAAATTTGAATTATACAATTGCTACTTTAGATTATACTGAAAAAATAGAAAATAATGATGGAAGTTTTTCATTTCAAAGCGAAATTAAAACACCAAGTAATAAATATTATCCAATTTCTGTGACACTCTTCGATTTAAAACCTGCGAGTGGTCAGATTATCGATAAAGACAATAATGTAACTTTAAAAATTCAAAGTCAGTGTGTGAATCAACAGTGCAGTCCTTTGGTTCTTTTAATTAACGTCTTGAAAAATAATAATACGTATCATCAAATCATTGCTATTTCTAAAAGCGATGAAAACACTTTTTTACGTGAAGAACTTAATTTTACAACTTTGACAAAAGCTAAAAAAAGCTTTTATCAAAATATAAGCGAGGTTATCAAAAGCCATCAGTTGCAATAATTGCAATAATAACTGTCGAATTGTATCTGCTTGCTGTAATAAAAAATTAAATATACTCTTCTCGTGTGATTGAATATTTGCAACTTATTTTAAAATTAGATGTTTTCATAAATACTTTAGCCGACCAAATGGGTCTTTGGCTTTACTTATTGATTTTTTTAATTATATTTGCTGAAACGGGCCTGGTGTTTTTGCCCTTTTTACCAGGAGATTCACTCTTATTTGCTGTAGGGGCATTATCTGCAGCTTCATCTTTATTTAGAATTGATTATTATATCCCACTTTTAATTTTTGCTTCCATTTTTGGTGATTCTACTAATTATTTTGCGGGACGCAAATATGGACGGCGTCTTTTTGAAGAACCTCATGCTTTATTTAAGCTATTTAACGTCAGTTACCTTAAAAAAACTGAAGAATTTTATCAAAAAAAAGGATCTATAGCTGTTGCTACAGCTCGTTTCATCCCTATAATAAGAACTTTGGCTCCATTTGTAGCAGGGCTTACTAAAATGCCTTATAATCGATTTATAAAGCTCTCAGTACTAGGTTCTGTGTCATGGGTCAGTATATTTACATTAGCAGGATATTTTTTCGGTCAGATTCCATTTTTCAAAAATAATTTTACGTCATTAGTTATGGGTATAATTGCATTTTCATTAATTCCTATGTTTTATGCGTTGTTAAAATCAATCATTAATAAAAAAAATACACTTTAATTGGTTTATTTATTAAGCAAAAAACTATTTGTCGTAATTTCTTTGCTATATTGAAATTTAATGGCAATATTCATTCAAAATTTAGTAAAACAAAAAAGCATTAACAATCTTAAGGAGATTATTATGAAAATGATAACATTAGTCAGTCTTTTAACGGTAGCATCTTTTGCAACTGCAGAAACTACAATGACAAATACTGTAAATAACGCTGTGAATACTGTAAACCAAACAGCTCAAACAACAACAAATACAATAGTAAAAAAGGCTAAAAAAGCAACGACTTCACAAAACGAAAATACAACTTTAAAAGGTTCTGTTAAAATTACCTCTTCAGTTACTGCAGAAGCTGCAAAAATTCAAACCACAAAAATGCCAGCTGCAAACATAATTGCAGCTGCTGCAGCTGGTACATCAGTGTCAGCTATTCCTGAAGTTAAAAATGAAACTAAAAACTGGAATTTAATGGCTAACGAAAATATTCAGACTTATGCAACTGAAACTGAAGATTATCAGTTTTTAACAACTATTGGCGGTAGTTACAATATTTCTAATTCTTCAAAAGCTTTTGCTTATGGAACTTTTGCATCTTATAAGTTGGGTCGTGCGTTAGAAAATAATCAAGAAGCTAAAGATCGTACTGACAAAGGTAACTTCAGACCTGCTTTTGGCGATATCGGTTTTTCTGCAGCATTGCCAACAATGTTGGGAAGCGATATGTCTTCATTAACTTTAAAATACCGTAACACTGATGGTGATGCGATTATTTCTACTTTAACTGATTACGCTGGAATCCATGGTTTTTTCCAAGCTAATTATGTTATGCCTTATACTATGACGACTAACTTCAACATCGCAGTTGATACTGCAATCCGACATTCAATGATGAAGGACGAAGCTAATCGTAATCGTTTATCAATGATTCCAACTTTTACATATGCTTTTAATGATACTGTTAAAATTTATCAACAAGCTGGCTACATGCTACGCATGGTTGATAATAATCAATTTCGTCGTCAACATGAGTCTGCATACATACAAACTGGAATTGGTATAGCTCCAATTAAGAATTTAGATATCGATCTTAATGTGAACCAAGAAAAAGCTTTCTACTCAAATTCGAATGTAACAAATTCTGAAGTAACTAATTTTAGTTTGTACAAGTCTGGTACTGCTTCTGCAGGAAAAGATACATGGGATTTTACAATCTATGAAGCCAACGTTTCTTACGGTTTCTAATTTTAAGTATTTAAAATATTAAAACTAGAAAAAACCCGATTAGAAATAATCGGGTTTTTTTATTCCTTACTCCTCCGGAGCACTTGGATCATCGACATCATTCGTTAAATCTTTACCTGCAGGTAGCAAAGTTAAAGGATCTATAGGTATTCCGTCAGAGCGGCGAATTTCAAAATGCAAATGTGGTCCTGATGATCGACCTGTATTGCCTAAAGCACCTATGGTGTCGCCTTGATTTACTTTTTGGCCATCATAGACAACTATTTTATCTAAATGAGCGTATAATGTAGCATAACCGGCATCTTCGCCGATCGTTTCAATCATTATCATTTTTCCAAAGCCGTTAAAATCTTTTCCAGTGTAAATTACAATTCCGTCTGTACTTGCTAAAACAGGAACACCTCGGCTTGCCGCTAAATCGATCCCTTTATGTGGACGTTTTCGTCTTTTTGTTCCTTTCGGCATAAATCCACGTGACATTCGTGCTTCCCAAACAGGCCAATCAAAAAGTAATTTTTTTTTCACATTTTTTTGCAGAGTTTCGTTTTTTTCAGTATTAACAGGATCAATTTTTTTAAATGAATTAGTTTGTTTATTGACTTCAAAAACCGAGGGATTATTTTTTTGCTCATTGATAATGGGCTGGCTCGTTGAACAGCTGTTAGTAAAAATAAGAACAAAAATTAAGTTAACAATATTTTTTATCATAAGCATTTATTATCCATTATTTTGATAAAGGGGAAAGTGATGACATAATTCTTTAATTTGATTTTTAATATTTTCTTGCAACTTAACATCGTCGGGATTTTTTAAAATTTGATTGATCCAGTTTGCTACTTTTTTCATTTCAGTTTGCTTCATGCCACGAGTGGTTAAAGCGGGTGTTCCAATACGAATTCCGCTAGTTACAAATGGAGATTTTTTTTCGTCGGGAACTGTGTTTTTATTCACAGTGATCCCTGCTTCGTCTAAAATATGTTCTGCAATCTTTCCTGTTAAATTTTCGCATCCTGCACTTTTAGATAAATCAATAAGTAATAAGTGGTTGTCAGTGCCGCCAGTCACTATATTGAAGCCGGCACTGAGTAAATTTTCTGACAGACATTTTGCATTTTCTAAAACTTGAGAAATGTAAATTTTAAAATCAGGCTGAAGGGCCTCTTGAAAAGCCACAGCTTTGGCAGCTATGACATGTTCTAATGGTCCACCTTGAATTCCTGGAAAAATTCGTGAATTCATTAGTTTTGCTTTGACTTCAGAATTTGTTAAAATTAAACCACCGCGAGGACCGCGTAAAGTTTTATGAGTTGTTGTTGTGACATAATCAGCATACGGCATTGGGCTTTCATGAAGTCCTGCGGCTACGAGTCCTGCAAAATGGGCCATATCGACTAATAACTCAGCTTTAACCTCGTTAGCA
This sequence comes from Pseudobdellovibrionaceae bacterium, assembly GCA_043765175.1. Lineage (GTDB taxonomy): Bacteria > Bdellovibrionota > Bdellovibrionia > Bdellovibrionales > Bdellovibrionaceae > Pseudobdellovibrio. Next base: position 14,962 of record JAYUJM010000076.1, on the reverse strand, counting down.
ATTTCTTTAAATTTTGCAAAATCAAGATGACGTGAATAGGCACTGTAGCCTGCAATTATTAATTTTGGTTTGGTCTCTAGGGCTTGTTTTCTGATTGTTTCGTAATTCAATAATCCAGTTTCGGAATCTAATTTGTAGCCATGGGGTTTAAATAAAATTCCACTGAAATTAACGGGACTTCCATGAGTTAAATGACCGCCGTGGGACAAATCCATTCCTAAAATAGTATCTCCAGGTTTAAGTGCCGCTAAGTAAACGGCCATGTTCGCCTGCGATCCTGAATGGGGTTGAACGTTAGCAAAGTCAGCTTTAAATAAAACTTTCGCTCGATCTATGGCCAAGCTTTCGATTTGATCCACAACATCGCAACCGCCATAGTATCTTTTGCTAGGGTAGCCTTCCGCATATTTATTTGTTAGTATTGATCCTTGAGCTTTCATGACATTCAATGAAGCATAATTTTCTGAAGCAATCATTTCTAAACCATTTTTTTGGCGCTCATGTTCTAGTTCAATAAAATTAAATACAGGATCTATTGTGTTCATAGAATTTATTCTATGTAGGTTGATGAATCTTTTCAACTCTTTGACGATGTCTGCCTTCAGAAAAAGGTGTTTTTATAAAAATTTTGATCCAATTTTTGGCATTTTCTAAAGTGCAAAACCGCGATCCTAAACAAATGATATTACAGTTGTTATGTTCACGACTCAATTGTGCAATTTCATTATTATAAACCAAAGCTGCTCGAATATGCGAAAATTTATTAGCTCGTAACGACATTCCCTGGCCAGAACCGCAAATTAAAATACCAAAGCTTTGTGAATCCATTTTTATTTTTTCACAAACTAGATCAGCAAAGTCAGGGTAGTCGATCGATTCAGAATTCACAGGACCTAAATCGAAAAATAAATTTGTGGAATCATTTTTTTTTAATTCAAGTAATAGATTTGTTTTTAATTCTAAGCCTGCGTGATCACTGGCAATATAAATATTCATTTTAAAAACTCAGATAAAATCAGACAGCTATTGGTTCCGCCAAATCCAAAAGAATTATTCATGACGTGTTTTATTTTTTTTGATCCAGCAGCACGTGCCGTATGAGGGACGTAGTCTAAATCGCAATCTTCGCTTGGGTTATTTAAATTGATAGTCGGTGGAACTATTTGGTCTTTTAAAGCATAAGCACACATAGCTGTTTCTAATGCGCCAGCTGCGCCCAGTAAATGTCCAGTCATTGATTTAGTCGATGAAATCCAAACATTCTTAGCGTGGCTTGCCATTAATTTTTTTATAGCCATTGATTCTAAATTGTCTCCAGTCGGGGTACTTGTTCCGTGCGCATTAATATAATTAATATCTTCTGGATTTAGTTTTGCATTTTTTAAAGCCATCGACATGGCACTGATAAATCCTCGTCCTGACGGATCGGGGGATGTCATATGATAAGCATCAGATGATACTCCGTAGCCTGAGATTTCACAGATGATAAGAGCATTTCTTTTGAGTGCTGAGGATAAGGATTCTAAAATAAAAACACTTGAACCTTCGCCTAAAACAAAACCATCGCGATCTTTATCCCAAGGGCGAGATGCTTTTTGAGGTTCATTATTTCTGCTTGATAAAGCACGCATGCTATTGAAGCCTGAGATTGTTAATCCGCAAACTGTGGATTCGGCTCCGCCAGCAATCATGGCTTCCATAATTCCGAAACGAATGGAGTGATAAGCTTCTCCGATGGCGTGAACGCCAGAAGCACAAGCTGAAGTCATTGTTAAATTAGGTCCACGAATGCCATACTTCATTGAAATCCAGCCAGGCGCCAGATTGGCGATCACTGACGGGATAAAAAAAGGAGATACGCGAGAGGGCCCTTTTTCTAAAAGTTTTTGATGCTGTTCTTGGATAACGGGAAGGCCTCCAAGACCAGTCCCAATATACACACCTATTTTTTCTGAAAATTCATCTGAAATTTGTAACCCAGATTTTTTTAAAGCCTGATCTGTGCTTGCTAAGGAATACTGAATGAAAAGATCCATTTTTTTTTGATCTTTTTTATCAATCACTAGGTCAGGATTAAAATTCTTTACTTCGCCCGCGATGTGAACTTCATAATTTGTTGAATCAAATCGAGTAATAATATCGATTCCTGATTTTCCAGAAATGGCAGATTGCCATGTTTCATCCATCGTTAATCCTAATGGTGAAACTGTACCAATACCAGTGATGACCACTCGTTGATGACCTGCAGGGGTAGTCAATGAGTGATTCACTGATGACATGGATTAAGCTTTGCCTTTTGAAACAAGGTAAGATTGAAAATCGCTGACTGTTTTTAATTTTTCTGCATCTTCATCTGGAATTTCAAGATCAAATTCTTCTTCAACAGCCATGACTAATTCAACGATATCTAGACTGTCTGCGCCTAAATCTTCAATAAACTTTGCTTCAAGCTTAATTTTCTCAGGAGTTACTCCAAGTTGTTCTACGATAATATCTTTGATTTTTTCTTGTACGGCCATAAATTCTCCTTCAGGTTGTTATCTCTTATATTTTTTAAATTTAATACACTAATTTAAATACATTCCACCGTTAATGTGAAGCGTTTGTCCAGTCATATAGGAAGCTGCATCACTCAGCAAAAATTGAACAGCAGCTGCAACTTCAGTGGGATATCCTGGTCTGCCTAATGGAATTTTATCGTTTAATATTTTCAGTTGTTCTTCTGTCAGTTTATTTGTCATATCGCTTGTTACATAACCAGGCGCCACGCAGTTGGCTCGAATGTTTCTGGAAGCAAGCTCTAATGCCAGTGATCGTGTGAAGCCCTCAATAGCTGCTTTACTAGCGCAGTAGTTTGTTTGCCCAGAATTTCCAGTGCTGGCTACAACCGATGAAATATTGACAAAGCTGCCAGATCTATTTTTAAGCATGTGTTTAGAAAAAATTCGAGAAATATTAAATATACTATTTAAATTTGTTTGAATTACATCAGCAAAATCTTGATTTTTCATTCTTAAAATTAATTGATCTTTAGTAATGCCTGCATTGTTAACGACACCATCAATTTTTTCAAAGTCAGTTAAAATTTGAGTTGTTACGGATTCAATTTGTTCAACATCAGAAATATTTAATTGATATATTTTGTGCCCAGATCCTGGAAGTTGATTTAAAATAGTTTCTGCTTTTTCTTTTTGAGTCGAGTAAGTAAATGCTACTGTGGCTCCTGCTTCAGCTAATGTTTGCACAATAGCAGCGCCGATTCCACGGCTTCCGCCAGTAACTAAAACAGTTTTTTTATTCAGACTAAACTTTGATTCAGAAAACATTGGAGAATCATTCAATAAATAGAGTCTTTACTCAAGGCATTTTGTGTCAAATAGCGATTTGCTGAAAATCATACCATACCATATAATCGTACGCTGAATTTAAAGTACGGTTAAGTTTTTTTCAAGCAATCTTATGTCTTCAAGAGATCCAGTTGAGTGAACTTGAAAAAATTCAGCATCAATTTTTTTCAATAAACCTTTAAGAACAGACCCCTGTCCACATTCAACGACAGAAATTGCAGTGACATTAGAATTCAGTTTTTTGAGTTGATGCATGCTTTGAGTCCAAAGTACAGGAGCCGATATTTGACATATTAAGTTTTCTTTTAAAGTGTTTTTTTTAGTTTCTACAGTTGCACTAAAATTTTGTAATATGGAAATTTTAGAATCATTAAAAATAATTTTTTCAAAATGCTTTCGCATTTGATCCTCAGCAGGCTTCATCATTTGGCAGTGAAACGGCGCTGAAACTTGAAGTGGTATAAATTTGACTCGTCCAGCATCACCTAAATGATTTAGAATTAAAATTTCAGTTTTAAAATTATCTTTCAACCAATTTAAGGCTTTGATGTTGCCGCTGAGGACGATTTGACCTTCGCAGTTGTAATTTGCAGGGCTTATAGGTTGATAACCAGTTTCCTTCATAGTCCACTCACAAAGAAACTCGGCTTGAACTTGTGTTAAGCCTAATGCAGCGGTCATTCCACCCTGACCAACAGGAACGGCGGCTTGCATAGCAAGTCCTCGCTGGCGAACACTCCTGACAGCATCTGCTAATGTTAAAGATCCACCAAGAACAAAAGATGAATATTCACCAATCGAATGCCCAGCTGTAAATGAAGGTGTAAATCCAAGATCTTTTTGCAAAACCTGAGCTGTTGCAACGCTTACTGTAAGCAGCGCAGGCTGAGTATTTTCAGTCAAAGCTAAAGTTTTTTCATCAGATTCAAAGCACAATTTTTTTAAATCAATAAGCAGGGCTTCGCTGGCCTCTTCGAAGATTAATTTTGCAGTGTTAAAGTTATCAACTAGAAATTTACCCATGCCCGGTATTTGACTGCCTTGACCAGGAAAAAGAAACGGGGAAGTTTTTAAGTTATTCATATCTTAATATCTTAAAAGCACAGAACCTGAAGTCAGCCCGGCGCCAAAGCCTGTGAGTAAAATCAATTGGCCGCGCTTAATTTTTCCTTCGCGCACACCAATATCAAAAGCAATAGGTATTGAAGCTGCCGAAGTATTACCAGTTTCGTGCACAGTAGAGATGACTTTTTCCATTGGGAAATTAAATTGTCCTGCAACGGCTTCGGTAATTCTTAAATTAGCTTGATGTGGTACTATCCAATCTAAATCTTCAGCTTTTTTATTTCCTGATTCGAGTGCTTCAAGACAGCATTGCGCCATAGTGCGAGTGGCATTTTTAAAAATTTCTTTACCCTTCATTTTCATGAAGTGTGATTTGTTTTTTAAGACTTCAGCAGAAAAAGGAACTTTAGTTCCGCCAGCCTCTGCCCATAGAAGTTCAGCATGCTGACCTTCTGCGTGAGCATGTCCTGTAATGAAGACATTTTCATCTTTTTCATCAGCTCTGGTGACAACGAATGCCCCAGCGCCATCGCCAAATAAAATACAAGTGTCGCGATCTTCATAGTCTAAAATACGAGTTAAGCTTTCAGCGCCACAAACTAAAATGTTTTTGTACATTCCAGTTTTTATAAATTGATCAGCTACGATAAGACTGTATAAAAATCCTGAACAGGCTGCATTGATATCAAAAGACATAATATTTTTTGCGCCTAGCTTGGCTTGCACAATACAAGCTGTCGCTGGCATTTTAAAATCACCAGACAATGTTGCCACTATAATAAGATCAAGTTGTTCTACACTCATTTTTGCATGATCAAGCGCCTTGTTAGAAGCGCGTACGATCATATCAGAAGTGCCTTCACCCTCAGCGATAATATGTCTGCGTTCAATTCCAGTTCTTTGAACAATCCAATCATGAGAGGTATCAAGTGTTTTTGCTAAATCATAATTGGTGATGACTTTTTCAGGTAAAAAAGAACCGACACCAGCTATTTTTGTTTTAAACATGGTTGAATTAAAAATTAAGCTTTAGATTTAGCAGCGCTGATTTGTTTACCTTTGTAATAAAGGGCTCCATCAGCTGCTTTAAATGCACGGTGAGGACGAACTAATTCTCCAGATTTTTTATCGATAGCCATTGCGGGCGCTGTTAATGCATCATGTGATCTTCTCATGTCACGAACTGACTTTGATGTTTTCTTCTTCGGTGTAGGCATTATTCCTCCTGATAAAATATGTAATCAATAAAATTCAAAAGATAATATTTATGAATGAATTTTAGATATTATGCAAGCACTCATTGTTTTTCAGCAGAATTTAGTGCGGCTTAATAGTTTTTAAAACACTAAATGGATTTTCATTTTCCTTAGCCTTGTTGAAATTGCTCAAATCTTCATCATATTTAAAGTTGTCTTTTAAGTTTATTTTTAAGCAAACTTTACAACTTCCGTCATCATTTGAGTCTGGCTTTGGACTAAAAGGAATAGCAAGTGCAATCGTTTGATGGGTGAGTTCGCCTAAATCAAAAATGTCATTTTGATACTCAGTTACTGAAGGACCTTCGTCATCAAGCTCAGAAACATGATTAGATCTAGACTGTTTTTCTTCGGCTTTGTCAGTCGCGGCGACGGGAATTAAAATTTCGTTAATCTGAGTTTTAATTTTAAAATTAAAAGTTTCTCCACAAAGCGAGCAAATTTCAGAAGTGCTTGTCGTCAACTGACCGCGAACTTCAAAATCTTTATGGTTAAAAGGCTTAATATGAAATTTTAAATCATAATTATTTTGCGCCACCAAATCTTTAATCGCAGGCGTAAGTTCGGCTGTCTTTTCGTTAAAAGTGTAATCTCTGCCGTCATTTGGAATTTCATTTAATTTGATTTTCATAGTGCTTCCTTTATGGATTATTTCCAGCCGTAATTAAAACTAACACTTATACGATTTTTTTTACTCTTATTCAAGGGAACTTCATGTTTAAGCCAGCTTTCAAACAAAATGATATCCCCTTCTTCAGGGTAAACTTCAACATGTCTCTTTTGGTGAATTGGGATATTTTCTTTAAGTGAGGGTGTGTTCATAAAATTTGACATTCTAGGATCTTCTAATTTCAAGCAGCTAGAATTTTTAGGTACTGAAACATAAAATGTGCCGCTAATAACTGATAACGGATGGTTATGGCTTTGGTGCTGTGATCCTTCACCCATAATGTTGATCCAGCAGTGAGTCATGATTAAATCTTGCGGCAAGATATTATAGTTTAAAGTTTTAATGAAAAGTTTAACTTTTTTATTAATATAACTTTCCAAATTTTGAAATGTTGATGAGGCTTTATGAAGTCGATCGAAGCCCTTTTCGGTGGAGCTATAGCTTGTATACCCATTCGGGTAGTAAGTTTTCGACCAAAGAATTCCTTGTTTATCAGCTAAGTAAATTTGAGACGCTTCAGTTTTAATATCTTGAACAAGCTGCCTTCTCTGTTCGAAATTGGGACATAATTTTTTTTTATATATCTGAGTGCTAAAAAGCTTCTGTTGGGTCAATTTGAGGGAATCCATAGGCTTGATTTATTCGAATAGCCAAATAAAGTCGACTTTTGTTTTAGGTGTCTAAAATAAATACAGGGGGTAATTTTCAAATTAATTTTATCTCAAGCTTATTGCTTACTGTTGAATCAAACTGAGAACTATGTTGGCTTTCATTTCGCAATCAGATTTGGCAAGAGGATTTAATAACTTTAAAACAAGGAGTTTGATATGAAAACAACAATATTCACATTAACAGTAATAGCCGCTTTAACGACTTTTGCAAAGCCTAACTTTAATGATATTATAGTTGAAAACAACAAAGCTCAAAATGAATTGCATCAACAAATTAAAGCTTCTATTGATGACGTAAAAGTAGCTGTTAAAGAGGGTTCAAAAACAATCTCAATAGCTGCTGTCGGAGACAACAATATTAATGTTAAATCTAATAAAAGCTTCTTAACTTTTAGTAAAGAAAAGAAATATTTTAAAGCTTCCGATATTAAGGCTAATAAAAGACTTGCCGAAGAGTTGCAAAATCTAGAATAATATTGAAGTGAGTACAGCACATGCTTTTTTGACTTTTGTTTTATCTTTATCAGGTGACTTTGAATCGAAGCTTCAGTTCACTGGGGCTTTTAATGCTGAACTTAAAGCTGAACACATGGATTTTTCTAAGAATAAAAACTGTGATATTTCATCTTGGTTTCAAGAAGTTTACTTAAAAGAAAAAACTCGTAATGAGAAATTTCTAAAAATAAAATTAAAATTCATTTGTGAGGGGAAAAGTCATACTTTACCAGCTCAATTTGTAAGACTTTCAGATTTGTCGTTTAAGTCAAATGTCATTTCGGTTGATGATAAATTTAAATTAATCAAACTTAAAGCTGATGAATATAATGTCAGTGCGATATCTAAGAAAAAATAATCCTCAAGATTTATCTTCTAATTAAACTCTTTTTTTAAACCATTTTAAATCTGATTAACGAATTAGCATGCAAATAAATAGGGTGTTTATAGATAGACGCGAAGTGTAACTGCTAGCTAAATTCTTCATTTCAAACAAGACTTCCAGGGTTAATAAAAGTAGGAATTGGAGTATTAATGGGACCTTTTGAACTTATTGGAAAATATGGCGATCATGAAGAAATTTTATTTTGTCAGGATAAAAATGTGGGTCTTAAAGCGATCATTGCAATACATAATACTGCATTAGGTCCTGCTTTGGGTGGAACGCGAATGTGGAATTATAAAACTGAAGATGAAGCTCTAGTTGACGTCTTACGATTATCAAAAGGTATGACATACAAGGCTGCTGCAGCTGGCTTGAATTTAGGCGGCGGTAAAGCCGTAATTATAGGTGATCCAAAAACAATGAAATCTGAAGGATTATTTCGTGCTTTTGGTCATTTCGTAAACTCGCTTAATGGAAAATACATTACCGCAGAAGATGTGGGAACAAGTGTAGGGGACATGGAGCATGTTTTTATGGAGACTCCTTTTGTCACTGGAATACCTAAGGATTTCGGAGGATCAGGCGATCCATCTCCGTATACAGCCCATGGTGTTTTAATGGGGATCAAAGCTGCTGCCCATGAAAAATTTGGGACAGATTCGCTGAAAGGTATGCGAATTGCGGTGCAGGGTCTTGGAAACGTAGGTTACAACTTAGTAAAGTATTTAATAACTGAGGGCGCAAAAATAATTGTTTCTGATATTGATCAAGCTCGCGTTAAAAAATCAAACGATGAATTTGGTGTCGAAGTTGTTTCTCCTGATCAAATTTTATCGGTTGATTGTGATATTCAAGCTCCATGTGCAATGGGCGCTATTGTAAATGATCAAACTATTGGAAAGTTTAAATGCAAAGTAATTGCCGGTGGCGCAAATAATCAATTAGCAGAATCAAAACACGGTGATCAACTGCGTGAGCTTGGAATTTTATACGCTCCTGATTATGTAGTGAATGCTGGCGGATTAATGAATGTTTTTGTAGAACTTGAAGGATATTCACCTGATCGAGCTTTTGAAAAAACACGAAAAGTATACGACAATGTAAAAAAAGTTTTTGAAATCGCTAAGCGAGACAATATTTCAACGAATGAAGCTGCTGATCGTTCTGCAGAAGAACGTATCACTACGATTGGACGACTTAAGCAGCGCCACCCTGGACGTTCAAACAGAGCTTTTACAACGTTACGTGAAGTCAACAATAGATAGTTAAATTTAAAGGATAAAAAATGGAATTTTTAGAAAAAAATGGAAAACAAATTGGAATATTAGCTGCTCTTGCTTTGGTTGTTGGATTTCTAGTTACTTTTTTGGTTTCACGGAGTCAGAATGCAGAAACTAAAATTCAAGATAAAATGGCTCAAGTTGAGTTGGAATACTCAAAATACAAGGAAAACTTTGCTAAAGTCTCAACACCAGAAGTTGAGACAAAGCAAGATCCCAAAGTCACTCTGGAATTAATTGCTGAAAAACAAAAAAAAGCAGACGAACTTTTGAAGCTCAAAGAAACTGTGATTACATCGCGAAAAAAAATCAGTGATGATTTACTTAAGTTTATGAATGAGAATCCGAAAACAATTTCATCTCAGATGGCTGCTCTTTATTTGTCGGACTTAATGATTGATGAAAACAAAAAAACAGAAGCTTTGGACGTCTTAAAGAAGTCATCATCTAATGGGTCTGATTTAACATCTATATTAGTCAGTAAAAAAATTGGATCTTTATTGGCTGACGCTAATCAATGTGAAGATGCTATCAAAGTTTGGGATCGGATTGTTGCTAATAAAAAAGCACAGTTTGCTCACGCGGAAACAAAGATTATGCAGTCACTTTGTTATCAAAAAAATAATGATTTGAAAAAAGCAGAAGATTTACTAATATCTGTAAAGAATGACAAAACTGAAGGATCTGCTGAGTTTGTTCAACGTGCAGAAAAGATTTTAAGACTCATTCAATTTAAAAAATCGATAGGATCTTAAGCATGAAATTTGTAATTTTCAGCAAAAGTCTTTATCAAAATTTATCTAGAGTTTTGCTGGGAATTTTTATATTAGTTATTGCAAGCTGCCAGAGTTTGCCTCAAACGACTGATCTTTCATTTTCGGGCGAACAAATTGCTACTGTGCTTAAGCCCTTATGGGTTTTTAATACTTTAAAAAATAAAAACTCAGCCTTTAGAAAAGTAAACTTTTTTGCTCCTATTGTTCAAAAAAATATTATCATTGTAGGTAATGCGATTGATAATATTTCTGCATATGATAAAAATTCTAAACAAAAAATTTGGACTTTTTCCTTACCCTTCGGTGTAGAGGCTTCTGGTGCGACATTAGATGATTATTTATATTTTGGTGGACTGGATGGAAATCTTTACTGCTTAAATATTTTAAACGGTGCTCTTGTATGGAAATTTGAAACAAAATCTGAAATTACATCTCAACCATTAATTGAAGGCAGTTCTATTTATTTTTTAAATGGAGCCAATTCACTTTTTAGTCTTGATTTAAAAACTGGCAAACAAAACTGGGTTTTTAGTCGTCAAACATTAACAACGCAAATGTCAATTCGTGGAGCAAGTAAGCCTACATATGCAAATGGAATTATTTATGCTGGGTTTAGTGATGGAGCACTAGTCGCTTTGAATTCTCAGACGGGGACTCAGCAATGGGAAGTGACATTAAATAAAAATATTCGTTTTAAAGATATTGACGCAAGTCCAGTTGTGGATGGTGATCGTATTTATTTAAGTAGTTTTGATGATCATGTTTATTGTTTATCAAAAAGTAATGGTTCTATTGTTTGGAAAGCTCATGTTGGAGGTGCTACTGCGCCTTTGTTAGTAGGTCAAAAATTATTTATTGGCTCATCTAAGGGATCATTTTATAGTTTAAATAAATCAAATGGTGAAATTAATTGGAAAAAAACAGACATCAACGGAATTGCTTCTGAGCCTTCATTATTAAATGGATTTGTGGTATTTGGTGAATCTCAGGGTCGATTAAGAATCTTAGATTTATTATCAGGACTTGAAAAAGCTTCTTTTGATCCAGGTAAAGGAATTATGTCTAAGGTTTCAGTAATTCCATCTGATTCTTTAAATAAAAGTAAATTGTATTTTATTTCTGGCGAAGCTAATTTTTACGAACTTGAAATGAGTCCAAAAACAAAAGGGATGATCCCTTATTTAAGAAATTAGGAATTTATGAAATTTATTTTGGCTATTTTGGTTGCCTTTTTTCTTCAAAATTGTACATCAATTCAAGCTGGAGCAGACAAAAAAATGGGCGATAAATTTAAAGAACAAAAAACAGAAAAAATCATTTTAGATAAATCACAATTAAATATTAAAAAAATAAAAATTGCTAAAGCTGACGGAACGTTACAGTGCAATCAAGGCCAAAAAATTTCACTAGAAGAAATGCAAAAGCAACTTGTAGATATACAAGTTTTTAGCTCAACGACAGGTAATGACGGAATGATGAGAATTCAAATGTGTGGAGCCCCCACTGGGCAATATAACGTCTATGAAATTTTGGAAGGTGATTTAGATAAGGCTGTAAATCTTGGATTTGTTGTGTGGAAAAAGTGATTTGAAAATTTTACCTGTCAAAAATAATAACATCTAGAGTAAAAATCTAATACCCAGTATTTTGTTAGAAAACAAAAAGGGGCATTTATGTTTCAAAAGTCTTTAAATTTTAAAGCTGTGGCTATTTTTTTGCTGGCTTTGCAATCGTGTTCGCAGAACTCATCTAATGTCGAAACTCTTCGAAATTCAAGTCAAGCGGCAAATAACGTAGCACTTAGTTTAGAAAATGTTGCAGGCACAACTTATATAATGCCTATATTCGAAGGATCAAAATCAGTTTATAAAGTAAATCTTACTAAAAATGGATTTGCTCAAATAGAAACGAAGCAAGGTTCAAGAAAAGTCAAAATTGCAAAAAGTGATGCAATAACTACTTTAACTTTAGTAGAAAAGCTGTACATCGAAGATACTCGTAAATTTAAACAAGAAGGTAAAAAAGGAAAATATTTAGTTACATGTTTGATTGAAAAAATCGAAATCAGAAAAACTGTAACAGGCGATGCCACTGTTGAATTTCGATCTTGTGAAGTTGATCCAGCTGCAGGAGAGGCTCCATTTAAGGAAATTCACACATCTTTAAAGCCTCAGTACACATATTCATTTGTTGACAGCAATAATTCTGGCTTAGGTACAATTTTAACACATACAGGACTTAAACAAGTTGACTGGAATTTAACAAATTCAGTTTTGACTTTAAATATTGATGATCAAAATCCAGATGAAGGTTACATGCTTCTAGAGACAGACTCTGGTGAAAAAGACCAATTTTTTGTAAACTGTAAGCTGGCTAAGATTGAAATAAATATTTCAACCGATTCAAGTCCTTCAAAAACAAAAGAAATTGAATCTTGTCAGGTGAATGAGGAATCATTGAAGGATTCTCAGCAATCTTTGCCTAAAGAAATGAAATTTACTAATGAATTTACTTCTTCAGATACAAAATTTGTTAAATCATTTCCACAATTTGATATGATTCAAAGTGGAATGACAGTGGCTTTACCTTCTGAAAATGGTAAAACATTACTTGTTAATCTGAATGAAAAAAATGAAGCCGTTGTAGTCGAGAATTCTTCAAATATAGAAAATTTAAAGCAAAATGATAAATTGAAGTACAATCTTTCTGTTGATGGAGAGTCATTTAATTTAGTCTTAAATGAAAAAAGAACAATCAATTACAAATTTTTAGAAACTTCTGATGAGGCATTCAGGTTAGTTGTAACAGAAATCAGGGACAGAGTAGAATTTAAAATTTCAAACATTAAAGCTATTGTCATAGATAATTCGATTGCAACAACAATGGAATCGTTCGCTGGAAAATATCAAGCTATATACGATGATGTTTTAACAGCAACAGTTTTTGAATTTTTAAAAGATGGAACGGCTTCGCAATATCAAGATGGTGGATTGGTTAGAGTTTCATCATGGAATGTAGAAAATGATGTCGTTAAAATGGTTTCTTATGATGAAAGTGTAGTAAAAGATTCAAATGGCGTGAAAGTTTTCAGCAAAGAAAACTTTGATAAATGTAATGCACAGCCTTCTTCATGCAGATTAAATCAAACTAGAACTTTAAAAATTGTTAAAAATCAGTTTGATGTTTCTGTTATGTATAGAGTTTTAGTTTACCGTGATAATGAAAAAGTAACTGACTTAATGACGTATAAAAAAATTCAGTAAATTTCGATTTATAAATACTAGTTATTTGATAAAGCCAAACGCAAGTTAGGCTTTAGATAGAATCAGTTTATGCAACGGTATAAAAAATAAAGATAAATATTTTGAAGATGTTGAAAAAATGTATTTAAAAAAAATTAAACTTTGAATAGTAATAAAGTAAGCAAGCTGAATCATAAGTAGTGATGTGTAGAATTTTTTTGATAATAAACTGGTTCTTGTGAGACAGCTTTTTCGGCTACCAAGTTTTAGCTCTAAGAAAAATAATTTCATAAAATTTTTCAAAATCAGCTAGTTTTTTTTGAACAATTGATTTAACAATTTCAGGATTGACTTCACTGTAATCATGAACAGAAATGTTTCTAAATCCTACCATTGAAACCATAGTGTTACGAATGTCTGAGTTTATAACTGAATGATTTAATAAAATATCAAATGCGCCTTTGTATGTATTTGGTAAACCAAGTCCCTCTTTTGAAATAACGATATGAGCTAAATCAATGCTTGCCTGAATTGCGCGCTGTAAATTTAGTTCATAAATGTGTTGTCTGAAGTGCTCATCTGATTCTTTTGCTGTGGCTTTTTCGATAGCATAAAGACAATTTTTTATAATATTAATTTTTGAAAGAACGACATCTAATTCAGACATATTTTTTCCTTTTAAGGATTTGGTCCTCAATTATTTTTCTAGAATACTTAAAATCTGGATATTCAGAAAATTTTTGCATGCGCCATTGTAAAAGTTCACCTTTTTTGTTTTCATTTAAAAATAAAAGTCGTCCAGTTTCTATAACTTGACGAGCATAAATGGGGTCAATTTTATTTAAGCTGATCAACTCAACATCACGATGAGTTTGATTTTCTAAATTCATTTTTAATTTTATGAGTTGATCGAAGTCATAATTTTGACTCCAGTAAACAGCAATATCAATATCGCTGTTTTCAGTAAATCGCTCAGTTCCTATTGATCCCATTAAATAAATAAATTCTGAGTGACTTTTAAGTTCTGCAAGTATTAACATTTTAAAATTTGAGAATTCTTCAGAAGATGTCATAGTGGTTTACTTTCAGTTAATTTTATTTAATTTTCCTATTTTTGCATAAAATGATCAACTTAATTTTTAAGAAAGGAAATCTTGAATTTTTGTCCTTTTATTTTTTGAGATAATAGCTTTTTTAAGACTTGATCAGCTATCGAAAATGAAACTGCAATATAAGTAAAGCTTTCTTGAATTTCAATTTTACCTATTTCATTTGATGGAATGGCGTTCGGGGCAGAAGTGAGTGCTCCGAGTATGTCCCCTGGGCGAAGCTTGTTCTTTCGGCCGCCAGATAAATAAAGTGTTTTCATTTTTGGAAATTGTTTAATTTCGATTTCTTTTTCTTGTAGATTTATTGATCTACTTTGAAATTTTTTTCCTATTAAGACTTCAAGTTCTTCTACTTTAGGAATTTCATAAGCAGTAGCAATTGAGACTGCTGTTCCGTTACGTCCAGCGCGTCCTGTTCTGCCGATTCGGTGTAAATAAATATCGGTTGATGAAGGTAAGTCAAAGTTTATGACAAGTTCTAAATGATCGATGTCTAGACCTCGCGCAGCGACATCTGTGGCAACTAATACGGGTAAGCTACCGTTTCTAAATAGGCTCATGGTTTGATTGCGATCGGATTGTTCAAGATCGCCGTGTAAGGCGCGCGACTCAATTTCAAGTTGATTAAGAAGGTCTGTAATTTCGGCAACAGTAATTTTAGTTCTG
>JAYUJM010000075.1:0-31258 GCA_043765175.1 Pseudobdellovibrionaceae bacterium | reverse complement strand
TGAGTTTTGCTGGGGTACGAATTCTTTTTTAATAAATTTAATCAAAAAGAAGCTTAGGATAGTAAAAGTAAATGCAGAGAGCAAAGTTTTACGTGGGTTCGCAACAACTAATTTTAAAACTTTCAGATACTTATCGTTTAATGAATCAAAAAGTTGTTCAAAGTATTTTCCAAATCGCGAAGTTCTTTCTGTTGATTGATAAAAATAAGCGCTTCTCATTGGGGTAATAGTCAGAGCCTCTAAAAGTGAAAACAACACTGCCACAGAGATTGTTATCCCGAATTGCATAAAAAATTTTCCAATTATCCCACTTAAAAAAGCAACTGGTAAAAATATCGCAACGACTGCAGCAGTAGCAGCAATTGCAGAAAAAGTAATTTCACGAGAACCAATAATTGCAGACTTAAATTTATTTTTATAAATTAAACTATTTCGAAATATATTTTCCAGTACCATAATTGCGTCATCAACCACAATACCAATCGAAAGCGTTAAACCTAACAAAGTAAAAATATTCAGCGTGTAATTCAAAAAATACAAAACTATAAATGTACCAAAAATAGAAGTAGGAATAGACAATAAAACATTTAAAGTTGCAGACCAACTTCCAAGAAAAACCCAACATACGAAAGCAGTTAACAAGACAGCCATAAGTAAATGTTTGTTTAACTCTCGAACAGAGTCTTCAATAAAGCGTGTCGAATCAAATCCAACTTCTAACTTGTAACTTTCAGGAAGCGTTTTTTGCAATAATTTCACTTTTGCTTTAACTGCTTTTGAAACCTCTATGGCATTAGTTCCTCGTTGTTTTTTAATACCAAATGAAACTGATGGCTGTGAATTAAAACGCGCGGTTCGTTTAAGATCTGCTAATTCGTACTTAACATCAGCCACATCTTCGAGTCTTACTTTGCGAGATAAATCATTATTCAACTGTCCAGCTCGTTTAGCGATAATTATTTTTTTAAAATCATCAGGATTTTTCAACTCACCTTTTATGCGAATGTTTAAAATTGATGTGTCAGTTTCCACCTGACCTGCTGGAATTTCGTTATGTTCACTTTGTATGGCATCGATAACATCGAAAACAGTGATATTAAACAACTTTATTTTTTTTACATCAATTTGAACTTTAAGTATCGGGTCAATATAACCATTTAATTGAAGATCTCCCACTCCAGGAAGACTTGTGAATTCATCTTTGATGTGTTCCTTAACATACTTCATTATCTCGCGTCGGCTTTTATCTTTAGAAGATAATGCCAAAAATAAAATTGGCTGATCTTCAGGATTCATCTTTGAAATAACAGGTTGCTCTGTATCCTTAGGAAGGCGTCTCACAACTTGAGCCATCTTAGTTTGAATATCTTGCAAGGCGGAGTCTATTTTTCGATCTACATCAAATTCAAGATAAATTTGCCCCGAGCCAGGTCGGCTATTCGAACTCATTGACTTAACACCTTCGACAGTCGTTAAAGCATCTTCAACGGGTTGTATAATTGTAGATTCAATGACTTCTGGCGGAGCTCCAGAAAGTGCAATAGATACGCTTATATTAGGAATATCAATATCAGGGTACTGGCTAATACCTAATCTGGAAAATGACAATGCGCCAAAAATTATTAAAAAGAACATGATCATCCACGCCATAACAGGATTTTTAATTGATAAATCTGATAAACGCATGCAGCATGTCCTTGAAATGATTTTTCATCAAAATACAGTAAAATTGAATATACCTACAATAATCTTTTCTGCTTTTTTTACAATAAATGACGCTGAGATTATTTCGATAATTGAAAAAAAAAGCATTGATTTAAAACAGATCTCATCTCAAAAAATTAAAGCTCAAGTCGCTTTTGATAAAATAGACACTCAATATAACCCTTATATCAATTTTGATCTCTCTCGAGAGGTTGACAATACAAGCACTCTTACAAATTCAAACAAGCAAAATTTGAAAAAAATCAAATTTTTAACTTCAATTGGAAAAAATTTTGACACTGGAACTCAGCTTAATTTTGAGGCTCAATATAATAAGTTTAGTTCAGAGTCGAACTTAAATAACCCGGCTGTTGATTTTGATTTAGATCTAATCAGCATCAACTTACAACAAAAACTTTATCCAGATTTTTTAGGTTTTAAAGAAAGAGAGCTTTTCATAAGCTCACAAAAGAACTTAAACAAAGAACACTTTCAAAATGAACTCGATCTCATTGAATCAGTAAAAGCTGCGCTGACTGTCTATTGGAAAACACGTGTTCTTAAAACCCAAGTTGAACTCAATCAAATTCTTATCGAAAAATATAATCGTTTATTGAATCAATTAGCTCGAAAAAGAAATAACAGCATGACCGCACCTGGAGAATTTGAACAAACAACTGCAGAAATCTTAACCAAAAAACAAAATCTTAATGATGATAAAATTCAGCTTGAAAACTCAATTTTAAAGCTGAAAAATTTACTTCTGATTCCTGCTGAGACTGATTTAAAATTTTCTACAAGTGCGTATAAAGCTAATCTAAGTGATCTGCTTAATAAAAAAATAGACCCGCAAAATAACTTAAAATATCTTCTTCAAAAAGTGAAAGCTGAATCTGCAAAAAATTTACTAAATGCCACTGAACAAGGAAATTCACCTGAGCTTTCGATTTATTCTAAATATGTTATTCAAGGTCTTGATGCCGAAGCTCAGACTGCATTTAATCAATTGAATGAAGCACAGTACAATAAATACACTATAGGTTTAAAATTAAACTATTCTTTTGGAGGCGATCAAAACAAAAACGTCTATTTACTTCAAAAAATAAATTCTGAAATTGAAATCGAACGATTTACCAATACAACAGAAAATCTTAATGCTTATTTCAGCACTATGAAAAACCAAATTACTTTTTTAGAAGCAGCTGTAAAAAATAACGAAGAAATTTATAAACTTCGTCAAATTATTTCTAAAAAATTTGAAGCTAATTATAGCCAAGGTCGCACTGACCTGAGCCAGCTGATAGAAACCTATAATCGAGAATTCGCAGCAAAAGCCAATCTTATAAATAGCAACGGACAGTTGCAAATACTATCGTATGAGTTTGATAAATTAACGTCCCCACAACTTTAAGATATTTTGTTCTTCTAAATCTGAGCTAATTTTTTTAAACTTAACGCCTGATCTTCCTTTGACTTGAGCTTCACAATCTTTCCATGAGTCGTATCTTGTTACGACTCCATTAATTAAACTGATATACCAAGTTTTTTTTGAGCTGTCCTTAATTTGGAAAGATTTGTTTTCTGGTATAACTTCAATGACCGGAGGTTTTGTTATATCGAACAAATAATTTTGAACTGGGCTATGAATAAGTTGAATATAATTTTGTTTAGAAAACGAAACTGCTATTTCATCACATCGTTCATTTCCTGGATCATTATTATGACCACGCACATAGTCCCAGTTAACTTTATAATCACAAAAATCATTATAAACAAGATGATATAAAATTTGCCATAAGTCTTTATTTACAACAGATACGCCTTCTGAATTTAACCAGCTTTTTTTTTGCCATCCGAAAATCCATTTTGTGATACCTTTGATAACATAAACACTATCTGTGTAAACTTGTATTTTTTTATCAACTTGAAAATCTTTTTTTTGTAAAATGAAATTGAATCCTGAAATAACAGCTTGTAGTTCCATTCGATTGTTTGTCGTTGTGGAAAAATGCTCACCAATTTCATGGATAACGGATCCATCAAAAATAATTGTTCCAAATCCACCAGGGCCTGGATTTCCAGAACAGGCCCCATCAGTATATAATATATAACCCATAATTTAACTTAACAGATAAAAAATAAAAGACCATCAATTTTTGATTGATGGTCTTTTATTTAACTCGCTTTTAAGATTAGTTAGCTTGAGGTAAAACTTGAATCATATTTTCATAGTAAGTTGAAGCTTTAATTATTTCATTTTGATAATCTAATAAAACTTGCAAATCTAGCTTCCATACTGCTTTTTCTTCTGGTGAAATGTCTTTCGCAGGCTGATTATTCTGTTTTTTTGCATCTATAATTTCTTGCAATTTTTCAGAAGAAACAGCTTCGATTCTTTGAGAAATTGTTAAATTCATCATCATATCTTTAGCTAATACATTTTCTGCTGTAGAGACATAAACAGAGTTTTCTCCTAAATTGACTCGTAGTGAGTCTTTTATATTAGGAATTGTTGTTAATGAATTAAATTTGAAAACAGATACCACTGATTTTAATTTGGCATCTTCAGGATTTGCACCTGTATTGTCTTTAGCTTCGGCTGCCAAAACTTTAGAAATTTGCTCTTGAAGATGTGTTGGCTTATCAGCATTAATTCCTAAAATATCTGCAATTCTTGGACTCATATGTTTTTCTATAATTTGAGACTCCGCTAAATCATAGCTGATTTCTAATTCAGCAACTGCTCCATTTGGCAGTCTAAATGGAATTTGATCCACAATATTATTTTGCATGATTGTTAAAAGCATATCTACTACAGGTTGTCCAACCTCTGATTGATTTAAAAAACTATCGTTATATTTATCAAATGTAAAAACAGGTCTACTATATTTATACAATGGCGTTTGTCGTTTTAATAATGCATTTAGGGCTTGAACTTTATCAATCCAGTAACCTCTTACATCAATCTGGTCAGCAAAATTATTACGACTATTTGGATCTTTTTTAGAATTAAATAATTTTCCAGTTTCAGCAACAACTTGAGTGACAGGTGCGAATTGAGACAGATCTCCATTTGACAAATCAGCATTGAAACAAGACAGAGCGTCTGGATCGACTTGTTTGATATTAAATACTGCAACAATTTGTGAAGGATTACTTTTCATCGATATAGCACATGTTAAGTCTGGAGTCGCTATAACACGTGCTAACTGCTGACCTGCTAATACACTTGCTGTATTCAAATCTTTCAAAAAATCGATTTCTTGCCAAATCGGATGTCCTTCTGGAATACCGAATCTATACTTTATACGCTCTTTAACTTGTAACATTGTTCTTAAATCTTCAAACACACGTCCTATTCGAGCAGCATAGCTGAAGTCCCCAAAGTAACTCATGTCTTCACGACCATTTCTAAAATTTCTTGTTGTATATAATTTTTCGTACTCGTTAATCATGTTCTGAGTAATTTCTGTATATGTTGTCCCTAAATCGAACCTTCTACATCCTGCGTTTATTCCAACATTTTCATCTGTACAGTAACCGTAGTCTTTAATCTTTTGATCTTTCGATAATTCTAATTTTTCAATGGTTTCTGGAATCTGAACAAACGATGCTGATCCATCTTTAGCTAGAACTTCTATTTGGCGATTATACCCAAATCTTAATGCCGCTATATCATATTTTCCTAAAACTGGTAATGCTTTTAAGTCATCTCCATATTCCATAACACTCGAAAATGGAATTTTGTGATCTATATTCAGAGCAACTAATTCTTCGTTTGAGTAAAAATTTTCTTTATCCTCTGATCCTTGAAAATTATGTCGAAGCCCTAAGTTGTGACCTAATTCATGAATTAAAGTAGGAATCCAAACTTCTGGCAAAATAATATCTATAACATTTTGTTTTTCTTTGTCTGATAATTGAGCCCAAGGTTTTGCATCTGTTGGGAATTGATCGATTAATTTCTGACTAATTTGAGCCGATAGTCCATCAGCTTGAGCTCTAAAAGCACAATTTTTTACTTCTTGTAGATATTTAAATTTAGATTTTAAATCTTGACCACTGTATTCTTGGTTTTTATTTCGCGTATAGCTTTTCAAATCATTTTTAATACTGACTAAATTAAATTTTGAACTGGGGATATCAGTTTTAGCAAGAACAACTGAGTCCTTTTTAACTTCGCTACTTTTTTTAAGATTATTAATTTCACTAATCTTTGAATTAATTCCAAAAGTTTTTCCAGTGTTTACTTTTGATAAAGATTTCATTTTTAAATCATCAGACAATGATAATAATTTAGAATCTAATACCTTATCTTCATTTTTTGACAAAACTTGTGCTTTTTTTGCGTCGATGATATCATTATACGTTTGTTTAATAAAAGTTTTAATTGTACCTAAAAACATGACTGTTCGTGCTGAGATTATTTCACCTGTGATTGGATCTTCAGTTTGAGGCCCGTAACCAATCACTGAAGACGCCACAGGATCTTCAACTAAAACGATCATGCTATTACGAATATCCCCAGGTATTTTATTTTGTCCTTGTTGCAATTTTATTCTAAAGTTAACACCTGCACTATCTAAACCTGCATTTAAGTTTTCAACTGTTTTAAAAGTTAAATCCCTAATACTTTTGTTCTCAGGTTTTGCGAATTCATCGCTTAAAAAATAATTTATTTCTTTTCGATTTGGATTCCATCGATTCATAATTTGAATACGACTTTGATCTGTTGGATTCAAATCAACATCCCGATTCAATCTTGAAGTTGTAAAAAAGCCAAAAGTATTTTCATCTTTTGAACTGATCGGGTAGGATATCACTTTATAATCAGAAGATAATACTGATTTAACTTTTACTAAAGAGTAATGGTAAACGGCTGACACTGTCGCATCAGAAATTTTATCTAAAGTATTTAAACAATTTATATTCGTTAAATACGTTTTTTTTATTTGAAAATTAATAGCATCAGGTTCTACTTTAGAATAAATTAGTTCACTGCTTTTTTCAGAATAACAGCCCTCTGCTTGACTCCAAAAATCCATTAATGGTAATAATTCTAACTGACCAGAAGTGATTTTTTGCGCTTCAATTTTTAAGTTTTTACGGAGCTGCCATGGGATATCAGCTGCTACTTCTTCTTTATTTGTGCAATCACCAAAATTGTCTTTAGCACATTGAAACTCAGTATGCTTGACAGGAATTTCTAATGTTAATTTATCGTTATTATTATTACTTGCGAATCGCAAATCGCGCTCAACTTCTAGAATTTGCATAAAGTTTTCTGTAAGCCTAATTTTCACCCGCTTATTATCAGAAGAATAAAAAGGAAAAGCATCTTGAGACGACATACTGCTCATCTGCTGAGAAGAAGAATAGAGATATTCACTCTCTGTATCAATTAATGCTTTGTCATATATTTGCACTTTTTCATCAACTGGCAAGGATTTATAAGGAACCTCTTTTGTACAAGCAGTGATTGCTAACAAGAAAAAACCAGTGGCTTTAAATGAATTTTTTAAGCCTTCTAAGTTTTTGTTTTTCATCATGAAATTTCTCCTTTTTTTAATAATTTTAATAAATTTAATATGAGTAAGTCAGTCCAGCGCGACTAACAGAGGAATTTTCATCGTAAATGGAAATATTTGAATCTATTCCATTTTTTTTCAAAGCATTCCCTTCATTTGAAGTTCCTATATTTAGATCTAAGCTTTTTACGATTTCATAATTGGCATCTAAATCGAATATAAAACCGTAGCGAGTTGAATTTTGATATGTTCGCCCGATTCGATAGGCCCCAGAAGTTGATACTGAAATTTTTTCAGTTATTGGAACTGCTAAATCAACTGATTGAGTTAAACGGTTCTGAATGTTTGGACTACCTTCTGCATTTTGAGTAAATTCATGAAAATTTTGAGCTACAGATAAAGTGTATCCAATACTAAAATAGTTATTTATGTATTTGACTCCATTAGCTAAAGAAATACTTGTTTGGAGCCGATCACGTTTAACTGAGTTTTTACTCATTGGAACAACGGTTGAGATACTGTGCTTTGTATTTATAGTATCGCTTATTGCATAGCCATTAATAGAAGTTGAAATTTTCATGTCAGAAACAGTTGTTTCTTGCTGTCCAAATTGATCTTTATTCACTGTTAGCTCAGAATTTGATTTTAAGAATTCATTCCATTCATAACCTAGATTTACTTGGATAGCCGTTGATCTTTTTTTAGGTCCAAACTGTTCTTTTGCAATTTTTTCAGAATACTCAAGGTAAGCACTAGCACTTAGTGCTTTTTTAGGCCCTGCTGTTAGTGGAGAAATTTGAGCGGTGCTAGTGCCTACTGGATTTTCTTGCGCTCGAGATATCTGAGAAGTTATTAGGGAACTGAAGAAAATGAAACTTATGGCGTTCATAGAACCTCATTTATTTTTTGGAATTAAGATAAGATCTTAATTGAGTTGACCTAAAAGGTCTTCGAAGAAATAAATGCGATAATCATACCAATTGAATTGGACCTATTTTGACCACTAGAAAACAGCATGATTAATATAAATAAAACTTATTCTTACTTTATCAAACTTCTAGTATTTCTGTAAAAAGCAAATGTCTAATTTTAACAATTTTCTCTAAAGGATAAATCGAAATTAACTGAATATTATGATTCTGCATAATTTTCTTCATTTGCTTTAAACAGCGTGCATAGACTGCTAATTGTTCAAATGCTTTATCAGAATAATTTGAACTTCCTGTTTTATAATCTAAAATATAAACAATATTATCAACAATCGACCACAAATCGATTTGACCCTTTATTAACCCCTGTTTAGACATCAAGCCGAATCCCCATTCAGGATAGCCTTGTTCTAAAATTCTAATAAATGGAATTTCATGAATCTGTTTAAACCACTTCAACATTTTTGACAAATCATCAGTCAAATTGTGATCTTGTTCATCGATATTAATTTGACTGTACTTCATAGACTCAAAAAACCTATGAAGATCCGTTCCTTTTTGAGCTTTTTGCAAATTAATAATTAAATCATTATCTAATGACTCAGTCTGAATGACTAGCTCGGACTTAGAAAGCATTTCTGTAACTGATGTTTTCGCAACTTTCTGAAACTGAATTTGAAAAGGTTGACTAATTTCGTTTAAATCAATTTTAATACTTTCATGAGGCAAAGAGTTTTCTTCAACAATTATTTCTTTTTGAGCCGCTTCTTCTGAGTCAATTAAACTTTGAACTGAAAAATGATCAAAATCGTGCTTACCCTCTTCTAACCAATCTATTTTTGAAGCCCAGCTTTTTTTAGATTTTTGCTTAGAGGTGTCCCAAATTAAAGTTACACTTTTTTGTGCTCGAGTCACAGCAACATAAAAAAGCCTTTCGAATTCTTGTTCTTCGGCTTGATTTAATTTTATTTTTTGCAATTCTCCCCAGTTTGACCATTTTTGAATAGATTCACTATTTAAAACCGGTAAACAGACTAATGAAGTTGTATCATCATATAATATGCTAAACTGATTTGTTTGTTTTGGTTTTTCTTGCAAACCTGAAATAATAACATGTGGAAATTGCAATCCTTTAGCAGCATGAATAGTCATTGCTTGAACTTGATCATGGGTAAATAACGCCAACGATTCGTTTAAATTTGAACCAAGATCTTCGCTAAAGGATTTAAATTGGGTTGATAAATAACTATTCAATAAAAAGTTTTCATTTTTTGAACTTTGATTTAAATCAGTGATAAATTTATAAATATTAGACTCTCGTTGACCTGTAGGATCTAATTTATAACTAAAGACTAAAAAATGGGTTTGTTTTACAAAAAAATCAAGTGCAGTCATTACGCCTAAAGTATTATAAATATCGATACATTTTTGCAAAAAATCTGCATCTGGATGTTTTTTTACATGAAGCTCTTTCCATAAACTTAAAGATTTATTAGCTTGCCTCATTAAAAAAATTTCTGAATCTGTCACAGTTAACCACGGACTACGAAGCAAAGTGATCAGATTTATATGATCAAATGGATTTACTAAAAATCTAAGAAAAGAAACAAGATCGAGAATTTCACGTTTCTGATCAAAGCCAGCTGATATCACAGGGTGCACTGGAATATGATGCTCGGATGCATATTGACTAAAATCAAATATATCGGAGTTCTTTGTAAATAAAATGCAGATTTCAGTATATTTAGCACCTTGAAAGCGTAATCTGATAATCTGATTAATTATACTTTCAAATTCGTTTGTTGTTTTTATATAATAAGCTTGAGTATTTTCTTGAAGAATCTCGAGATCTATATGTTTTGGGGCCATACTTCCAAATTGATTAGAAAAAGTACTCATTATATGATTAATCCAGTTCATGAGTTTAGGCTCAGATCTATAGTTGGTATTTAAATCTATGAACTTGAAATTTCTTGCTTGAGCTTCAATCTCTTTGTTTTTAAAAATAGAAGACTGTGCACCTCGAAACAAATAAATACTTTGCTGCGGGTCTCCGACGATAAACTGAGTGTTTAAACCGATAAGCAATTTTAAAATTTTGTCTTGCAGTGGTGATGTATCTTGATATTCATCAATCATGTAATAATTAAATTGTGTTGAAAAACTTTTAATTTTTTCGAAATGCTCAGTCAGTAAAACAAGTGAATAACTTTCAAGATCATTAATTGAAATTTGACCAGTTTCTTGGCTATAAATTTTTAGCTTCGTAAAAAATTTTTCTGCAACTTCAAAAAATAATTTATTTAAGCTTTCATTTTTTTCAATAAACAAATCAGTATCATTTTCATTGATAAAATCTGCATCAGATGAAAAATATTTGACTATAATATCATGATAAATAGAATCAAAAACAGGTTTGCTTGTTAAAAACCTAGGTTTTGAAGGTCGATTTACATACATATTGTAAAGTCTGTCATAATCGAAATTCGAATTATTTAAATAACTATAAAATGATTTTAAAAAACTGTAGTAATCATTCCACGCCTGATGACTGGAAAAAATAGATTCATTATTAATAATTATTTCAAATTCAGCTAAAAACGAATCCAGTTTTATCTGACGAATTGTCTTAAAAAGATTTGAACTCACAAAATTAATATTATTAACACTTCTTTTTTCTACATAATAGCGTAGTTGATTAAGAACTATTTTAAATTTAAATGTGTCAAGTAGCTGTACATATTCTTCATTCGTAACTATAATTTCTTGTAAAATTTTCCGGTAAACTTTGTAGAATGATTTATCATTCAAAACATTCAGCCGTGAATGCAAACCAAGTATACTATGATATCTGTTAACCAAAAGACTTAACAAACCATGTATAGTTGAAATATGAACGCTTGATTTTTTATTGATATAATTTACTAAATGAGTATCTTTAGAGTTCAGAGCAAAAACTAACAGACGTTCCTTGACTTCTTGAGTCGCTTTTCTTGTAAATGTTGTGATGACGATTTTTGGATACTTATTATAAGCCTTTTTATAGTCTTCAACAAATGCAAAAAAGGACTGTATTAGTTGTGTCGTTTTTCCTGCACCGGCACCGGCGCGTATGAACTGAGATTGAAATGGTTGGTTTTCTTTTTTCAAAGGTGCGGAGCTCGACATAAATTTTTCCATTCACAATCAGTGCAAATTTCCAGTTTAAAAGGTATTGGTGAAAATTGAGCATTTTGAATTTTTTTTTCTATTTCTGCAACTTTACTTTTAAATTGAATTAATAACTCAACAAGCATTTCGTCAGAAGCTATAGCTTTTTTAGAAATATTGTTAGCTAAGTACTCGTCTGTAAAATGCTCTAAGAGCATTCCTTTATTTATTTTCATATTTTTATATGTGTAATAAAGTGCTCCAGCAGGAATAAAATTAAGTTGTTCTTTCAGTGCTATTAAATAGAAAAGCATTTGAAACTGCTTTTCTTCGATCCACAAATGGCTATTCAAAACGTCTGAAGTTTGACTTCTTTTATAATCAAATACTATGGCTTGATTTTTATCATAGATATCTATTCGATCGATTCTGCCAGAAACTGCAATTACATCAAACTTAATTTTGAAATCTTTTTCAACAAGATGTTGCTGCAAGCGAGGGCTTAAGCGTTGCTTTTCAAATTCATAAAATTTTAGTGCAACTTCTAGTAGTTTTTTCTTTTCAACATTCCAAAAAACATCTTTTCGTAAATATAATTTATTTTTCGTTCTATAGTTATCTAAAAATGTTTCGATTTCACTTAATTCTACGATATTACTGAATCCCAACTTAAGTAATTGTTCAAATAAGGCATGATAAATTGAACCGCTTTGTCGAGGATCCAAGTCTAATCCATGAGTAGCAAGATCTTTTAATCGGAAACCCTTACTGGCTAATAACTTAAAGCTGCATTGATCAAATTTAATAATTTCAGAAACGGAAAAATCTGTAAAAGTAAATTCTGGAATTTTATGTCGCTTAGATCCTGTTATTTCATCGTTAAATTTCTTATACTTTTTTAAATCACTTAAATTAGAAATATTTTTTTGTAAGTAATCTAAATAGGATTGCTGAGCTGTTAATTTATTTTCATAGGGAACTGGATGAGTATCTATTTCTAAAATTAAATTTGCTGATATCAAAGGATCCGCTTGAAAGCTAAATTGAGAACAGGTCATTATTGAATCAACAAATGAATACTCTGATAACCATCTTAAATTAAACTCAATATGGCTTTCGTCAGGAAAATTTATCGGAAAATCAAACTTTGTTTTTAGATCTTCAACATCTGAAATTGGCACAAACTGAGTACTGCTTTTTTTAAATCCTGACTCATCTAATCCAAACCAAATCACATGAGTAATTTCATAAATCATTAAATTTTGTGTATTGCTAACTTCGAGTCCATTTGCCAAAACTAGCTGTGTTGAAATTTCAGATCGTTTTAAAGTGTTTAATAAAATTTTATTCCATGATTGAATTTTGAACTGAGCATCAGTTGTTAAATTTATAAAATCTTTAAATACAGATTGTATGACGTTCTGAGTGTGCTGTAAAGATTCAGAAGATTCTGTTTGTAGAAATTTGCTAATAACTTTAAATACAATAAAAAGATAATCAGTGCGAGTTAAAGAGTTTTGTAAATTAATTTTTTTAAAATATGCATTTTTAATTTCATCGATTGGCAACAGATCATTTTCATCTATCATTTCAAAAAAAATCATTTTAAAGTTTTCAAAATCATAATTTACTTCGTTTTGACTAAAATAAGACTGTTCCAGATTTTCCCAATCAACAGAAGAACTTTGACTATTCATATAAGCTATAACTTTTTGAAAAAATCCAGTTGAAATAGCACTTACAGTGTTTTTTTTGTTATATGCTATTCGTTCGAAATCTAAATGAATTTTTAAAATAGGCCAATAATCTTCTATTCGAGGTGAAGCTATCAGAATGTTTTTTAATGAAATACCGAGATCAATCCACTGTTTCACTTGATGAACAATATATTTTATTTCTAGGGCTTCTGTGTTAAAACGATAAACACAATTTTTTTTTGTGTCTCTGTCTTTAGAATCTGCTAAAGGAATATTTTGAGCTTGATAACTTTGCAATATATACTGATATTTATTTTTCCAAGATGGATCAGGAACAATAATATTAATATTAATCACTTTTGATAATTGTTGAAAAAGTCCCATTTCTAATGAAGTCATTTCTGAACCTAAATCAATATATAGAGTTCGATTCCAACCAATACTTTCTATTTTTTGACTTTGCAATAATCCCGAAGACCAGCTTGCTAAAATAATTTTTCTTTCTGTTATTAAATATTTTAAACAAAGTCGTGAAATTAAGTACCATGAATACCAATCAGGAGTTTTGGATTGACTCCATTCTTTTAGAATTTCATCTGAATCTGGTGATAAAATTATTGGGGCTAATTCAGACATATACTTAAAAATTGTATAATATTGATGCGGCTGAAGATCCATATGTTGAATTAAATTTTGCCCGATTTGAGTATTGAGAAAATCTTCTAATACAAATTCAATAAAACTTTCACTTACTATCTTAAGATGCGGAAGTAACCGTCGAAGTGCAATTTGCCAAAAATCACTGATTCGCAAAATAGAATCATCTAAATAATAACCAAATCGATTTATACATTTGATTTGCAAATCTGTTTTCGACTTTAGATCAGCTACTATCCATGTTGATTCTTCAAAAGAAAATTGATCAATTATTTTTTTAATTTCATTAGGTGATCGAACAGGTACAAAACTAAGCATGACAACAGTCTAGCTATCTTCTTTGCATAAGTCTTCTTTTTTTACCGAATTGATTTCTTAGCTTTAAAGATTGATCTAAATCTAATGCTAATGTCACTGTCGCTTGATAACGATCGCTTTTAATTTGACTATTATTTGTAGAAAATTCCTCTGTATAAGCTGTTGCATCAACTGAAACTAACCATAAATCGACACCTAATCCATAAGTTAAATAACCTTGATTCAAACCTAAACGAAAATCAAATAACCCCAATGAGGCTTCTGCTCCGAAATGAACTTTCTTTGAAAGAGCATCATCTTGACGAATGTGATTATATTCAAAAGCATATGTCATATCAAAAAAACTCAAAGTGTCTTTTTTGGAAACACCAAAAGTTAAATTATCAGATTGCTTTTCAGGTCCGTTTCCAGATAAAGAAGTAAACTTTGTATCGCCTACATCTTTCCATGATAAACTTAAGTTTAATTTTGATGCAGGCATTACGTAATGCATCGACAAGTCGAGCGCATTTCCAGATCCTTTATCTTGCAGGCGAGACGCTACTAAATCTTTATCATTAGTCCCAATGAGATCAGAAATTAAAATATCTGTTTTTCCACTCCAACGCTTAATATGTCTTCCAGCTATACCAAAAGATAGATTCAAGCCAATGGGAATTGATGTTCCTACGATATAACCATAATCACTCACTAAATTGATATTAAATGTTGGAAACACTGGATTATTAAAAACTTCAGATACATAACTATGACTGTAGGCTGCAATACCAAATCGAGGTATCACCATGCCTGAGTGGGCTGACGCTTCTGCAAAAAATGTTTCTCCATAAAGATTTTGCAAATCGCTTGCAGCCAAAGTGCTTCCACTTGATTTTGTTTGATCTAGCAATCTTTGCGAATTCTGAGATGCCCCTGCATTTACTTTAGCAATATCAAAAACATAACCTTCGACTCTTGATAATGCAGCTGCATTAAAAAAAAGAGCATCTAAACCATTTGCATCTGAAATGATAGTTCCACCCATAGCACGCGCTCGACTGCTTTGATGAGGAATAAATAAATCGTTTGCACTAACAAACTGAGTATAAATAAAAATAAATGTTGTAAGTATTTTAACTATGGACATGAACCTGGAATCAACAACTGATTCCCCCCTGTTGCAAAATTTCCAATTCTATATTCTTGAGTATTTACAAGATCACGAAATGCTAATCTTAAAAATGGTGTAATCTGTGTTGGATCAGTTATAGTACATGATGCACCCGCTACAGCTGCACAAGTTGCCCCGATTGGGCCAAACATCGAATTTGTGTAATTACCAATTGTTTGGCTAGAGACACTTGAAAAATTTAAATTGAAATAACCAAATCCAATAATCATATCATCAATTTGTTGATCAGTTACAGCTGCACAAATATCAACATCAGCTACACCATCGCCTAAAATTGGATTTATATCAGCATAGCTTCTAAGACTTGTTCCTAACAAGACCATTCCAACAACGGAAGCAAAAAAATTCTGATTTACAGTTCGATTACTTGTAGTACCAATCAAATCAATAGTAGCCAAAGCTTGTTTGCAAAAACTTGGATCGACTACAGAATTTATGAATGGCTCCATCATGACACGAAGTGCAGATCCTGTGTTAGCTGTTGATAGTTTATCTATATAAGGAATAAATTCTAGACCACACTTTCCTGCGTAATTACTTGCTAAAAGCTCTCGAACACTTGGAGTCATTTGATTTTGAACTGATATTTTAGTTGAAATAACTAAAATAGCCTCATCGTATTTTTTTTGATTTAAATAATCTAAAGCTTGTTGATAGAAAGCATCATCATTATTTGAGCTTGCATCAGTCGTTAAAATATTTTTGCTGCAGCTTAAAATAAGTAAAAATACGACGTAAATACATTTATTCATTTAAAACCTAAAGGCGATTTTTGTACTTATTCGCCGATCCTCTTTTGGATTATCTTTAACACCGACTTCTTCTCCGTAAGTTGTTACTTGCCAACTTAATCTTTCTGTAGCTATTTCTATCCCAGTAGTCCAATACAATTGATTTACACCTAACCGAAAATAAAAAATATCGTTCCAATTAAATTCTGCTCCCGCATGAATCCTTTTGTTTGAAAAATCATCTTGTCTTGAGTTTGAAACGTCCACATATTCAAAACTAAATAAGCTTCGGACAGATCTAGATAACAGAGGTTGAAAGCTAAATCCTACATCTACAGATTGCAGAACTTTTTGCGGACGAAGCGAAGTATTCACTGACTTTATAAGCGGATCTTTGAATTCCAAGTTGCCTAAATCACGACCCATAATAACAAGTGTTGGAAAATACTTTATTGCGGCCTGAAGCTGTATTGATGCATCAAAACCAATTGCTGAACCATTGGAAGCAATCTGATCTAATTCTAATGAAGTCGTCGTGTCTAAAATAGGATTGTCAATTTCCACTCGATTAATCATTTTTGTAACAGCTCCTAATTTAATAGAGCCATCCCAAAAACTTTTAGTGTAGCCAAGAGCAACTCCAATATCATTATTATAAATTGTATCCATTTGAGTTGGCGCTTGTGAATTAATGATCGCAGAAATTTCACTTTTATAAATTAAACCAAAGCTAAAATTTCTTAATGTTAATGAAGGTGTCAATTGCAATTTAGCATGATAGAAACGATCAAGATTGTTAATTAATAAATCTTTGACCTTCACAACATCAGTTTGAATTCCTGAAAATGAACTTGAAAATCCGCTTGAAACTTCAGCCTCTGGATCTAATAACGTGACATAACCACCTCGAAAACTTGCTAAACTTGCAGGGTTTCGAAAAAGTGAGGTATCATCAGCAGTCATTGCTAGCTTAACTCCACCCATTGCATTTGAGCGTGCATTGGTGTAAGCCTCAAACCACTCACGAGCTTGAGCACTAAATACAAATAAAGTTACAGTTAAATATGAAATCCATTTCATGATCTATGTATCGGTTTAATTTACTAAAAACTTTAATTTTTTGATTCAAAATGAGACTCGACTTAAATCATATTCAATTCAAGTCGACTCCTGTAAAATTTTGCAAAAGCTGGTCTACGACTAACATCAATTCAAATTCACTACCAGAATTATCAATACATTTTTTTGCCAGTCTGATTTTTTCACTGAGCTTCATTTGATTATTGATTCTCAACTGAGCTTGAGGAATATCTAAATGATTTCTTTGAATAAGCCTGTTTAGTTGTGTTTGCAGATCACACCAAACAACAATAGTTAAGTCAAATTGAGTTTGCAAATTATTTTCAAATAAAAGTGGTACATCATAAAAAAGGAATTTCGTTTTATTATCGAATTCTTTTTGTTTAGCTTCTTGCACTTTTTCTTGTATTAGCGGATGCAAAATAGATTCAAGTTTCTTTTTTTGATCTGAATTATTAAATACAATTTCAGCTAGCTTTTTTCTGTCTATTTTTAACTGCTGGTCTAGTACATTTTCACCGAATTGCTTGAGTATTTCTGTATAACCATCTTCTCCAACTGCTGTAACTTGATGGGATACACGATCCGCATCAATGACCTTGAACCCTCGACTTTCGACAAGTCTAGCGACTGTTGATTTTCCTGTTGCTATTCCACCTGTTAAACCAATCCACTTCATTGGTCTAGCATATCAAATCTTTTAAAGATGTCATTTATCTTTTATCTAAAGTAAAAAGTAATTTTTTCCGATACTTAGAGTGATGTCTAAAGTTGAAAAGTTTGGTAAATATATTCTCTTAGAAAAACTAGCTGTTGGCGGCATGGCCGAAGTCTATTTAGCGAAATCTAATGGTGCAAATGGTGTTCATAAATTTGTAGCCATTAAAAGAATTTTACCACAATACACAAATAATCCAGAATTTATTTCCATGTTCAAAGAAGAAGCTAAAGTTGCAATTAATTTAAGTCATTCAAATATTGTAAGCATCTATGATTTTGGTATTGAAAATGACCAATTTTATTTAGTTATGGAATTCGTCGAAGGTCAAAATCTAAGACAAATCATTAACGAAATGAAGAAATCAAATAAAAGCTTTAATATTGATCAAGCGGTATATATTGTTAAAGAAGCTGCAGCTGGATTAAATCATGCTCATCGATGTGTCGATGCTCAGTCAGGTAAACCACTTAATATCACTCATCGCGATATGAGTCCCCAGAATATTATGATTTCTTTCGAAGGAGAATCTAAAGTCATCGATTTTGGAATTGCAAAATCAACTTCTGAAACTGAAGCGACTAAAGCAGGAACACTCAAGGGAAAATTTTCTTACATGAGTCCCGAACAGTCTGAGGGCTTTTCTATTGACCCCCGAACTGATGTCTTTGCGCTTGGAATTATTTTATGGGAGCTTTTAGCTAATGATCGACTGTTTACTGGCAGTAACGAAGGAGCCATTTTAAGAAAAGTTCGAGAATGCCAAATCCCCGCGATTCGTAAAATAAATCCTCTTGTACCGATCGAGCTTGAGCGAATTGTTATGAAAGCACTCGCAAAAGATAAAAATGTTCGTTATCAAACTGCAGCTAATTTACATAAAGATCTTAATCTGTTTTTAAATACACAATATCCAGATTTTTCGACTCATGATTTTAGTCAATTTATCTGTAGTTGTTTCAAATCAAGTTATAATGAAAGAAAAGAAAAATTGATCGCTTTTTCGCAACTTGAATTGCCGGCAGAAGCACCCTCTGTTTCAAGAGAAAATGTTCAAAATATTGTATCAACAAATATCAAAACAGAAACTATTGTAAATGGTTTAAAAATCAAAGATACACTCGTTGATGATTTAGAAATTGCCGGAATTAAAATAAATAAGGATTCTAGATCTCAATTGCAAGGATTAGGTTCAATCTCAGTTCAAAAAAGAAATAACTCACATGGAAGCTCAATACATACTCGAAGTTCAACTCAAATCAAAAATGGACATACCCAGTATGGACAAAAAACAACTTCAGGATTTGTCAAAAATTTCGAGCAACAAATCATCATTTTAGCAGTGCTGTTTTTTGCTGGCATCTTCGGATACCAGACTTACTTTAATCAACAAGCTGTTGAAAAAACTCCTGTTGCAAAAAAAATACAAAAACAAGGACAAATAGATTTAGCAGCTACTGCCTCGACACGTGTTTCTATTTCTAGTCAACCAAGTGGTGCAAAAATATATATCGATAATCAACCTACAGAACAAATAACACCCTCAGTAACATCTGTCACAAGCAACAAAAATGTAACAATTACACTTTACTTGGATGGATACTATAAATATCAAAAAACACAGTCATTCAATACAGCATCAAGTCTGTCAGCTCAATTAATACCGATGCCTCCGATGGGATATGTAGACATTGAAGTCCTGAATGGTGGAGAAAATCCTGTCATTGAAATTAATGGTATTCGTGTGAATGAAAAACCTCCGCTGCTTCAGTACGCTATACCAGCAAATGTCATCACTCAAATTAGCGTACGAAATCCTTTTACAAACTTATCAACGAAGCAAAGCATTATTGTAACTACGGCGAACAAACCAGATCGACCTAAAAAAATACAACTTGTTTTAGGCAGTCAAAAATAAAAGGTTACATACATATGAAAAAACCACATATCACAGACTGGATCAGTCAATTTTTATCACGTGAAAATCAAATTGCTATAAAATATAAAAAAGATAATCAATGGATCAATATGACATGGACTGATTATTTAAAAAATATTGTTTGTTTAAATATAATTTTACAAAAAACTTTGGCAAAAAAAAATACTCAAAAATGTCATATCGCTTTAATGTCAAACACACGTTGGGAGTGGTCTGCATTTGATCTGGCAATAATTGGAAATAATGATATTACTGTACCTCTGTATTCAAATCAAACAGATGCAGATCTTATTTATATTTTAGAAAATTGCCGTCCTAAGTTAATTATTTTTGAAACAATAAAGATGCATGAACAATTCAAAAAAATTGAAAAAGATCTTACTTTTAAATTGAAAACTTTGGTCATTGAAGTTCTAGAAATAAATATTGAATTGATTAAAAACAAAGACTGTCAAATATTTATTAACCAAATGAAAAAAATTAAAAATGAAGATACTTTATCTATCATTTACACTTCAGGCACAACTGGAAACCCCAAAGGAGTTGTTCTACAGCATCAAGCTTTAGTTTCTGAAATCGTCGAGGGGTTTGCTTTATTTGATTTATTTACAGTTGATAATCAACCTAAAGTATCTTTAAGTTTCTTACCCTTTGCACATGTAATGGGTCGTATTGAGCATTTTGGCAGCGTCTATGCTGGATACACATTAGCCTTTGCAGAAAATATAGATTCACTCAAGAAAAATTTAAAAGAAATTCGTCCCGATTTTTTAGTTGCTGTTCCACGCATTTTTGAAAAAATTTATTCTCAAGTTTTAAATCAAATTGAAACTCAAAAGTATAAGAAAAAATTATTTGAATACACAATGGATTTAGCACGAAAAGTTTCCTATCATCGATCGACTCGTCAAACGATGAATTTATCACTCATTTTGCAATATGAGTTTTTATCGCGACTTGTATTCGCTCCGATACAAAAAGCATTTGGTGGTCGTCTTAAATTCGCTATCTGCGGTGGCGCTGCAATGAGTGAAGAACTTGTGACCTTATTTTCACTCATGGGAATTGAAATATTAGTGGGATATGGACTCACAGAAACTTTTGCTGCAGTCACAATTAATACGATTAAAAATAAACAAATCGGTACCGTTGGCAAACCTATAGGCGATGTAGAAATTAAATTTGAACCTGACGGTGAAATATTAATTCGAAGTCAAAAATGTATGCATGAGTACTATAATAATCCTCAAGCTACAGCTGAAGTCATAGATGCCGAAGGATTTTTTCGAACTGGAGATATCGGCGAGTTGACAGATGATGGGTATTTAAAAATTACTGATCGCAAAAAAGATCTTATTAAAACTTCAGGTGGAAAGTATGTAGCTCCACAAAAATTAGAAAACATGATCAAGCAAAATCCATTTATTTCAGAAGTTCTGATTGTGGGCGAACAACAAAAATTTGTTTCTGCTTTACTCAATATCGGAGAACAAAACTTAACTGCTGAAATATCAAAAAAAATTAAACATGCAATTCAAGATGTTAATTCAAAACTAGCTACTTACGAAACGATTAAGAAGTTTGAAATTGTGAATGACATTTGGACAACTGCAAATGGGTCATTAACTCCTTCACTTAAAGTGAAAAGAAAATTTTTAGAAAAAAAGTATAAAACATTAATACAAAAGATTTACGACTAGAACTTACTGACCAAAAGTTGCAATATGATCAACTAAATCTGGAAAATCAATAAATGGGTTTCTGTTTCCTTGAATTTTTTGGATTTCATCATTTTTGTTCTTTTCATTTACATCAACAGGATCTGAAAGATTCCACTGACGTAAATATTTTTCTTCCTGTGAATCAATCTTCAAATTATATCTAGAAGCAAAATAAAATAAGGCTCGAGCCACATTTCCTTTATGCTTAAATGGAGCTTCAAAAATGATTCCTCGACTAACGCCATCAGTACCAAGTTCTGCAGTTGGACAGTTTAATTTTTTATCAGTTTGAGTCACATCTCCAAAATGATAATTAGATCTTGCCCCGTTCATTTTAGAATCTGTCGGAAAAAGATGGTGCAAATCTGATTTCTGCATTTCTTTTGGAAAACTGGAAGTAAATTCACTTTGAGGCCAAGTATGTTCAGTATTTATCACATCTCCAGATTGAGGTGATTTCATAGGACCCAAAGTCATTTGACCGAAATCCTGATCTGTATATTGACGTTCACAATAAACATCAGTCACTGCATACTGCTGATTGGATAATTTTTCTAAATAAAGATAGCCAAAAATATAATCTTTTGCTTTTTCGTAGCCAATAGTGATGTGATTTTTTTCTTCGAATTTGTGAAGCTGAAGTAATAAATCCTGATCTTTTAACTGATTGCTTTTGTAAGCTTCAATAAAGCTTTCGGGATACAGCGATGAGGGTGCACTTGAAGATTGTGCCCAAGAATTTAAGTGGAAAGTAGAAACAAAAACAACAAAGAACAACTTCAGTATTTTCATAAGATCCCCTTAAGATATTTCTATCTAAGGGATTTTTTTTTGTCACATAAAAAATGCTTATCAAATTATTGTAACATGAATGTAATAAATAGTACTAATTCAGCTGAAATATTTAGCTGTTAGACAATCGTAAATCGGTTAATTCCAGTCAAAAAGCGTCTATAAAAGCAAAAGACTATTGAATTGATTTCAAAAATTTTGAACCTAAAGCAGATGGAGGAGCACTGGCTTTAGAACCTTTAGAAATTGTGTAAACTGAGTCTACTGATTCAGCCCATAGTTCACTAAAATACTGAGAATAACCTAAGATAATTTTTTTATTTTTTGCAAAATAAAAATTTTCCCAATTCACATTGAAAGCTGCATTTGTATAATGTCCAGCTCCTGAAAATGTCATATCTCCATTTATAATCGCGAATTTGTTATGCATCATCTGGCCATTTCCGCCAGCACTATGATTAGTTTCAGCAAATCTAACTTGAATACCTTTAATAAGTAATAATTTTTTAATCATTGCGTCCACTCCTGGAACTTCACTTTCTCCCCGAAGAGCATCATCGTCCATGACAATTCTTACATCGACTCCACGTCCAGCGGCACTCGTTAATGCGTTTGAAACCCCAGGGTGCAAGAAGTGCTGAATAGCTATATAAATATATCCACCTTTTGGTACTTTATCTAAGGCTGCAATAAATGATTTTTCTGTGTATTTATTATTGTTCGGCGAAAATAATGGCGCTATTTCTTCAACTGCTAAGTTAGCCTGAATTTGATTTGAGGTGTCTGTTGTCGTATTGATAAGGCTTTGTCTAGGTGTTACGTTTTTGAGATCAAAACATTTTTCTCGTTCCTCGATATAGGCTTGTCCAATTGCAGCCGGTTTTACATTTTCTTCTTTGGCCTTAACAGATGCTGATTCCAAACCTTGCATCACGCATTGATGAGCTCTTACTAAATTTGTGTTCACAGGCACTGTTAACATCACCCAATGATCTAAATGCAAACTTGTTCCAAAAGAAGATAAATTACCTGAAGAAAAATTAAGTCTTACTTTTTGATTTGGCACTTCAAGCATTAAAAATTTGTTGTGATGAAGTTGCCAGATTGCCCCACTACCCGCTTCAGGATTTGTATTTCCACCAAGGTAAGATAATTTAACATTCAACTTACCCTGAGCATCCTTACAAGCCGCATTATTCATAACTAAGTCATCAATTTGTCCTACAGATCCTCCATCAAGAAATACGCGAATCTGAACACCTTTCGAACTCAATTCACAAAATTTGCGCTGGATTCCTTTGTTGGAAAAACTAAAATAAGCGACAGAAAGTTTCGCGTTTTTTGGATCTAACAAGGCTGTATCTAAAATCTCTTGAGCTTTTTTAACCATCCCAGACAATTCAGTTGTTGATTGCAAGTCTCCGTTATTTATATTTGCACAAAAAGTTTTTTTATGAAAGGTTCCAGGCATAGTCTCATTGGGGACTTTACAGTCTTGCTGAGTATGAATAAATTCAAAATCTATTTTATTATCTACTTGCTGAACTGGATTACTTGTTTGATTAGGGAATCTCACTTGATTAGATTGACATGATAAAATAAGACCCATCATGACAGCTAATAAAATATTTATTTTCATTTTTTTCCTTTTTTAAATACAATGCGCTTAAGTGCGAATTTCATTATGTTTTAAAATGCGACGAATTTATATCAGACTAAAGTCTAAAAAAGATTTAACAAATTATTGTCAAAAAGTTCGACAAGTAAAATCTACATACTTCGATATGTTTGATCTGAGCTGGTCTCATTTCTGCTGTAATTAATTTCGAGGTGCAATATGAAAAAACTAATACTTAATATTATCAGTTTAATATTTATGATGACTGTTATTGTTTCTTGCCAAAACGGCTCTAACAATTCTGGCAATTCTGGAAACAACAATCAGACTAACCCTGCAATGAATAATGTTTGCCTTAATAATCCGGCAGCTTGCCAAAATCAAACATATCAGCAGGGCCAAGGCTTTAGTCCCTACAATACAAGCTATGATCCCTATGGATACAACCAAGGTGGTTATAATAACGGTTTTCCAGGTTCATATTACAACGGAAGCTTTCACACAAACAATGGTTCTTATTTATGCAACTGTCCCACGGGAACGGTGCCGACATACAACGACTATGGCGGACTCGGTTGCGTACAAGCTAACTATGCACAAGCGAGCGGATATGGATACGCTTACTTTGGCTTTGGAACTGGGAACACGTCTATTAATAATCAATGGGTAAACATTCCGCAAATTAGTAACTACACTGGTTATAACCAATCTAACTGCTACAACGGAGTTGTTCAGTCGTGCTTTGTAGATCAAGCAAACACTTGCACTCAAGGCTATAGTTGCAAAGCCACTACTGCGCAATCACGTTTAGGCTTATGTGTATCTAACACGACTCAGCAAACGCAATCAGGTCCGCGATAATTTAAAAATTTAGTTCACGCTCATAGCAACAGATCTCGACACCGAAAAGGCTAGATGGTAGCCTTTTCGGTAACTTCAAGGAGATCTAAAATGTCTGATTCTAATTTAAATCCACTTTTACAAAACTTTACAAACTATGATGAATCCGTCCCCTTTTCTAAAATAAAAACTGAACATTTTATTCCGGCATTAGAATTCACTATTGCAGAAGCTAAAAAAGAAATTGAACTTATCAAGCAAACTAGAGATGTTACATTTGCAAATTGTATTTTAAAACTAGAGCAAGTTTCTGAAAAAATAGACCGCATTTCAACAATTTATTTTAATTTATTTTCAGCTGAAGCTGATGAAGCAACTCAAGCTTTAGCACAAAAAATTTCACCACTTTTATCTGCGTTTTCGTCGGATATTTCATTAGACTCAGTTATTTTTAATAAAATAAAATTTATTTATGAGTCTCGAGTTCCAATGAATTTAAGCAACGAAGATCTTAAATTAACAGAAAAAATGTACACTGATTTTTCACGTAATGGTGCTTTACTTTCAGATTCAGAAAAAGAAAAGCTAAGAGCCATCGATCAAGAACTTTCAGTTTTATCGCCCAAATTCTCTGAGCATGTTTTAAAAGCAACAAATGCCTTTGAATTATGGATCACTGAGAAAACTGATCTTGCAGGTTTACCAGATGGCGCTTGTGAAGCTGCTGCAATGGCTGCGACTCAAAAAGGTCAACCTGGCAAATGGCTTTTTAACTTACAAGGTCCATCACTGATTCCATTTTTAACTTACGCTGAAAATCGTTCTTTAAGAGAAAAAATATGGAAAGCGAATTCTAGCAAAGCTTTTGGCGGAGAATTTAATAATCAAGAGATCGTTCTTAATATTGTAAAACTTAAATATCAACGTGCACAAGTACTGGGTTTCAAAAATCATGCTGAATATGTTTTACAAGAAAGAATGGCTAAAACGCCTGAAACTGTTTTTAATTTTTTAAATAAAATTTTAGATCCATCTAAAAAAGCAGCTGAAAAAGATTTAGATGAAGTTAAAAATTTTAAAAAACAAATCGATGGAAATGATGAATTAAAACCCTGGGATATTGCTTATTATTCAGAAAAATTGAAAGAACAAAAATATTCTTTCAATGAAGAAGAGCTTCGCCCTTATTTTAAATTAGAAAATGTAGTTGACGGCGTCTTTGAACATGCAAAACGTTTATATGGATTAAGCTTTATTCCAATTAAAAATATAGAAACTTATCATGCAGATGTTAAAACGTATGAAGTGTATGAAAACTTGGCCGAACGAGGTCAAACTAAAGAAAATTATATCGGTTTGTTTTACACTGATTTTTTTCCTCGAACGACTAAAAAAAGTGGTGCTTGGATGACTAATTATCGTGAACAAGGACTATGGGGTGCTACAATAAGACGACCCCATGTCAGTATTGTTTGTAACTTTACACAGCCAACAACAGATAAACCATCATTACTGACTTACGACGAAGTAACCACATTGTTTCACGAATTTGGCCACGCTCTTCATGGTTTGCTCTCGAAGTGTAAATACAGAACTCTTGGTGGAACAAATGTCTATTGGGATTTTGTAGAGCTTCCTTCGCAAATAATGGAAAACTGGGCTAAAGAAAAAGAAGGACTTGATTTATTCGCAAGGCATTATTTAACTAATGAGCTCCTACCACAAGAATTAATACAAAAAATTAAAAAGGCAGAAAATTTTCAAGCTGGATTACTTAGCCTTCGCCAAGTTTCGTTTGGATTATTAGACATGAATTGGTACACGACTTCGCCAGATCAAATTTCTGATGTTGATGCTTTTGAAAATAAGGCCACTGAGATGACTCGGATTATTCCTAAAGAAGCCGGCACAAATATGTCATGTAGCTTTAGTCATATTTTTGCAGGTGGATATTCTGCTGGGTATTATTCTTATAAATGGGCTGAAGTTCTTGATGCTGATGCTTTTGAATATTTTAAAGAACAGGGATTGTTTAATAAAAAAATTGCTGATCAATTTAAAAATTCAATACTTAGCCGAGGCGGAACTGAGCATCCGATGAAACTTTATGTTGAATTTCGCGGCCGAGAACCAGATACAAATTCATTACTTAAACGGAGTGGTTTAGTTTAAATTCTAGGAATATTATGAAAGAAAAAAAAATAACACTCAAACGAAATAAAAAAATTGCCATTGTTTATCGAATTCGCTCGACTGATGCAGTTAAAATGGCAAAAAAAGTTGCAGATGTTCTGTCTACAAAAAAATATAGTGTTTTTACAGCTCCAGAACAAAAAATAATTTTAGGAACCCAGTCACTGACTAGCTCAAGTGAACTTAAAGAGATGAGTTTGATTCTTGTTTTAGGTGGAGATGGTACTTATTTACGAGCCGTTAGACTCCTTCGGGGTCACCCCGTTCCTTTATTGGGTTTTAATATGGGCTCCCTCGGTTTTTTAACTTCTCATCCTGTAGATGAAATATTTGATGTTATTGAATTGACTCTTAAAAATAAAATGGTCACTCAATCTCGTAGTCGTCTTTTAACCACTGTCAAATTAAAATCTGGTAAAAAAACGACGTTCGAAGCACTGAATGATATTGTTATTGAACGCGGATCTTTTTCTCAGTTGATTAGCACTTCAGTTTTTTACGATCAATCCTATGTTAACGACATTAAAGCTGATGGATTAATTATTTCAACACCAACAGGTTCGACGGCCTATAATTTAGCTGCTGGTGGCCCAATTTTGCACCCAGAAGCTAATGTCATTGTTGTGACTCCGGTTGCTCCTCACTCGCTAACTAGTCGTCCACTTATATTTCCTGATGATCAAAAATTGGTTTTAAAGTTGCAAAAACAAACAAGCGCTGCTCATTTAATTGTTGATGGTCAAAAAATGCTTGAACTCTCCCCTGAGGATGAAGTGATAATTACACGTTGTGAAAAAGATCATCTTATGGTCAGAAAACCTAATCATAATTTTTTTAGTCTATTGAAAGAAAAACTTAATTTCGGAGATCGCGATGCTTCAAGAACTTAAAATTTCTCAATTTGCCATTATAGATTCTTTACACATTGAATTCCAAAATGGACTCAATATTTTATCCGGCGAAACTGGATCTGGCAAATCAGTGCTTTTAAAAAGTTTAGCTTTACTGATGGGAGAAAAAGCCTCATCTGATACTATTCGCACTGGCTGCACTCAAGCGACTGTTGAAGGAGTATTTAATTTAAAATATCGCAATGATCTTAAAGAAAAACTCATTGAATTAGGAATTGAAATCGAAGATGAAAAACTAATTGTTCGACGAATTATTTCATCAGGCGATAAGTCAAAAGTTTTTCTGAATGGTTCACTTTCGCCTTTATCTCAGCTACGAGACTTTATTGCACCGCTAATCGAAGTCACTGGCCGTGCAACACCTCTCATTGAGATGACTGGCCAGCATGACAATCGAAATTTATTATCAAAAAGTTATCACTTAGATCTACTCGATCAATTTGCAGAGACTTGGGATAAAAGACAAATATTTCAAGAAAAATTTTATCAATATAATTTATTAAAAAATCAAATTACAGAATTTGAAAAAACGACGCTTCTTAAAAATGAAAAACTCGAGTTTTTAAAATTTCAGTATTCTGAATTTAAAAAATTAAACTTAAATTCAGAATTAGATCAAAATCTTGAACTAGACATTAAAAGATTAAAAAGTTCACACAAAATTCTTCAATTTTCAGATTATTGTGATCAAATGGCATATCATGATG
Organism: Pseudobdellovibrionaceae bacterium; assembly: GCA_043765175.1. Taxonomy (GTDB): domain Bacteria; phylum Bdellovibrionota; class Bdellovibrionia; order Bdellovibrionales; family Bdellovibrionaceae; genus Pseudobdellovibrio. The sequence goes on along the minus strand of JAYUJM010000075.1, from coordinate 2,854 downwards.
ATGACTCTATAAAGTCACGATTGAAAATGATTGTTAAAAAAGGTTTGGACGTTGCTAGTGTCGATCCAAACATCGTTCAAAAGCTTGAGGGATTTAATCAAGCCATAAATCTTATTGATGAAACTATTTTTCAAATTCAGTCTGATAATAAAAAACTAGATTTAGATACTCATCAATTAGAACAAAAAGAAGATCGTTTAAGTCAAATACGCAAACTACAAAAAAAACATGGCCATGATTTAAAAAAGTTAGAAGATTTTTTTCAGAAAATGATGATTGAAATAAATTCTTTAGAAAACAGCGACTTGCATCTAGAAAAGTTGAAAAAGCAGCAACAAGAATTTCAAGAGGAACTGTTCAAGCAATCAAAAGAACTCACAAAAATAAGAAATTCACAGGCTCTTAAATTGACTGAAAAAGTGAATACTGAGTTACTTGATTTAAATATGAAGGGTGTTACTTTTAGCATTCAATTAACAATCAACGAAGAGTTCAATCCTACTGGTCTTGATGAAGTAGAATTTGTTTCACAAACTTCGCCAAAAGATCCACCAAAGCCAATTTCCAAAGTGGCCTCTGGTGGCGAGCTTTCAAGAATATTACTGGCGTTGAAAACGGCTGTGGGAAAAATGAAAAGCTTGCAAGATTTACCTCGTACATATTTATTTGACGAAGTCGATACAGGCGTCAGTGGCACCACCGCAGAAAAAGTGGGAAAAAAATTAAAAGAAATAGCAAAAGGTCAGCAAGTAATTTGCGTTACTCATTTGCCACAAGTTGCCGCTTTTGGAGACTCACATTACTCAATTCAAAAAACAACCAAAGATGATCTTGCAGAAATGATTGTTATCGAACTGAATAAAAAATCTCGTATCGAAGAAATTGCTAAACTTATTTCAGGTGAAAAAATTTCTAAGACTTCGTTAGCACATGCTGAACAGTTGTTAAAGGAAAGTCATTCTCGATAATTTTTTAATTATTTAGTTTCTATTCGACTCACTAACAAACTAGAAAGTTTCTATGCGATCAATACCTTTTTCTTTACCATCGACATAGTTAATGTAAACAAAAGCCTTGGTGATGATTTTACGAGTTTCTAAATCTTCTGTTAAATATAGATTTGTTGGTGATTCGAAAAACATTCGCAAAGGTTTAACTTTTCTTTCACTTTTGCCTATAAGCTTATATCGATGTAAAAAATGAATATTTATATTGATATTATTCGTGGATAAACTTTCACCAGAGACCTCAATAATCTCGACTCCTGATTTTTTTTTCAATGACTGCTTACCTTCATTTAATTGGGTAATTGTATAAATTTTTTGTGGATCTTTTGGAGGAGTGTAAATAAAGCTTTGAAAGACATTAGCATCGTCTACAGTAAGGGCGACTGTTGTTAATTCCTCTGGAAAATCTTCTGTTCGTATTTCAAGCATTTTTACATCTAATGCCCATGTTTTTAATGCTAGAATCATCATTGCTGCAAATATTTTCGTCATTGATTTATCCTTTGTGAGTTGAAAAAGAGTTTTTACTCTAATAATAATTTGAAGTAAAGCGGAATCAAAAACAACTAATTTATGCTTAAAGTCTAGAACAATCTGATAAATCCTTAGCGTCGATCTTGATGAATGAACTCATTCCAGGTCGAACTCGACTGTTTATAATTATGTTGTCCTGGAATTCATTGGTATATTGATCATTAACTACTATTTTTAGCGGAAGGTTAAATCCATTTTCCATAATTTTTAAAATTTTATTTTTTATTATGGAATCATTCAAAAAAGCTGTGGATTTTAATTTTAAAAAGCCAATGATATGGTAATAAAAAGTGTTCTCGTCTAGATAACTATTTTCAAGTTTTGAACGATTAACTACACCAGATTTAAAAACTGGTTTTCTCATTAGTCGGATTTCAAACGTGTCCTTAATAAACGGATCAATATCTTCCAAACTAAGTTGTAAAATATCCTTTAGTATTTTTTTAGACTTTAATTTTCTGAACAAAGTTGGGATTTTTGTTTGTACTAGCTCAGTAATGCTTTCGCCATTCATATTTTTATAGGTCTGAACTGATTCAGTAAATTCTTTACCTTTATAGTATTTTTCAGAATAATCAAAATTATTAGGATACTCTATCACAAAATCTAATATAAATCCTTGAAGCATATTCTCATGATTTAAAAAATTGTCTTGAGCTAATTTTATTTGATTTAAATTCTCATACTCTTGAAAGAATTTATTCTTAGATGCTTCATTACAATTTTCATTTTTACAATTAGAAATCTCTTTTAATATATAATAATACGAAGGATCCTTACAGGACAGAAAATCTGTACAGTTTTCAGGAAAACTTACTAGAGATCTTGCAAATTTAGATATTGATTTCGAATGCGTGGCCTCAGTTATTTTAAAATTATTGTTGTTGAACAGTGAATATAATTTATGCTCATTATAGTTAATCTTGTTTTTCTCACAATTTAATTTTTGTTCTGAGCCTATGAACTGAGGTCTTGAGGTTGGTATATTTACAACTTGATCAGATTCAAAATTTTTATTTCGATAAGAGCCTACTTTTTCTGATGAATAAGAATAGTTTTTTAGAATGCTATCATAAAGTGTAACTTTGAATCGACTAAACAAATATTCCAATTGATTGTCTTGACTACCTTTATTATACAAATAGTCTTTATTAGAAGCTGGCAAAACTGCAGCAATATTTAAGTATCTTGTTTTATCCATCTGAATTTGGCTTTGTTGAGTCATTGCCCAGTCGCGCAAAAGTAAAGAAGACTCTGAGTTGTAAGATAAGTTTTTAAGTTCATTTTGAGTCGTTTTTGAGAAAAATTTTGAA
>JAYUJM010000074.1:0-2570 GCA_043765175.1 Pseudobdellovibrionaceae bacterium | reverse complement strand
AGAATTTTGGTTTTTTTGTTGAACGACTAGCTTGATTTTTCCATTTTGTGAAAAGTTCAATTCATTTTGAAAATCTTCATAACTTCGAATAGATTTTTCATTAGCTGAAAGTATTTGATCGTTAGCTTTCAAACCAGATTTTTCTGCTTCTGAATTTAATTGTATATCAGCAATTTGAGCTGAACGAACATCTTCTCCAAAATATGAAATTCCACCAAAAACTAAAACAGCGAAAAATAGATTCATTAAAGGACCAGCTAAAACAATTAAAATTCTTTGCCCTACTTTTTTATGAGTAAATGAAACTGACTTTTCGTTTTCAGCCACAGGATCGCCACCCTGTTCTCCAAACATTTTAACATAACCACCAAAAGGAATTAATGATAAACAGTAGGTAGTTTCTCCCCACTTATAACTTAACAGTTTTTTACCAAACCCAAGCGAAAAAACTTCTACGCGTACTCCGCACCATCGTGCTACAATAAAATGACCGTATTCATGAACAAAAACTAGTATTCCTAGTAGAACTACAAAAGGAACTATATTGCTATAAAGTGTGTTTAATAAATCGGTTATATTCATAAATACTCTCCGTTCAAATCAAAAAATATCTAATTAGAAATTTTATTTAATGATATAATTAATTACTATGTAAAACAAAGGTGAAGCGAAATATAGACCATCTAATCGATCCAAAACCCCACCATGGCCTGGCATTATCGAACCTGAATCTTTGACGCCAGCTATCCGTTTCATAAGAGATTCATAAAAATCACCAACTTGTCCTAATAATCCACCTATGAAACCCACAAAAATCATAATTAAAATAGGCGTATCTGGAATTATAAAACTAAATCCTGCACCTGCTAGTGTGGAAAATAATAAACCGCCAACACTTCCTTCAATGCTTTTTTTAGGTGATAATAAAGGTGCAATTTTTCTTTTTCCCCAAAGAGTACCAAATAAATACGCACCTATGTCTCCAGAAAAAACAACAACTAATAAACAAAAAAACCAATATAATCCGTTTGGTATTTTTAATAAGCCGAGAATGATCGCAGGCATAATTGCTGAATATATAAATCCAGCCATAAATTGTGAGGAAAATATTTGTAAATCAGATATCGATTTAAATTTTTTATGCATCACTATACCAGACATATTCGAAAGCACAAAAGCGATACTTGTTGAAATAGATAATCCTCTTTCAAAAGGACTAAAAAGAGTGTATAAAAATCCAGAAAAACTAGTGACTATAAATAAAATTTTTAATTTTTTATCAGGAACATTTAAAAAATAGAGCTTTGACTGTTCTAGTATTCCTTTAAAAACAATAGCAACACCAAGTATTAGCATTCCATTTTCTTTAAAAAAGTAAATGACTGAAATTAAAATAATTACAGCTATCAATGCAGAAACAACTCTTGTCTTAATATTATGCACGGTCATTATTCTCGAGATGTTTTAATGGGGCCTCTGGTTCTTGATTCAAAACCTTACCATATCTACGATCTCTTCGTGAATAATCCATACAAATTGAATTAAATTCAATAGTATTAAAATCTGGCCACAGAGTCTGCGAAAAATAAAACTCACTGTAAGCGGATTGCCAAAGTAAAAAATTTGAAAGTCGATATTCACCACTTGTTCTAATAATCAAATCAGGATCTTGCCTTGTTGAAGTCATTAAAAACTGACTCACGATTTCAGAATTGACATCTTCAAGCTTAATTTCACAATTAACAATTTTATTAGAAATTAATCTCACAGCTTCTGTAATTTCATTTCTTGAACTATAACTGATAGCAAAACAAACTTTTAATCCAGTACTTTTTGCTGTTTTTTCTATTGTATACTGAATTAATTTTTGAACCGAAGACGGCAATTTATTTATCTCACCGATAACTGAAAATTGAATATTTTTTTTAACAAGATTGTCTGTCTCTTTGATTAGATATCGTTCCAAGAGTCTCATTAAGAAATTGACTTCAATTATCGGCCGATTCCAGTTTTCTGCACTAAATGTATATAATGTTAGAAATTTTAAATTTTGATCAGCTGCTTCAATAATTATTTTTTTTGCAACTCGTGCACCTTTAATATGGCCATAGAGTCGAGGTTTTTTCTTACGCTCGGCCCATCGTCCATTTCCATCCATAATAATAGCTATATGCTGCAAAGAATTCATCAGATCGTTAAAATTGATTTTTCTTTTTCTTCTGCTAATTGATCAACTTTTTTAACACAATCATCTGTTAACTTTTGAATATCTGTTTCTGCTTTTTTTGACTCATCTTCGCTAACTATTTTATCTTTAAGCGCTTTCTTAACTTCTTCATTCGCATCACGACGAATTAATCGAACAACTACACGAGCATCCTCAGTTGTTTTTTTAACTTGTTTTGCTAAATCTTTTCGACGCTCTTCAGTTAAATCGGGAACTTTTAAACGAATGACTTTACCATCATTTATTGGTGCCATTCCAATATCTGACTTTACTATAGCCATTTCAATTTCTTTTAAAATTGAACTTTCCCACGGAGCAATCATAAATGTTTTAGCATCTGGAG
>JAYUJM010000073.1:0-33099 GCA_043765175.1 Pseudobdellovibrionaceae bacterium | reverse complement strand
AAGCATCCATATCGATACCACCCGCAGATTAAAATACCTGGAGGGTACGCATATATTGATCTCTTGGCGCATCCTGCAAATGGCAATACACCTGATATAGTTGCTACAAATGCAATGAAAGTCAGTTCAAGCTTTTCAGTTCAAGCTTTTAACTATGCTCAAAAAGAGGCTTTTACATTTCAGAACAATGTATTATTTCCAAACCCTTTTGGATTTCTTGCTTTGAAAAGAGAAGCTTATTTAGAAGAACCGAACAAAAGATTAAAAGATTTTGCCGATATTCTGGAACTCATATCGGGTTTAGTAGAAAATGGGACTCATTTTAGCATGGCCACATTATGGAAAAAGGTTTCTAAAGAGAATGAATCAAACCAAATAAAAGAAATGATTAACGAAATAGTTAAAGAAACAAACCCAGTGTGGGATATTGAAGATATTCGTTCAGAGTTGAAGTCGCGCAATTTTAATACAGATTTTATAGACGAAACATTGTTGCAAAGAATTATGGATTTTCGTGATATTTTAATTTAGAATCGTAGAACCGTATTTAAAAATAATTTAAGATACTTAACAAAAACTTGGTGCCCAGTGAGGGATAGATTTTTGACAAAGTTTTCCACAGTGTGAGCCACGATTAATTTCTGCGAATCAGTGTTATTAATTAATAATTACGACAGTTTAGATTAAATTTTAAATGATGCTCGACTGTGAGTAGTTATTAAACAAAACGAGCTGTTTTTAGCCATGTTTAGCCTAATCCTAACCAGAAGCCTACTTGACATACTGTGTATTATAATGCACAATTGAAGTTGATGAGTCAGAAATACGAAGTTGTTAAAACAAATGAATTTGAAGCATGGCTTAAGGACCAACAACCAAAAGTAAGAACAATTATTTTGGCTCGATTAGGCTTGGTGACCTTGGGTCATTTTGGAAATCACAAACGATTCGAAGGATTGATCGAGCTTAAATGGTTAAACGGAATCAGAGTGTATACATTTATGTGGGGAACAACTGTTGTTGTGGCACTAAACGGAGGAAATAAAAATGGGCAAAATCGCGACATTAAAAAAGCTAAAAAAATCAGAGACGAAGTCCTTGAAGGCACACGTACCTTTCACAAGTCATGAACTTAAAAACTCAAAACTAGTTGCAGAGACTTTACTTGATTGTATTCGTACGGGTGACACTGAATCATTTCGTGAAGTTTTGACCGCTCACTTAATGACTGTTAATAAATCTGATGTAGCAAAAAAAGCAGGAATTGCTCGTCGAACACTTTATACACTGATAGATCCTAAGAAGGAATTTAATCCAGAGCTGTCTACCATATCTGCTATCATTCAATCGCTTGCTGCTTAGATTTTCTAGATTTGATGTAAATGGCTAAAAAATCACTAAGTAAAATAAAAACAGGTTCAGTCAATATTCCAATGGAAGATTTTGATAACGAAAATATTAAGGCTCATATTTCAATTCGATTACTATTATCTTTAGTTAAAGAACTAAAACGATTGGCTTCAACAGAAGAATACGAAGGTCGTTATCAAGTCTTAATTAAAGAAATACTTTCTAATTACGTTGAAAAAACGCCATCTAAGAAAAGAGCTTCAGCTTAGCTGCAGCAGTATTATTAATTAAATTCAATGGAAACATTTGCTTCAGAATCTACAATCAACCAGATAAAAGAGTATGTAAAATCAACGTATAATCCTACGCGATTGTTTTTATATGGCTTGCGGGATAATGAAAATTACAGAGCAGATTCTGATTTTGACTTTGTTATGGTTTTATCAAGCTTTGATGCTAAGAAACGATTAGCAGTCATGAATGAAATCGCTATCCAGTTTAGACATGCATTTAATATTGATGTTCAGGTTTGGACTTATTCAGAGGCGGATTTTTTAGATTGGAAAGATGAATTTAGTTCAATTCCTGAAACAGCATTAAATACAGGAATAGAGATCGATTTAAATAAAACAAAATTAACTTAACTTGAAACACCCCTTATTTTAAATAATGAGTTTTGCGGAGTAGCCTGGGGCTAAATCCAAGGAAAACTCCGCAAAACCCATATTCTCAGTCATTTTGACCGATTAATCAGTCTTAATTTGCTAAAAGAAAATTTAGAAATTAAAACAGTTGATTGCACATAATTATTTTACTTTTGTTTGCACTAATTGCCGAAGTGCTAACCTTTGAAGCCTCATAATTATTTAATAATCCTAATTTATTTAAAGCTAATTCTAAATCCCCACGAAACTCAGTTGGAGCTTCTTTTCCAGCCTTTTGTGCCTTTGCCAAAGCTTTAGCTTTATTCATTTCTGCGGGAAAATACACTGCAGGTATACCTAGTGACTTTGCCGATAAAAATTCGTCTCGGCCAACAGCTCCACCACCAATGGCGATAACTTTATGACTTGAATGTACCATTGCTTTAGATGTTTGCGAAAGTACTTTTGTAGTACCTACGAAGCCGCCCCAAGTTGGATCTTTAATCATATATGTTTTATCACAAAATGCAGAAATATATTCTTTTTTTGCTTTTGAAGAAACTATTCCACTTGTTTCAAAACCCATTTCTTTTGCAGTTTCATACAGTTTTCCGATTCCATCAGGAGTACCGCCAATATTAATAAGTACTTTTTTAGGATTTAGTTTAGATAATTCGTTTTTCAAAACCGTCTCGAGTGCATTTTGATTTTCATATTCTGCACCTGAAAAACCAATAAAAGTTACAACTTCTTTTCCTCTATTTTTCATTATATTAATAGCTTGTTCAGCAGTTACTTCTTGAATAACTTTTTGACTAACACTATAATCCGATTTTTTTAAAATTCTTTCTAGTGATGACCCATTTGAAAATGATTTATCTTTTAATAACTGAGAAAAATTCATCGACGCGGAGACTGCACCGTTACCATGTTTAACGTTTGAAGCTACATAAAATTTTGCTTTTATAGAAAGTCCATACTCAAGACCTTTCTGCAATAAACCACCGCCACCAATGATAATTCCAAATCCATTATTATTTTTTATTAGATCCATTCCAATTTTTGGTTGAACATCCCATGAGTGGCCTACCCAAGAAAATGAATCGATTGTTTTAGAAACTTCTTCTGGCACAGCTGCAGACACTAATAGACCATGTGTATAAAACCCTAAATTTTTAGCAATTTCATGAACTAATTTCTCTGGTCCCTTATCTGTACCGCCAGTAATGATTACTACCTTTGCTGGATCAAGTGTATTTAAAGATTTTGTGATTATATCAGTCACAATTTTTTGCTGAGTTTCATCTGCATACGAAGATGAACCAGAAAATAATACTGGTTTTCTACCATTCAAAAAATCTTGCTCAAATACGTTTACTTCCACTGCTTTTTGTCCACGCTCTGCCAGGGCAGTCAATAAATTAACTTTTTGAGAATTGAACTCAGAGTTTTCTGTATATATCGGTGCTTTTAGTTCAGAAAAAGGTAAATCTGAATTTTTGACTACTCTTTCAATTTTGTCACGACCAACATATTTAAAAAGTATGTTTTCGCCAGAACTATTTTTGCCAATAACGATCTCATCGTTAAACTTTAATCCAATTGCTGAAGAATTGTCTTTGGCTGACGTCGTATATTTAATTAAACTTCCGTTTTCAAGCGTTCCTTGAACTGAAATCATGCTGCCATCAATGATAATACTATTATTAATGCCATTTGGTGAATAAGAAGTATCAGCCATGACATAAAGAATGTCTTTACTTCTAAGTGGCGTTGGAACATTGCCAGCAGGTGAGTGTCCTAGAATGACCATATCTTTGTTGTTAGCCTTTAGCCAAGTAAGAGTACTTTCTTGAGGTAAGCGAAAATTACCATTTTCTTTATATCTTGGTCCATAGACTACAGAATTATCATGATTCCATGTTTTTTTAATAACCGAATCATAAAGTGCATCACCATAAATTGATAATTTTTTTCCTTTACTATTTAATTGGCCTTCTACTAGTCCTTTTACGAATTCGTTAATTTGAATTTTACCCCACTTATTTAAATCAGCACTCCAAGAATTAAAATCCTCATGAATAGTTGCTGAATCAGGTAAGAAGCCATTTTGAGATGGCAAACCGCCATGAACATAAACTACAGATCCTTCAGAATGAACAAGCTGTCCATTTTTTATATACTTAATGTATTCACGATTTGGATTAGTTATCATATCTGCAAAATCAAGACTTGCTTCGGAATATGTGACTTCGGATTTACTTAATTCACGCATTTCTTGTTGATGAAATTCAATCGTTTTAGTTAAACCATAAGATTCAGCCCAGAATTGGATTTGATTTTCGACAGTATTTATTGATTCTAAAGTTTGATTTTGCTGAGTGTTCACATCAAGTGAGATATAAACTTTTTGCAAGAAATCACGATATTTAGGATCTTGCAATTTAGCCATTTTTTCTTCTCTATCTAGAGAAAAAGAAAGCTTATTTAAGTCTCGATTGCCTAATAAAAATGTGACTCGGTCCGGATATTTGTTTTTTAAAGCATTAAACATTTTCAGTAACTTAATAGAGTGCGGACCGCGATCCATTAAATCACCACCGTAAACTAATTTAGTATCAGGTGAAGTAAAATCTAATTGCCCGTTTCCATCTAAACTAAGATTCCTATTATTAATGTTATTTTGTACAGGCTCAAACCTGCCTTCTAAATCTGTTAAATAAATAGTTTTAGCATGTAATAAGATACTGACTAAAAAACTTAATATAAATACAGATAACAGTTTCATTTTTTTCATTAGGATTCTCCTGTTATACGTATCTATGAAAATTTAATGCCAAGGATTTGAATAAGTTATCAATTTGATATATCATAACTTATCGAATTTTTTGGATAAGTTTGATTTCAAATTGAGTCAGCTTGTTTTAGCTAAATACGTTGTTCGTTTGTATAGTTTATTGACAGTATCAAATTTAGATCAAATTTAGATCAAATTTAGATTTGAGATATAGAACTTGTAAGATATCTAATTCAACACAGTAGCTACAATAAAACAAGTGGTCTGCAATTTCATCACTTGGTAAGTTAGACTCAACAGCCTGTCTAACAAAACCAATGAGTTTTAAAATCACCTATGAAATTGAATCAAAGAAATCAGTTTTAGAAACTCAGTTTACTTTTCAATCAGTGCTTAAAAAAGACTGTGAAGGTATTGATTTGAGTACAGGGTCTAAGAAGTAAACTAGTAGTTAATTATTTGAGTTTGCTTTTAGAATTTCTATTAGTGATCTGAATGGACTTTCTGTATCGATTGAATTCAGATCTTTTATTGATAAAATTTCTTTAAATTCAATTTTGAATTTAGAATTAATATTTTTTGCATAAAAACATTTAACGTCATATTCTTTACATTTATTAAAGATCAAAATTGCATCATTTAATTTAATTTTTTTTCCTAAATAAATTTCTGTAATTTTACCAGGACCTAAATTCAACAAATTTGATTTAGGTAGTGACTTTTCGTTAATTATAATTCTATGCTCTCTTTCATATTTCCAGTCTGAATATTTATATTTAAGTATATTTTCAATACAAGTTTCATCAAGTCTTGGTTTTTTTAAGACGTATTTTATAGGGCGTATAGTAAACGAATTTGTACTTTTGGGTAGATTAAATTTAATACAAATCCCAGTATGTATTTTGGCGTAGTGTGACCAAAGTGCTAAATTTGTATTTGTTTTGCTAAAGCAGTAGATTCTATATGAATTTATCTTGCGCGCTATTTCAGATTTTTTAAAAGCTCGCTTAGTAGCTGTCAAATCTAGTAAATCGCCTTCGAAATATGCTCCTTCAAACAAATCATTTTGAAGTGATAGTTTGGCCAAGTATATTTGATTAAATGCTAATAAATTATTTATATTTTTATAAAAATTTTTATCTTCCAAATTAAAGTATTTATAATAAGACATATAGATACTTTAGATCAATTTTTTTAAAAAGTCCCTATTTTTTCACGGTCACCGTTAGATATAGAATTTATGCAAAATTAAATATCTGAACTCAATTTGCTTGCATCGTAGTTTTTCCATATTATTTTAAATTTGTTATCATCAGCTGGATCATGTTTTTCACCAAACGGAATTATTTTAATAGGGCGCTCGTTCGGAGGAATATGTAAAGAGCTAGGTTCAAATTCCTGTATTTTTTCAGTCCATCCGCAATAATTTTTGAGGCAAAAAATCAGCATTTGTGGATTTCCACTCAATCCTAGTTCTAGGGCCTTGTTTATTAATTTATGTTTAACATCTAGTGAGTATTTTGATTTAAATTGTGAAAAACAAAGATTTTCCCATTCTTTAACTCTACGCTCGATAGTATCTTCACTGGTATTAAACCAATTTGCTGTATCTTTTAAACTGGGTCTAAATTTCATTAATTTAATTATGTTTTTATGATTTAGATCATTCATATTTAATTATTAGATTTTATATTTATAACAATGTGAACATGTATATCTAAATTATGTTGAATTCTAAATGCGAGTCCATTTATTTTTATTTCTTTATAATTTCAGAATTTTATAGAATTTTTTTTGTCTTTAAATTGTTTTTTCCTCTCTTTTTTCTTTTTTTGTATTTATAAGCATAATTATCGATTTTTGTTTTTTCGTTTGGTTTCTTTTTAAATTTCTTTTTTCGATCTCTATCTAACGATTTATTATATTCTATCGATGGCGAAAGATCTGCTACTTTATAAAAAACGATATTTTTTAAAATTACTAAGCCGCTTTCTCTTGAGTCGTCTAAATTAAAATACTTATTTGGAACTTGAAAAAAATTTAGCTCAGATTTTTTTAAAAGCTTTTGATAGCTTAAAATAGTATTTATTATTTCGTTTCTTTGCTCGGAAGTTGATGAGTACGATTCAATAAGTTCAAAATTAAAAAAATCTACAAAAGGCAGAAATGATTTTAAAAAAAGGACTCGACTATTAACGTATTGTTTTGGGTTTTGGGTAAGTGTTGTTTTAATTTTTTTGTTATTGCTGTTAGCGAGAAAATCGGATGGAAAGTGATTTCTTTTTAGTATCGAAAGTGCCCAAAGAAAGTCTCTTTCGTTTTGAAGATCTGTTATAATGGTTTCTTCAGTAAGCTTGCTAAACTCACCAGATCTTGTTATTAAATTATTTCTATATTGAAATTTTCTTTTTCCATAAAGAACAGCGTAATATAAATTTTCAAGATTAATTTGCTTATTTATTGAAAAATATTTTTCACCAAATTCAAAATATTTAGATCTAATGAAGCACTTAGTGTTCTCTATGTGCGTTATCCTATTGTAATCACCGATGATTGCGATACTCATGAATTATCCCATTCCTCCATTTAGTTAAGAAATACTTTAAATAGTAGCGTGTGTCTAACTTATAACTAAAGGAGTTAAGTATGAGAAGTGACATAAAACTAATAACAATCAAACAAGCTGCTGATTTTTTAGCTACAAAAGAAAGTCGAATAAGATATGAGATTTTCCACAAAAAAATACCTTACATAAAGTTGGGAAAATCTATTCGCTTCGACGAAAACGACCTCATTGCGTGGGTCTTAAATCAAAAACAGGAGGTTAAAAGTGAACCAAAATAATAGTGAGCAAGGTCGATATGCAAGTTTGGCATCTGAACATTTAAGGCAAGCAATAATAAATATTTTGAAGATTCATATTGCTTATGAGCAAGAGCGAATCAGCTTAGGGGCTTCTGCTTACTGCTATGTTGATTGGGCTTTTGTTTTAGGTTTCATGAGAAACAAACTGAGATCTTCATTTTTTGGAGAAACAGATCATTCGCATCATATCAAGGATTTGAAATTTATAATTTTACCATCAACTGAAAAGGATTTTTTAAATGAAAACAGCAAATAGTAATACAATTGAAATGACAACTGCCGGACTAGTCGAAGGGGCTAGTCTGATTTGTTCAGCATTTGAAATCATAGGAGAAGCGCGAAGCCATCAAGGTGATAGTTGGAGTAAAGTCATAATCGTTTATGACAGTGATAATAAAAAGCATCAGCTTTTAATAAAAAATTCAGATTTAATTGAACCAAAAATTGTTTTGCAGCGAATGGTTGATTTGGGATTACGAATACATATGCCGCTTAAAAAACAGCAGATTGTTAATTTTATATCGATTGCAGAATCAGAGATCAGAGTTTTAATTCCTAAAAGTTCAGGTTGGTATGACGATAAATTCTATCTTCCAAATACGAATGAACTCGTCCCTGCAGCTGAAGAAAAAACTATTAGTAACGAACTTAGCGATTGTTTTGCTAAAAATAACATTAAAGGTAGTTTATTAGAATGGAATAATCGTTTAGGCAGATTACTGACGGGCAATTCTAATCTAATATTAGCAGCAACTACTGTTTTAGCAGCCCCATTGCTAAAGCATTTAAATGTTCAAAATTATGGGTTAAATTTTTTAGGAACAAGTTCCAAAGGAAAAAGTACAATTTGTGAGTTCGCCGCAAGTGTTATTGGTGATACATCAAAAAATGAAAATAACTACATCGTTAATTTTAGAACTACTGACAATGCGCTGGAATCAATTTGCTGGGGGCATAATGATCTGTGCTTGGTATTAGATGAGTTTGGTCAGCTTGATCCTTACAAGGTTAAAGACACAGTGTACTTGCTTGGGAATGGTACGGTTAAGCGAAGAAGTGATAAAAACGGTGATTTAAGGGCAAAAAAGTCATTTTCATTAACTTTTTTAAGTTCTTCTGAAGTGTCATTATCAGATGCTATAACCAGCGGCGGTCAAAAAATTAAATCTGGTATGGAGGTTCGCTTTATTGATATAGATTCTCAAGTTAGCGAGAAATTTGGGTGTTTTGAAAATATTCAAGATTTTAATTCAAGTAAAGATTTTGTAGATCATATTAAAAATGAAACTAAAAAATTACATGGCTCATTATTCTTTAGATTTATACAAATTCTTTCAGAGGATTTAATTAATAATAAATCGATACTAGATAGTTTTAATCAAAGTATTAATTCATTCTGCAAAATGCTAGTTCAGAAAAGTGACAGTCCATTAATAAATAGAATATATAAATCGATAGGTTTAAATTATGCTGTTGGTGTTTATGCAATAAATAAAAAATTGCTGCCAATTGATGAAGACGACTTGCTGGCATCGTTGAAAAAAGTAGCGGAAGGTTTACGAAATACTGTTGGTAAAACTAACGGTGAGGAACATTCGATTCTATCCAGTTTGTCAGACTATATATTTAAATTTCAAAATAGCAAATTTGAAAATGACGAATTAGAAGTCGATTCAGTTTTCCCACCGTTAAACAGTTTTATTAAAATACCATTAGACAGGGCAGGATTTATTAAAACTATTGATGATACTGAATGCTATTTATTGAATGGAAACAAGTTAAAAGAAATCTGCTCGTGCTCGAACATCAAACAGATTTCTAAAGTTTTGAATAAGCATAACTTACTAAAAACAGATAATACGGATACTTTAACTAAAGTTGTATATTTAAACAAGCTAAGATCCAGTCAAAGATTCTATGTTATTTCATCTAGCATTTTAAATCATATAGAAAATAATTCAATTTAGTCTGATGTAAGATGTAATTATGTAAGTGGCCTTAATGTGACTTACACAATTACACAATTACACAATTACATAATTACATCTTGAAATCGATGATCTGAAAGCCTATAACACCCTTGACCAGCTGACAGTCTGGTCGAATGCTGCTCTTTGAAAATTTAGAGTAAGGGTGTTTCTTTATCGAAAGGAACATTAAATGGAAATAATAAAAAGTAAAAATGGCACAATAGCTGGATATCGTGAAATGATTTGGCTTAATAACAGACCTGTTAAAAGTCCAACGTTTCGCAGAAAAACTGATTGCAATAAGTGGAAAGCGGATCAGGTTTCAAATAAAGAAAAAAATCTTGTTTATGGTGACTCGAAAGTTCATGAAAAAATTACCCTCAATGAATATTGTGAATTGTGGTATCAAACTAAATTAGCTCAGGCTGTTTCAAATTCGACTCAAAGAAATTATGAAAGTGTTATTCGAAAGCACATCAAGCCCTTTTTTAAGAACCTGATTATGAAAAATATTTCCAAAAAAGATGTTGAACAGTTTCAGTTGTCACTTATTAAAAATCATAAGCCAAAAGGTGTGAATATTATTGTGATTACTTTGAAATCTATTTTTAAAGAATCTATAAAAGAGGGCTACCTGATAAAAAGTCCGTGTGAATTTGTTAAATCTTTAAGAAGCGATAAAAAACACGAAGTCTACTGGGCTAAGCCTGAAATTGATCAGTTCTTAAGAGCTAACTTCAATAATTATTTGTATGATTTATTTGTTGTGGCCTTAAACACTGGAATGCGGAAAGGTGAGCTAGCAGGCCTCTGTTGGGACAGAATTGATTTTGTGAATAATACAATTGCTGTGACTCGAACTCGAGATCGACGAGAGTTAAAGGAAAGAACAAAAACAAACTCAATTCGAATGATTCCCATGAATAGTATCGTAAAAACAATAATGCTAAGGCTATTTAAAGATAAAACAAGTCGTGCTCAGTTGGAAGATTATGTCTTTTTAGATGCGAATCAGAATCCAATTGAGCCCCATCATTTGTACAGACAGTTCAATCGAGCCCAGAAAAAGGCTCAGCTTAAACGTCAGATACGCTTTCATGATTTGAGGCATACGTTTGCAAGTCAGTTTGTTCTTGGTGGTGGTAGTGTTTATGATTTACAGAAGTTTTTAGGTCATACAGACATATCAATGACAACTCGGTATGCGCACCATTCGATGGAGCATTTGCAAGCGGCGATGAAGGATTTTAGTTTGGGTGATATTCACAAAATCGAAAGCGAAAATAACATAAAAGAAATTAAGTTTAGCCAGATCCTAACCAGAGAAGCAATTTGATTTTAAAATATTGAGTGATTTCAGGTGCTTGAAAAACTTGGTGCCCAGTGAGGGAGTCGAACCCCCATGCCTCGCGGCGCTAGGTTCTAAGCCTAGTGTGTCTGCCAATTCCACCAACTGGGCACGCTTAAAGATATAAACGTGAGAAGTAAAAATAACTGCGTTTGAACTAAAAAACAAGAAATCTTTATGAGTTCATCAACAAATTATTTAATTACGAAATTAATTTTTTGTATTCAGGCGAACGCATTAAATTAGCTAATTCTTTTTCTGTATCCATCTCGATACGAACAAGCCAACCATTGTTATTTGGATCATCATTCAAAGATGAAGGATCATCAATGAGTGCTGAGTTAACCTCAATAACTGTGCCCGAAACAGGTGCATACAAATCTGAAACAGCTTTGACTGATTCAACTACGCCAAACGTTTGGTTCTGTGTAACTTTTTGCCCCTCTTCAGGAAGATCCACATAAACCACTTCGCCTAGTTGATCTTGAGCAAATTCAGTTATACCAACAGTAACGATATTTTCGTCAACCTGTGCCCACTCGTGGTCTTTTGTGTAGTAAAAATCTTCTGGAATGTGAAAAGCCATAAATCCTCCGCTCGTCTGACAACTTAGACTGATTAAATTAAACTAAAAATTATTTTTGTACAAATGGAGTTTTAACAACTACAGCTTTTACTAATTTTCCTCGGATATCGACATAGATTTCACAGTTTTCCTTTGAGAAATCGCTAACAATATAGGCAATACCAATAGGTGAGTCTAAAGTAATTGAATGTGTTCCACTAGTGACTCTTCCGATGACATTATTTGTAGCATCTTTGATTTTATAACCTTGACGAGGAATTCCTCGATCAATCATTTTAAAACCCACTAATCTTTGCGCTAAACCTTTTTCTTTTACAGATAAGATTTTATTTTTTGACATAAAATCTTTGGCTGTAGTTTTTATGGCCCAACCTAAAAGCGCTTCGTAGGGGTTTGTTGTGTCATCAATTTCATGACCGTAAAGTGAGTACTTCATTTCAGTGCGAAGAGTGTCACGTGCGCCAAGCCCAATTGCTAAGGGTTTTAATGGATGCTGTAAAAGTGTTTGCCATAATTGTGCAGTGCCAGCTGATTCAATAAAAACTTCGCAGCCTTTTTCGCCAGTGTAACCAGTCGTCGCAATCATAATTTGATGATTTTGAAATTTTAAACTTACGATTTCATTTCGATTCATTTTTGAAACAGAGTAGTTAAAAACTTCATCACAGATTTCAAGCGCCTTTGGCCCCTGAATGGCGATTTGTCCCCAGTGACTAGATTCATCAGTTATCTCAGCACCTTTATTATTTTTTAATATCCATGCAAAATCTTTATCTTTATTAGATGCATTTACACAAACCAGATAATCATTATTTTTTTCTAAGCAGTAAATGAATAAATCATCAACTAATCCACCCTGATCATTAGGCAATAAACCATATTGAGCTTGTCCCGCATTTAATAAGCTGACGTCATTCGTTGTGAGCCATTGTAATGTAGCTAATGCTTGGGGGCCTTTGACGCGAATTTCACCCATATGAGAAACATCAAATAATCCAATGTGATTTCGCGTGGCAAGATGTTCTTCTTTTAATCCAGAATACTGAATGGGCATAACCCAACCAGCGAAATCAACCATGCGTGCGTTCAATTTTAAATGCTCTTCATAAAGTGGAGTTTTCAATGACATTATTTCATCCGATCAAAAAAATCTAAAATTAAACAGAAGTCTTAGGTTTAAAAACAAGTCTGTAAATTAATAATAAAACCATGGCTCCAAAAACTGATCCAATAAAACCGGCGATTTCACCATCTTGGTAAAAACCAACTTTTTGACCCATCCAATTAGCAGCATAAGAGCCCGCGATACCGATAATTATAGTTAAAATAAATCCACCTGGATCACGTCCTGGCATTAAAAATTTTGCAACGATACCAACTAAAAGTCCGATAAAAATTGTCCAGATCATAAAATCTCCTTTGTTGATTAAACTGTTTGAGTCAAATTCTCAGTGAGCAGTTTGAATTCATTATTTTTAGCAATCTCTTTTCTGATGTACAAATAAAAATTTCAAAAGTGCTTAACCTTTCACCCTAATCTCGTTCGACTTTAACTCAATATTTTCAGGTAATTTATAGAGATCTCCACGTGGCAGAATTTCGGGTTTAATATCTTTATGCATCCAAGTTAAAAATTCTCGATCTTCTCCGCGGCAAATCAATTGGCGTGTTTTCCCTTTTTCATTCATTGAATCACCAATAAGACGAACTGTGTTGGTAGTTTGTAACTTAGGTTTGCGCTTTCTAGCTAATAAATAACTTGTTGTTATAGTGTTGTTTTTAAAAGGAAGCTGGCGTTCTAATTGTTTAAACCAATCAGGAGCATTGACATGGACTCGGTCATGACACCAATCACTTTTGGAGTTTTCAAGCAAGGGACAGTTTTTTTGATGTAAACAAGGTGCCCAAATGGTAAAGCCGTTTTCAATTATTTGTTTTCTTAATTCTAATAATTTTCTGCCATCATCTCGGGTTGAGGGCTCAAGTATCATTAACGCTTCAAATTGATTCCAACCCTCAGGCAATAAATTTTTTTCAGTCAAAGAGTAAGATAAAATTAATAGAGATTCATTAAAAGGTGCTTTTATATTTTTTGTATTTAAGGCCTCACTGACTTGTAAAGATTTAAGTTCACTGTAAATGTCTTTGAAATTGGTTACTGCAGCATTTGATTTTTCGATAATATACTGTGATTTAATATTTAAATTATTTTTGAGTGCAAGACTGGCTGTTCCAGGGCCTGCGCCCCAGTCGACTGTGTGATGAAGGTCTTTAAAAAAATCAACTTCACGGCCTCGGCGAATGACTAACTCATTTCTAAGATAATTCAATGGAAAATAATAATGTTTATAAGCCAGTTTGCAATAAGGTTCATTCCAAGGTGTAGGTTGATCTGGAAAATCGATAAAATAATCTGACAAAGCTAAAATGGCATCACTGAGTTGTTTGTGCGAAGCTTTTGGTTCGATGAACATAGTTAATCCTTTTAAGTAGTGGACTGTATCGGTGAGACAGGAATTTGAATCAAGTTCATACAATTATAGTGCATACACTTTTGCTTCAAGCATTGGTGTTTTGCAGGGCATTTAATTTTTTCAGGAAAAAAAGACAAACCTTGAGGCCCGCGAGGACTCCATCTTATGGGATGATGAACTTGTAGAGGCGAATAAATTCCTAAAACTATTTTTCCAAGATTTGAAGCGAGATGAGCAACACCTGTTGATGGTGCTACAACCCAAGAACTGTAATTTAGAATTTGCACCAGTTCAGTGAGGCTCAGTTGTGACTGTAGCCAAACAACAGTACTATTTTCTTTAAACTTATTTTTAATTTTCAACAAATAAGGCGTATCACTTTCAGTTCCCGTAATAACAACAGTTTGTTTTTGCTGTAAAATTTTTACTATATATTCCATATAGTTTTCTTCAGACCAATTAAGTGCTGATCCCATCATTCCAGGATGCACGACGACATAATTTTTGTCTTGAAGCTGATATTTTTCTAAAATTTCTGAAGAATTTGGTTTTTTAATTTGGAAAAAAACATTTTTAGAATCAATTGATAATGGGCCTGTGATTTTTTTAACAAGGTCTAAATTGTATTCAAATTCATGTTTGATTGAATCGGATCTTTTTTGTCTGATTCCATTATTTAAAAATAAGAAGCTATGCCATTGGCTTAATACACCTATGCGGTTTGATATTCCTGATTTAAACAATTGAAAGTTAACCCACCAAGGACTTTGAAAACTGATGACAATATCAAAATGATTTTTGATAAGAAAATTTTTTAAAAAGTCAGAAGATTCTTTTTTACTTTTTTTATCAAGTTCAATAAATTTTCTATTTTTTAGACCTAGTTGAACTATTTCGCCCATACCTTTTTGAACAATCCAAGTGATGTCATAGATTTTTTCATCTAAAATTTGATCTGCAGGTAAAGTGCAGATCAAATCACCAATTTTATCTAAACGTATAAGTAGGACTTTTTTTTTATTCACTGAGTGACAGCTTAATAGTCTGATAACGGAGGACAAGAGCAAACTATATTTTTGTCTCCGAAAGCATTATCAACACGTCCAACAGTTGGCCAAAATTTATTTTGCTTCACCCAATTTAATGGAAATGCAGCTTGTTCCCGTGTGTAATTATTTTTCCAATCGGAGCTCATAAGTACACTTGATGTATGTGGAGCATTTCGAATAACATCAGGAATTGTATCAGCTTCTTGTCGGATTTGAATCATAGCCTCGCAGAAACGATCTATTTCTTTTTTATTTTCTGATTCAGTGGGTTCAATCATTAATGTGCCTATTACTGGCCAAGACATTGTCGGAGCATGGAGACCAAAATCCATGAGTCTTTTTGCGATATCAGTGACATCAATATTATGTGATTTTTTCAATGGGCGAATATCAATAATACACTCGTGCGCTACAAGTCCTTCTTTTCCTTTGTAAACCACTGGGAAATACGGAGCTAATTTTTTTGCAATGTAGTTCGCATTTAAGATACTCACTTCTGTAGCTTGTTTTAAACCGTCATCACCCATCATAGCAATATAGCTCCAACTAATTGGAAGAATACTTGCGCTGCCCCATGGAGCAGATGTGGTTGCAGTAATTCCAGTTTCTGGCCCGCATTCTTTCATCATAGAATGTGTTGGCAAAAATGAAGCAAGGTGTTTTTTAACTCCGATAGGGCCAACGCCTGGACCGCCACCACCATGAGGAATTGAAAAAGTTTTATGTAAATTCATGTGCGATACATCAGGTCCAAATGATCCTGGACGAGCTACGCCAACAAGGGCGTTCAAATTCGCACCATCCATATAAACTTGTCCACCATTATCATGAATGCACTGGCAAATTTCAACAATGGCTTCTTCGAAAACTCCATGAGTGGAAGGGTAAGTCACCATAAGAGCTGCTAAATTATTTTTATGAAGATCAGCTTTGTTTTTTAAATCTTGTAAATCAATATTACCGTCACTATCACAAGCAGTGACAACAACTTGAAATCCAGCCATAACAGCTGATGCGGGATTCGTTCCATGCGCAGATGATGGTATTAAACATATATTTCGATGAGTCTGATTCAATGATTTATAATATTCTCTGATTACCAAAAGTCCGGCGTATTCGCCTTGAGCTCCAGAATTAGGTTGTAAACTGACGGCATCAAATCCCGTGATAGCACAAAGTTTTTTTTCTAAGTCATAAAATAAATCGAGAAAACCCTGTGTCTGTGAAAGAGGGGCAAAAGGATGAATTTTATTTACTTCGGGCCAAGAAACAGGAATTAATTCAGTAGCGGCATTCAGCTTCATTGTACAAGAGCCCAGTGGAATCATAGAATGAATTAAACTAATATCTTTTGTTTGAAGTTGATATATATACCGCATCAGTTCAGTTTCAGAATGATGACTGTTAAATACAGAATGAGTCATGAATTCTGATTGACGTCGAATTTCTGAAGGAATCGAATCGATAGAATGGCTTGTTGAAATTTTAACAGTTTGATCGTTATTAAAAATTTTTAACACAGTTTCAAGTGTTTCAATATTTGAAGTTTCATTGAAAGATAAACCAATTCCATCTGTATAAATTCTAAAATTAATTTTATATTTATCAGCCAAAGTAAGAATACTTTTAGAATCTGAAATTTGAATTTTAAGTGTATCAAAAAAATAGGAATTTTGAATTTTGAAACCAAGTTTGTTTAATTCTCTAAACGCAATCGCAGTTAAGTGATGAATTCTTTCAGCAATATTTTTGAGTCCTTCCGGTCCATGATAAACGCCGTACATTGCAGCCATGTTTGCTAATAAAACTTGAGCCGTACAAATATTTGAAGTCGCTTTTTCACGTCGAATATGTTGCTCACGAGTTTGTAAAGTTAAACGTAAAGCTTTTTTGCCTTGAGAATCGATTGATACTCCGACTAATCTTCCAGGAAGTGAGCGTTTATAAATATCTTTAGTTGCTAAAAATGCTGCATGTGGGCCGCCGTAACCTAATGGTACTCCAAAGCGCTGTGAATTTCCAACAACAATGTCGGCTCCCCATTCCCCGGGTGGAGTCAGTATTGTCATTGCTAATAGGTCAACAGAGGCAATAACAAAAGCTCCGTGTTGATGAATTTTTTCAGTCACAGATTTGTAATTTTCAATTAATCCTGTAGTTGTTGGATATTGAAAAAAAGCACAAAAAACTTCAGTCGTAAAATTGAAAGTAAATGGATTGTCTAAAATCATTTTTAAACCCAATGGCTCAGCACGGGTTTTTAAAACTTCAATAACATGAGGATGCATTTCAGGATGGACAACAAACGATTGTGCTTTATCATTTTTGCAAAGAGAATGAGACATGATCAAAGCTTCGCCTGCGGCAGTTCCTTCATCAAGCAACGATGCATTTGAAATTTCCATTCCCGTAAGATCTGAAACCATTGTTTGAAAATTAAGTAAGCTTTCTAATCGACCTTGTGAAATTTCAGGCTGATAGGGCGTGTAAGCAGTATACCAGCCTGGGTTCTCAAATACATTTCTAAGAATCACTGATGGAGTTATAGTATCATGATATCCAATACCAACCAGTGAGTTGTAAACTTTATTTTTAGACATCATCTTTTTAAGTTCATTCAATAAATCATATTCAGACAGTCCTGGGCCAACTCCCATTGATTGGTTATTCGCAATTGTTTTTGGAACAACTTTGGACATCATTTCATCAAGACGACTAAAACCTAATGATTTAAGCATCAATGACTGATCTGCGGAAGTTGGACCTATATGTCTTTTCTGAAATTCTGAACTTGTATCGAATATATTTTTCATAAAGCTACTTTTTTTAAATGATAGAATTACTTTTTACGAGCTGGTTTTTTCGCAGCTACAGTTTTTTTAGCAGTTGTTTTTTTATTTGATTTAACACTTGTTTTCTTTTGCGAGACTTTAGCTTTAATTATTTTTTCTAATTTTACACGCTCAGCTGTTGCTTTTTTCTTGTAATTTTTTAAGTTTTTTTCAACTTCAGTAGCTGATTTTTTTACTTTATTAACGATATTGTGGACTTCTTTTTGAAGTTCACTTTCTTTTGAAGTAAGTGCTTTCAAAATATCAGTATATTTTTTAACTGATTCATCTTTCTTAAGTTCATTCACTTTTTTTTGAATTTCTTGAGATGCGTTTTGAATGTCAGAAATCATTTTTTTAACTTTTGGTTCTTGCGAAATTTTTTCAATCAGTTGCTGAATTTTATCTAATGCCATGAGGGGTCTCCTTAGTTTATTGTTGACCCCTTATTTATAATCAAATTGAAGCTAAATCACAAGTTAGAAACTAGAAGTTTTTTAAAGTGTAAAGTTCATTTGTTGAATAAGAGCTCCAGGGGTTTTTAAAACCCCAAGACTTCTTTTGTTGTAGGTCATTGAGTCAATAAAGAGATCTTGTTTTTGAGTTAAATCTAAAAGATTTGAGCCAAATAAACTGTAGATGCTATCATCAAAACGCATATCTTTGATTGGGCCTACAATTTCTCCATTTTCAACCCAGAAGCAAGCGAATCGGGTCATGCCTGTCAATCGTGCTGTTTGACGATCACTCCAGTTAATGTAGTGAAGATTTGATAAATATAATCCAGTGCCTATTTTTTTAAATATATCTTTTTCATCCAAAGATCCAGGTTTTAACTCAGGGGATCTAAAAATCTCTTCAGGGTTAGCTAAATTAGAGACTAATTTGTATTCTTGCGCAGTAGCTGAGCTTGTTAATAAATTTGAAATTTTTCCAAGATGAATTAAATCTAATTTTGATTGGCCCAGTTCCCCTATATTATTAAACTGTGGAACAAATCCAAGTTCTAAATTTTCAGTCAGATTAAACTGACTCGAAAGCACGACTTCGTTATCAATGAACTTTCTTAAAGGGGATTGACCCTGTTTGTACGAGGCCATGCTTAAACCGCCCCAAGCTAAGGTCATTAGTATTTCTTGAACGGCCATTGGTTCAAGAAAAACAGTGTACTTACCCGGCTTAACTGTGATTTCGGGCTTATTAAGACTGTTAAGTTTATCGATTGTCATTTGAATATTCTTTTTAAGAAATTCTTCATTCCATTTTTCAATTGAGAAAAAGCCTTTAGCTGCTTTTGCACCATTATAAATGGAATAATCAAAAAAATAAAAATCACTTTCAAAAAAATGAAATTGGCCTTTAGAGTTAATTGCTGCGCGACGAACGGGGCCTGAACAGTATAATCCCGCCATGTCGACAGATTCGTTGAACTTGAGAATCATCTTTATTATTTCATCATCACTGGGCCGTTCTATTTTTTTGACTGTTACAGATTGCCCGTGGTTTTCAAGATCAACAAATTGAGGATGAGGATCTATTGTGATTATATTGTTTCGCAATTGAATTAACTCATATTTTAGATTTAATAAATCGGTCTCTAAATGTAAAATTAAGTTTAATTTCGACTGAAGGATTTTTTTTTGGAATTGAAGTTTTATTTCAAGTTCATGTTGAAAAACTGATGTATTTTGTCTGACTTTGGACTGATTAAAACGAACGAATTGACTTTCTTCAGAGTGCACTAAAAAACTGACTTCTTCATTTGGTTCTAAAAGTTTAAAAAATTGATCTGAAAGTATCTTTAAATAGTCTGCAAAATTTTGATTAACCACCGAAAACCTCGATATTTTTAAAGTGTGCATACGGTGAAGAGTGCCCTACGCGAATAATTTGACTTGGTTCGCCCTTTCCGCAATAAGGCGAACCATAAGTTTCAACACTATCTGCATGAGTTAATCCAGCCAAGTTGTTCCAAAATTCTGTAGTGACTCCGCGATAATTAGGATTTTTAAAAATTTGTCCTAGTTTTCCATTAAGAATTTCTTGAGCGTATTCGCAACCAAACTGAAATTTTCGCCGATAATCATCGATCGACCACGATCTGTTTGAATGCATGATAAGACCATTTTCAATATTTGAAATCATTTGATCTAATGTAAGAAGGCCAGGCGACAAATTAATATTGGCCATTCGATCAATAGGAGCTCTGTTCCAAGAACTAGATCTTGCGTTTGCAACGCCTGAAATTTTTGATCGAGCTTGGCTTTCAAGGCTTCCTAATCCTGCGACTAAAACACCATCTTTAATGAGAAATTTTTTTTCTGCAGGATTTCCGATTTCATCAAAATTATAACTAGCCATTTCGTTTGTTACAGTTGGATCGAATAACACATTCATAATTGGACTTCCATATTTAAGCTGACCGAAGTCTTCTGGTTTGACAAAACTCCAACCGGCAAAATTTCTTTCATCTCCTAAAATACGATCTAATTCTAAAGGATGACCAATGGATTCATGAATTTGTAAAAGCATTTGATCCGGGGCAAGTATAAGATCAGTTTTTTGAGTAGGACAGTTTTTCGCAGATAAAAGTTCTATGGCCTGTTGTGCAATTTGTTCACAAGCCGGTAAAAAATGATCCACATTAAAAAATTCAGCTCCAATCTGTAAACAATTTCCTCGGCCGCCATGATGTGAGCGCGTTTGGATTTCTGAGTCCTTTTTTGCTGTGGCAGCAAAGGCATTGACGACAATATTGAAATCTTGAAAAATATCAGCGCCCGAGGTATTAAAATATTTTTGTTGAGTTTCAATCACCATCGAATCAGCTGAAGCATTTATAATCGAATCATTAATTTTCATTTTTTGTGAAATTTTTTTCAAGAAATCGTAGATTTCAGCAATGGATAACTGATCAAGAGATTTTATGCGATTCGATTTATATGTTCCGACTGAAGCCGGTCTAATAGCAGAATTGAAATTAAATACTTTATTTTCCGAAGAAAGCTCCGTCATTTTATGTGCGACTGAATAAGCTTTTTGTATTCCCGTTTCAGTGAGTTCACAAGTTGAACCATAGCCGATGTGGCCATTTTTCATAATTTCGATTGTAAGTCCTTCATCGTGAAAGCTATTAATGCTTTCTGGTTTTCCATTTCTGACAGAAAGAT
Organism: Pseudobdellovibrionaceae bacterium; assembly: GCA_043765175.1. Classification (GTDB taxonomy): domain Bacteria; phylum Bdellovibrionota; class Bdellovibrionia; order Bdellovibrionales; family Bdellovibrionaceae; genus Pseudobdellovibrio. Next base: position 12,015 of record JAYUJM010000073.1, on the reverse strand, counting down.
CGCGAGTTTTTTCAGAGATCCACTTAAAGGCTAAAAAGTCAGAATTACTTTGTAATTTTTTAAATTGCTGTGAAATAAGTTTTTCAATATGTATTTGCATAGAATAATTTTATACGTCATCTTTATTAAATGAGCAAAATGAGAGAACAGTTTTTACAAGAGCACTGGGTTAAATACCCTGTAGCACCAAGAGGTGCCTTAAGATTTGGCCGAATTTATCAGTTGCGTCTGGGAAATTATCATTTGACAGATTGGTCGCCGATTGAAAACAAGACTTTTAAAGGTTCTGATCTATTAGCTGATGGTGATCTTGTCGCTATTTTACCAGCTGGAAAATTCGTATTGTTAGCGCCTAATTTGACTGAAAATACCCTGTTTTATAAAATGGAATTTGACCCCTGGTTGAAAAAGAAAAATTGGTTTGAATACTTGCAATTAGCTCGTCAATTTTTTATTGAAAAGAAGTTTTTAGAAGCAAAAACTAATTTACTCGTGAAGTGTCCTGGAACTGAACCCACTATAGATGTTTTCGAGACTGAATTTAATTTAGGCTCAAAAAAAGAGAAATTTTATCTTCCGACGTCTCCTGAAATTGAGCTTAAAAAATTACTTTCTTCAGGAGCTGAAAAAGTTTTTGAAGTCGCATCAGTTTTTCGAAATGGCGAAAAAACGGATAAACATCATTTTGAGTTCACAATGTTAGAGTGGTATCGAGCGTATACACTTTTACCGACTATCAAGCATGATGTTATTGAATTTATTGAATATTTGGCTGATCAACTTAAAGTGAGTCGGCCAAAAGAAGTTCTTACATTTACAATATCTGAATTATTTAAAAAATATTGTGATTTTAATTTAACGCCACAGTCGACGCAGGAAGAATTAAAACACCTAGCTTTGAAGTTTAAAGTAGATGTTCATTCGGCACAGACAATTGATGATTACTTTTATATAATTTTTTGTGAATTAATCGAAAATAAATGGCCTGCAGATAGGCTTGTATTTGTAGAAAAATATCCGCCTTATCAAGCTGCTTTGGCGCGTATTGATCATTCAGGATGGGCTGAAAGATTTGAAGTTTATTGGAACGGACTTGAATTAGCAAATGCTTTTCACGAGTTGAATGATCCAGTTTTACAGCGTCAGCGTTCGATTGATGATCTGATTAAAAAGAAACAAGCTGGAAAAAAAATGATTGAACTTGATGAGGAATTTTTTAAAGCTTTAGAACAGGGAATGCCACCGAGCGCAGGAATAGCGTTAGGTTTAGATCGCCTTTACATGGCGCTAAAAAAAATATCTAAAATAGATCAAATTTTGAATTAATTATTTATTTAATGAGTCTTTAAGTTCTTTACCGACTTTAAAGAAAGGAAGTTTTTTTTCTTCGACAGAAATAACTTCTCCTGTTCTTGGATTTCGTCCTTTGTAGGAATCATATTCGCGGTTAACAAATGATCCAAAACCACGAATTTCAATGCGATCATCTTTCATCAGGGCCTCAACCATTGAATCAAATATAGTATTCACAACAGCCTCGGCTTTGACTCGAGTTATTCCTGCTTTCTCAGATACTGAATTTATTAAGTCTGCTTTTGTCATTGAGTCCCCTAAATCCCTTATATTATTAAGTTATTTAACCAGTTAAACAATAAAAATGAGCATTAATTTTAGCTGTCGCGGCGTTTAATTTTTGGTCTAGGGGAGTGCGATTTGCTGATTATTTGATTATAGGATTGAACTAGCGCGTTAATCATATTTTCACGGTTGAAAGAATCTAAAACCTTGCTTCGTGCACATTCTCCGATTGCAGAATAATCAAAGTCATTTTTTTTATAAAGTATAGAAGTCAAAAGTTTGGTTATCATTTCTTGATCAGCAGGACGTACTAGAAAACCATTTTCTTGATGAGTAATATATGAGGAAATCGGACTTAGTTCTGAACTAATAACGATTTTTTTTTGAGCCATCGCTTCAATCATACTTGGTTCAAGCCCTGTCGTTCTTGCGCTGAGATTAACATAAACATCGCATGCGCAAATAAAATTGAGTAGATCTGAATCTTCTGCATCGTTGATCAACTTTACGCGGCTACTGAGAACATTTTTGAAAATCGAATATTCTGTTTTTTTCCACTGAGAACCATCACCTAAAATAACTAAATAAAAATTAGAATCTTTAAGTAAAATTTTTTTAAAAGCTTGAAGCAAAGGTTCAAGTTCAGTTGAGCTTGAAAAATCAGAAAAAGCGATAACAAGCCCCGAATTTTCTGGAATTTGGTACTTGAGCTTTAAATTTTCGGGCTCTGAGCGTTCATCAAGACTTCCTAAATGAATGCCATAAGGTACGGTATAAGTGTGATAATCAGGGTAAAGATAGTAATTTTCTAATAAAGTTCTTTGTTGTGAAGTCGTCGTAAACATTCCATCTGCTGTTTGTAATAATGATCGATCATATAAAAAATATTTTTGCAAAAATTTAAAACCAATCTTGAGACTTGTTTTGATCAGTGATTGGAGGCTTCCATTATTTTCTGTAAGTATAGAAAACAAAGTCGATAAATGAATAGCGTTAATATCATAGGCCATACGTATGCCGATGGCTTTTTTGTGTCGTCCAATTTCATAGCCACTGTCGTCTAAACTGTGAACTAAGTCAAAATTGTTTTTTTTGTGAAGTTGAATGAATTTTTTATAAATTAATTTTTGAAATGATATTGATTTTGAATAATAATTTTGTTCATCATACAAATAGTAAGCTTTAATTTGATCACGCAATACTTCTGCTTTTTTTAAATAAGAACTGTCAGAAATAATTGTGACATCATGGCCTAACTTAGTTAAACCTTGCGCTATTGGCCAAAGTAATCCTGTGTCTGAGGATCTGCTTTGAATTTGAATTTTTTGACCGACTAGGCAAATTTTTAATTTTTGATCAGACATAAAAAATTCCATAAGTTGAGCTTATGTCTTAAGCCCAAGTGCACTAAAAATACGACCTAAGTTTTTTCGATTGGCATCAGGTATTTTTCTAAGATGAAGATCTTTTGGAAAAATCCATTCAAGTTCGGTGTGATGCTGAGCTTTAGGTTCACCTTTCCAGAAAAGAATTTCATAAAATAAAATAAGAATTCCCACATCGCCATAAGAATGTGTACATGCAATTTTGAGCTCGCCCACTTCGGCTTCTATTCCAAGTTCCTCTTGAAGTTCTCGTGCAAGTGCAATTTCTGGGGATTCTCCAAGTTCAATTTTTCCGCCGGGAAATTCCCATAGACCACCTAACGAATGAGTCGTTGGTCTTTGGCCGATCAGAATCATGTCATTCTTTTTCAAACAACCAGCAACTACAGGAATCCAATTTTTTTTAACCCGAGGCTTAATCGATTTTTCCTGGGAAAGATCTTTAATTTGTTCCTTGGATGGCTCTTTGTATTGCAATGTCTTCGACCTTTCTAAAAAAGAGGGGGCCTTCAAAAACTAAAGCCGAGTAAACCTGAACAAGATCAGCACCTAAGGATATTCTTTCAAAAACATCGTCTGCTGTCATCACTCCTCCGACAGATACGACCATTTTTTTTGTATTCATCTTTTGACAATAGTGAACTGTTTTTCTAAGAAGATGAAGCGACTGGTCTTTTAATGGCAAACCTGAAAGACCCCCTTCAACAGGGTAAAATGCAGCAGTAGATCGATTGAGAGTGGTGTTCGTTAAAATAAAGCCATCAATATTATGTTGAAAGCAAATTTCCAAAGTTTGTTCGATAAGAATATCATCAATATCAGGACTTAGTTTAATTAATATAAGTGGCGCTATGGCTGAATTTGTGACTAAAGTCTGGTAACTGGTTGTCAAATTTTTTAAAAAAAAATGTAGTTTTTTGGGTTCTAATAATTCACGAAGGTTTTGTGTATTAGGACTACTTATATTAATCACAAAAGCATCAGCTAAATGAAAAAAATCTTTCATCAATAAAGAATAATCATCTGCTGCATTTTCATTTTTTGTAGTGCGATTTTTTCCAATATTAATAAATAAGGGAATGTTTAATTTTTCCTTTGTTTTTATAATATTTTTTAAAACAATATCTTTTCCATTAGATGGAAATCCCATTTTATTCCAAAGTGATTTTGTTTTCAAATCACGTTGAATAATGTGTCCTGGGTTCGAACTTTGTGGATTTGGTGTTATGGTACCGACTTCTATAAAACCAGCTCCCAAGTTTTGCCATTCAATCAATTGAGTTCCGTTTTTATCGACCCCTCCGGCTAAGCCTAGAGGGTTTTTGAAATTCAGATTTTTATATTTTATTGAATTCCATGCTGGAGTTGTCTTTTTATTTATAACAAAAGAAACGAGCTTTAATCCAAGTGGGCTTAGATCGTGAGCCCACTTTGCCGGTAACCACAACCAGGGTTTTTTAAACATTATCTTGGATATAATCCACGAAGAAGCATAGCTTTTTCTAATCGTTGGATTGAAACAGCCATGGCTGCTGAGCGCATGTCTACATTTTTTTCATTTTTAAACTTATGAACATTATCAAAAGCTTTTAATATAATTCCTTTTAATTTTTGATCAACATCGCTTTCATCCCAGAAAAAAGACATGATATCTTGAACCCACTCAAAATAAGAAACAATAACACCACCACCATTTGCAATCACATCAGGAGCAATAAAAATTCCTTTTTGATCTAAAATTTTTGTAGCGGCACTTGTTACGGGGCCATTGGCTCCTTCGATAATAAATTTAGCTTTAATTTTTTCTGCGTTGTGAGTATCAATTTGGCCTTCAAGCGCACAAGGTAAAAGAGCATCGCATTCTAAAACAAGTAATTCTTCATTCGAAATATTTTGTGCTTTCGTGTAGCCTTTTAAACTTTTATTTTGTTTAACATATTCGATCATCTCATTCACATTTAAGCCGTCACCATTAAAATATCCACCACTAACATCACTGACAGCAATAATTGTTGCTCCTCGTTCAATGGCAAATTTTGCGGCAAAAGATCCGACATTACCAAATCCTTGAATCACAATACGTGATCCAGAAATTTTTTGACCTTTCATTTCCATGGCTCGTTCACAAACATAAATCACTCCAAGACCAGTCGCATGATTTCGTCCAAGTGATCCACCGATTTCAACTGGTTTACCAGTCACAACTCCAGGTTGTGCATAGCCACCTTGTTCTTGAGAATAAGTATCCATAAACCAAGCCATTGTTTGTGGATCAGTTCCCACATCAGGTGCCGGAATATCTTTTGTAGGTCCTACAAAATGCGAAATTTCAGAAGTATATCTTCGAGTTAATCCTTGCTTTTCAGCTCGCGATAATAAAGTGGGATCTACGCAAATGCCACCTTTTGCTCCGCCAAGTGGTAATCCTAAAACAGAATTTTTAAAAGTCATAAGTGAAGCAAGTCCTACAACTTCTGCTAAATCAACGTTTTGATGATAGCGAATTCCGCCTTTATAGGGGCCAAGTGTGGCATTGTACTGGACACGATAGCCAGTGAAAACTTTGACGGAATGATCATCCATTCGAACAGGTACAGAAACTGTGATACATCGACGAGGTCTTTGTAGACGTTCCATAATATTTGGGTCGCAGTTAATTATTTTTGCAGCGTCTTTAAAAGTGGCCATTGCATTTTGAAAAAGCGGGCCATTCAAATGAGATTCAGAGTGTGGATTTAAATTAGGTTGTGGTGCAGCCATGGGAAGTTATCTCCTTGTAATGGTTGTTATTGTAGAAAACACATTATAAACTGTCGAGAGGAAAAAAATATAACTCGGCGAAACATGAGCAGTACTAAATGAAATATCTAATTCTGATTTTTTTTATGACTTTAAATGCATTTGGACAAAGAATTGATGAAACTTTAAGTTCTTATCCGAAAATTATTTTAAAAATTATGAATCAAATACCAAGATGGTCACCTGATTTGACAATGAGTGACACTTGTAAACAAAACTTGCAAAGTAAAATTCTTCAGCCAGACCAATGTCGGGCACAGTATCAACTTAATTTTTTTGATTCATTTCGAAGTAAATTATTTTTTGATTTTGATGCTATTGAAAAATATAATTTTAAAAACATTGATTTGGTTATTCAAAATAAAATCAAAGTCCGTGGTTTATTAGGACTTCATTCTAACAAAAAAAAGCCATTAATTATTTTTAGAATGGGTATTCACGGTAATCGCGATGAATTTTTAGCTGAAAAGTTTTTAATTCGAATTCTTTATCAAGAATTAGGATATCACGTTTTAATGATAGAAAGTTTAACTAGCCATGGATTTATTGTAGAAAATAATGAACTTAGTGTTGGGGGCACAGAAGAAGGTTTGCACACAAGTTATATCTTGAATTTAATTCATCAAAAAAAATTTGATTGGGTCAATCAAGTTTCATCGATTCATTTAATGGGTATTAGTATGGGTTCTGAAGGTATTTTTTTAGCTACATATTTAGATGAAAAAATGAATCATCTTTTAAAATCATCTACGGTATTTTGTCCATTAGTTAGCTTACAAAAAAACTTTGATCGTTTATCGGAACCTGGATTGAAAAATGCATTTGCCGACCTATGGAATAGCAGAAGACTTCAGGCTATAAAACAAAAAGATGAAAAGCTGGCAAAAATTAATTTGTGGCCTATGTTGTTTAATTTAAAGCCATTATTTGCGCCTGCTGTGTTTCAATGGCTTGATCAAAAAAGAATAAAGCCGCTTTTTTCTGTAAATGATTTTGAAAAAGAATTTGGTGAAGTCAAATTGCCGTCAGAATTTAAAAAGCATTTAAACAGCAGTCAGGGTTTATTTAAATTTAATCATTTTTGGCCAGTGTTTGAAAACAAAGTAACACCTATAACCATCGTTTCAACAGCAGATGATCAAGTGGTTTTTAATGATCTTAATACAGAAATGATTCGTTCAAAAAAACAACCTGGTGTTTTTAAAAATACCAAGTTCGTTGATTTAAAAGGTTTTCACTGTTCATTGGCCGAAGAATACCAGTGGCCCTTTTTAGTAGAATTAGTGAAAAGATCTGTTGAGGGGATTTGATGAGTTTGAAATTTCAGATTTCCAAAATTCAGATTTTGAAGCTAATTCATTAACGTAGGTTGAAATGTCTTTTTGCAAATGTGTCGGAAGTTTTGATAATGGCTGAATATGTTCTCGGGGAACATAGCGAAAAGTTAAATTAATTCTTCTTGTTTCAAAATTTTTTGTGTTGACATCAAAAATATTTTTAGCTTTTTCTTCGACTCTTTGAACACGATGAAAAAGTTGTTTTTTAAATTTGTCTCCGCCAAATAGCTGTAAACTTGAATCTTCAAGCCATTGTTGTAAGACGACTTTGCTGCTTTTTTGTTTTCCTGAGCTTCGTACAAATTGAAAAAGTGCTTTTTCGCCAAATGAAATCGAAGCTATTGGACCAGGTTCAAAATCCTTATGTTCACCTACTCTGGCCGAGTCAGTTTTTTTAATTTGGCCATCGATTTCAGTCAGTTTATCACCGTAGTAATTTATAAGACAAGTATTGAGGCTCCAGTTTTTTGGAATATCTCGATCGCTCATTTTTTCATGAACTAAAGATTCTATTTTTTTTAGCCAGTTTGAAATGACGACTGGGTAATTTTCAGCATGAACGCATCTATTATAAATACCTTTTGGTGGATGATAATAATCTAAACATGCAAATTGCCAATTTCCAAGCCAGTAGACTGGTCTTAGTAATTGTCGATTGCTTTCACCCTGTGGAGCTGGATTAGATTCGGAAAAGCGATTTTCCCAAATTGGATATATAGCAGTTAAGTATTTTAAAAATATTTGTTTTTCTTGAGGTGAAATCCAATCTTTTAAATATATCAGATTGTGATTTTTATGTTTTTGTGATTGACTTGATCCTGAAGAAAATTTCATTGTTGGAAGTATCTGCAGAGGGTTCGTAAATGTCAAATATGATTCAGAAATTTAATGTTGATCAAGGTGTGCGAGATCGAATTCTTGAAAAAATTTCTCAGTTTAATCAATTTAAAATACTTCTTATTGGAGACGTTGGAATCGATGAATATATTATGGGTGCTGTTAAGCGTATCAGTCCTGAGGCCCCTGTTCCCGTACTTGAAGTGCAAGAGGAAGATAAGCGATTAGGACTAGCCGCGAATGTGGCACAGAATATTGTCAGTCTTGGTGGCCAAGTGCATTTGGTTTCAGTTATTGGTTCTGATGATGGCGCAGTCAAATTAAAAAAAATGCTGAGTGATTCAAATGTAAGTACTGCTCATTTAGTTATTGAAAATAATCGGCCTACGACACGAAAAACAAGAATTATATCGGGGCATCATCATCTTGTTCGAGTAGATCATGAAGTTAAGAAAAATTTATCAGCAGAAACAGAAGATGAAATTTTCAAACAAATTGAAAAAGTTCTACATCAGAGTGATGTTATTATTCTTGAAGATTATGCAAAGGGTTTGTTTTCTAAAGGTTTAATAAAAAAAATTATCAAATTAGCTCAAGATAGTAAAAAGTATCTTATGGTTGATCCCCATCAAACTCAAAATGCAGATTTTTATAAAGGCGTTAATCTGATTAAGCCGAATTATAATGAAGCCCTTGCATTGACGGCTATCAACGAAGATGAAATAGAAAATGTGTCAGACGGTGTATTTAAAGTAGGTCGTAAGTTGCAAAAAATGACTGAAGCCCATGATGTTGTGTTAACTCAGGGTCAAAATGGAATGTCCATTTTTTCTTATAACTCTGATCCTGTGCAAGTGCCTACATTTGCAAAAAAGGTATTTGATGTGACAGGCGCTGGGGACACTGTTATTGCTGCGCTTTCATTGGGGATTGCTTCGGGACTAAAGTTGGCCGAGGCTTGCGTTTTGGCTAATTATGCGGCAGGAATAGTAGTAGGAAAAGTTGGTTGTGTACCGTGTTTTGCTAATGAATTAGTGGCAGAAATTAAATAGGATTTTGTATGGTTAAATTATTTTTAATTTTTATTTTTTTAAGTTTACAATCGCAGGCATTTTTAGAAAAAAAGCTTTCGGCTTCCGCTTTGTATAATCCAGTAGGTACTGGTATTAGTCTCGGTTTAGCTTATAATTACAAGCTTTGGGGGCAATCAGATTTAGATATTGAAAAAACTTCTGAAAAACCACCAGAGAAAAAATCCTGGATGTATGGATATATTCGACCAAAAGTACAAGCAGATATTTCTGGTTTGATTAATGGTGCCGCTGTCGAGTTGCAAATATTTCCAATCTCAATCTTCGGTGTTACTTTTGGTTCACAATACATAGATCGACATATCAAAAAGACTGCTTATTTTGATTGTGATTTAGTGAACTGTGAAAATGAATTAAATCGAGATTACTGGAAAATAAATTTAGCTTTATCTTATTCAGGATTTGTGAGTTTATTACAGTATCAAAAAGATCGATATCAAATTCGTGATGATAATCAGCTTTTTATGGAGTACTCTTCTTTGTTGTTACTTTCCAAAGATCAGCTTAATTTAGAAAAGAAAATTGCTTTTTTAGGTCATGAAATAACTGATCAATTGACTTTAGGGCTTTTAGAATTTTATCAAGAATTAGGCCCTAAAAAAGCAGAAGCCCAATTTTTAACTGGAATGTATAAATATGAAGATAAAAAAATATTTGCTGGCATCGGAACATCAGGTTCAGATTACACTGAAAAATATATCGCTTTATTTGTAAAATTGACTTGGGTCCTCGATCTGACATTAAGTTTAGTCGATTAGGACGTAATTAGGTCATTTTTAACTTGAATTTTTTTACAAAATCAGTGAAACCAATATCTGTTTTAAATACATTTACAGGTGTAATAACCTTCAAAGGAGTTGGCCATGATGCCGATGGAAATAAATACGGAATCTTCCGAAGTCTTTAATTTTTATTCATTTACCTTAGAATCCCTTCAAGCGTATCTTAAAAAATACGGAAAAGAAAAATTTCGAGCACAACAAATTTATAAATGGGTTTACGAATCACGTGTCACTGAGCTTGAAGGCATGTCTAATTTATCCAAAGATTTGCGAGCAGAGTTAAAAAATTTAATTACATTTCAATTGCCACCAGTTATCAAACATCTGATTAGTATTGATGGAACACAAAAATTTTTATTTGATGTTAAAGATGGAAACACTATTGAAGCTGTTTTAATTCCATCAGATGATCGATTAACACTTTGTATATCTTCAGAAATCGGCTGCAATATGGGCTGTCATTTTTGTTTTACTGGAAAACAAAAATTAAAACGTCGCTTAACTGCTGATGAAATTGTTGGTCAATTTATGCAAGTTCACGATTCTTTACTTAAAGAAGGTAAAGGACAACGAATTTCAAATATTGTTTTTATGGGAATGGGTGAACCATTAGATAACTCAACGGAAGTTTTTAAAGCTATTGACGTGATTCATTCTCCGTGGGGAATTAATTTATCATTGAAAAAAATTACAGTTTCAACATCTGGAATTATTCCCGAAATGTATAAGGTTGCAGAAGCTAAAGTACGAATGGCTGTCAGTTTAAATGGATATTCTGATGAAGTTCGATCTCAAGTGATGCCGATTAATAAAAAGTATCCATTAAAAGAATTATTAGACGAGTGTAGAAGATATTATCGTGCTACTGGCGAAAAAATAACGATGGAGTATGTTTTATTAAAAGGAATTACAGACCAAATTGATCACGCTCAAAAATTAGTGAAGCTTTTAAAAGATGTTCCGTGCAAAATTAATTTAATTCCATTTAATGAACATCCAGGCTCTGGGTTTGAACGACCATCTGACGAAACAGTTCAAGCATTTCATACAGAAGCTATGCGCTTAGGGGCTCAAGTTTTACTTCGTCGCACAATGGGTCGCGATATTTTTGCAGCCTGTGGACAACTAGCAACGAAAATTGAACATCCTGATAAAATGGATATTTCTAATTCAAAAATTGGAGGCACAAATGCAAGATCTTTTAGTCATCGGTAGTTTAGCTTACGATTCTGTAACAACTTTGTCGGGTAAAACTGAAAAAGCTTTAGGTGGAGCTGCTAATTATTTTTCAATAGCTGCAAGTTTATTTGCCCAGGTCAAAGTAGTGGGAATTGTCGGCTCTGATTATAGACAAATTGATCGTGATATATTGCTTCAACGTAAAGTAAATATTGATGGAATTAAATCTGTAGAGGGATTAACTTTTCATTGGGAAGGCAGTTATGAAAAAAATCTAAACGAAGCTGAAACTTATAAAACAGAACTTAATGTTTTTGCTGATTTTAAACCTGTAGTGCCTGACGCTTATAAGCAAACGTCACATGTATTTTTAGCAAATATGGATCCGCTTTCTCAGCTTCAAGTTCTTTCTCAAATTGAAAAACCAATTTTTGTTGGAATGGATACGATGAATTATTGGATTATGTCAAAACGTGATGAATTGTTAAAAGTAATTAGTAAAGTGGATATTGTTTTCATGAATGAAACTGAAGCTAAGATGCTTTCAAATGAAAAGAATTTATATAAAGCTTTGAGAAACATTTCATCTTTAGGGCCTAAGTATATAGTTATTAAAAAAGGTGAATATGGTTCGATGCTTTATTCAAAAGATGACGGATTTTTTAATTGCCCAGCTTTAATAGTCGAAGAAGTTATTGACCCAACTGGAGCCGGCGACAGTTTTGCTGGCGGATTTTTTGGTTACATTACAAAAAATGTTCAAGGAACGCCCACATGGAACGATTTGAAACAAGCTGTTGTGACAGGGACTGTCATGTCGAGCCAAGCCATTCAAAACTTTAGTGTTAAATCTTTAGTCGAGCTAGATTTAAGTCGATTTAATCAATTAAAAAAAGATCTCATGCAATCTATGAGTTTGTAGTTCGAATTTGCAGCCTTTTAATCGAATCTGTTTAAGTTTCACAATTGTAAACTTTGATTGATTTTGTCAGTGGCTAAGCCGCGGTTTTTGATTCAAGTTGCACCT